>CAZOEB010000023.1:0-31787 GCA_964578685.1 uncultured Caulobacterales bacterium
GGGTTTTCAGCGAGCCGCGCTTCGGCCTCAGTGAGGAGGCGCGTTTGTTGGGCGGTGAAGGCGTCGGGTTCGGCGGCGAGCGCGGGCGGCGCGAATGAGAGAGATGAGACGGCAATCGCGATTAGAAGGCATATTGGACAACGCATAGCCAAACTTCCTTTCGCCTTCCGCCTCTAGTGGTTTTATCTTTCGTCCTTAATCTGAAGTATCCCAAGCAGCTCAAGGTGCTTCAAAAGTGCATCGTGAAAAATTGCCGCTTGTTGTGAGTAGAAAAAACAAATTTCAGCAAGGTCCTGCTCGGAAAACGACACTCTTTGTCCGACATCGAATTTTTCTTTCCGCTCCGAAACCCTCGCAAACACCTTTGCTCCGTCTGGAGACGTTACTTGGTAGGTGTCGGCCGGGAAATCACGAAACAGCAGTTCTCGGTCGCCGTCCTGAATTACCAACTCGTGGGCCAACCAAGAAACAATGAGGGATTTGCCGTCGTGCGTATCTCGTGTCCTTACCCTACCAATGCCATGCGTGAGGGCATTTCTCGCGCGGCTTAGGCTATCTAGGGCGGCCGCATTTAAATCAACTCCAATTAACTTCGCGAGCTTTTCGGCCTTCCGAAATGAATTCGTATCTTGAACAAATTTCTTGTCACGCTCGATTATCGTGGAGCTATGAAGCGTCTTTCCATGAAGTTCGGATAGCTTTATGAGCCAGCGAATTCGGTCCAAGAATAACGCAAAATGTGAGTCTAGCTCTCTTAAGCACGATCCAACGATCCACGCACTGTACTCGTTGTGGAGGTCGCCTCGGGTTTCATCCGTGATGGGATTTGGCCAAAATGAGAAGTTCACGGTGCCACCGAGCGAAAGGTCCGCCGGAATCTGAGTCGCTTCAATCGTAGTGGAAATTTTGAGGAATGCGGCTGCTCGTCTGACGCCGACATTTGCTATTTCGAGCGCTTGCGAAAGATTTAGCTTTAATTCTGCACGCGGCGGCACCAATGGATCGCCCATATTTCCAACAACCTGTTTGTCGTTCTCACGAAGTTTAAAGCTCGATCATCCCGTACGCCGTCACCCCGGGGGCGCGCGTCTTCGCGCGAGCGCGGGGACCATCTCCTGACCTATCCGCGGGCGCAAAGGCGCGTTTCGGAAGATGGATCCCGGGTTCCGGCTTCGCCGGCCCCGGGATGACGGCGAGTCAGAGCGCCCCGTTCGCCTTCTTCACCGCCTCCGCCTCAAGATAAAGCTCCGCGCCCATCTCGCGGTATTTTTCGCTCATCGCCGCCATGCCTTCTTTCGACAGGCGCTCCAAATCCTTCTTCTCATTGTCCGACAATCCGTCTGCGTATTCGCGCACGTCCGCCGTGATTTTCATCGAGCAGAATTTCGGCCCGCACATCGAACAGAAATGCGCTGTCTTGTGCGCCTCCTTGGGCAGGGTCTTGTCGTGGAAGTCGCGCGCCGTTTCCGGGTCGAGCGAGAGATTGAACTGGTCCTCCCACCGGAATTCGAAGCGTGCGCGGGAGAGCGCGTCGTCGCGCAGCTGTGCGGCCGGGTGCCCCTTCGCAAGATCGGCCGCATGCGCCGCGAGCTTGTAGGTGATGACGCCCGTTTTAACGTCGTCGCGGTCAGGAAGCCCCAGATGTTCCTTCGGCGTCACGTAGCAGAGCATCGCCGTGCCGAACCAGCCGATCATGGCGGCGCCGATGCCGCTCGTTATGTGATCATAGCCGGGCGCGATGTCGGTCGTGAGCGGCCCCAGCGTGTAAAACGGCGCCTCGCCGCATTCCTTCAGCTGCTTGTCCATGTTGATCTTGATCTTGTGCATCGGCACGTGGCCGGGGCCTTCGATCATCACCTGCACGCCATGGCGCCACGCAATCTTCGTCAGCTCGCCGAGGGTTTCGAGCTCGGCGAATTGCGCGCGGTCATTGGCGTCGGCGATCGAGCCGGGACGCAATCCGTCGCCGAGGCTGAACGACACGTCATAGGCGCGCATCAACTCGCAGATCTCGTCGAAATGCGTGTAGAGGAAGCTCTCCTTGTGATGGGCGAGGCACCATTTCGCCATGATGGAGCCGCCGCGGGAGACGATGCCGGTGACGCGGTTTGCGGTGAGGTGGATGTAAGGCAGGCGCACGCCGGCGTGCACGGTGAAATAATCGACGCCTTGCTCGGCCTGCTCGATCAGCGTGTCGCGATAGACCTCCCACGACAGATCCTCCGCGACGCCGCCGACCTTTTCGAGCGCCTGATAGATCGGCACCGTGCCGATGGGGACGGGGCTGTTGCGGATGATCCATTCGCGCGTGTTGTGGATGTTGCGGCCCGTCGACAGGTCCATGACGGTGTCGGCGCCCCAGCGGATCGCCCACACCATCTTGTCGACCTCCTCTTCGACCGAGGAGGCGACGGCGGAATTGCCGATATTGGCGTTGATCTTCACGAGGAAATTGCGGCCGATGATCATCGGCTCCAGCTCGCCATGGTTGATGTTCGCCGGGATGATGGCGCGGCCCCGCGCGATCTCGTCGCGCACGAATTCGGGCGTGATGAAGGGCGGAATTTCCGCGCCGAAACTTTCGCCGAGGGCGACCGCCTTCTCCGCATTCTCCAGCATCTTCTTGCGCCCGAGATTTTCGCGGATGGCGACGTATTCCATCTCCTTCGTGATGATTCCGGCCCGTGCGTATTCGAGTTGGGTGACGGGCGCGCCGGCGAGCGCGCGCAGCGGGCGGTTCTTCACCGGAAAAGCGCGGGCAAGATGCTTGCCGCTGGCGCCGCCATTGTCTTCGGGACGAACGTCGCGGCCTTCATAGTCCTCGACGCCGCCGCGCTGGATCACCCAAGCCGTTCGCGGGCGGGCAAGACCCGCCTCGACGTCGATGGTGACGGCCGGGTCGGTGTAAGGGCCGGTGGCGTCGTAAACGGGGAGCGGCGGTTCGTTCGCGGACGGATGAAGGTCGATCTCCCGCACCGGAACGCGGATGTCGGGATAAATGTCGCCCGCGACATAGACCTTGCGCGAAGCGGGCAAGGGCCCGGTCGTCACTTCCGGCGTCTTGAACGCGGCCTCTGGGATCATCTTGTTCATCGTCACGCTCCATCGCGAGCGGCGCGTTCGAGAACTTGCGTCTTGAGTTCCGTCCCTACGCCGGTCTTAACCGAACAGGTTCAAAGGGTGCCTGCGTGACCGAACGCAGTCTCAGCGGGTGACGCCCGCGCCCCTCGGCGTGCCTCAATTAGCATGCGAGGGCGCCCCCGCCAACCGCCGCGCCGCGGCGCTGAAAGGGGAATCAGAAATTCTCGCCTCTCCGAGTTGTGTAGCGCGCCCGCGCGCGGCGCGCCTACATAGGGGCGCGAACGGAAGCGACGAGGACGCGATGAGCGAGCAAAAGGGCTGGACGCCGCCGAAAGTGTGGACGTGGGACAAGGCCAGCGGCGGGCAATTCGCCAATATCAACCGCCCGGTCGCGGGCGCAACGCATGAGAAGGCGTTGCCTGAAGGCAAACACCCTTTCCAGCTTTATTCGCTGGCGACGCCGAACGGGGTGAAGGTGACGATCCTGTTCGAAGAGCTCCTCGCCGCCGGCGGCGAGGGCGCCGAATACGACGCCTGGCGGATCAACATTTCGGACGGCGAGCAGTTCGGGTCGGGCTTCGTCGATGTGAACCCCAACTCCAAAATTCCGGCGCTCATCGACAAGTCGGGGCCTTCAAGGATCCGCGTGTTCGAGTCGGGTGCGATTCTTCTCCACCTCGCCGACAAGTTCGGCGCCTTCCTCGCGCGCGACGGCGCAAAGCGCACGGAAGCGCTTAGCTGGCTGTTCTGGCAGATGGGCTCGGCGCCCTTCCTCGGCGGCGGCTTCGGGCATTTCTACGCCTATGCGCCGGAGAAATTCGAATATCCGATCAACCGTTATGCGATGGAAGTGAAGCGCCAGCTTGACGTCCTTGACCGGCGCCTTGCTGAAAACCGCTATATCGCGGGCGATGATTACACCGTCGCCGACATCGCGATCTGGCCGTGGTACGGCGTTCTGGCGCAGGGAAAGATCTACAACGACGCCGGAACGTTTCTCGCCGTTGAGGAGTACAGGCACCTGCGACGCTGGACGGCGGAAATCGCCGCGCGCCCCGCGGTCATCCGTGGGCGGATCGTCAACCGAACCTGGGGCGCAGCGAACGAACAACTGCCGGAGCGCCACGACGCGGCGGACATCGACCGCGTGCTGGCGCTGCCGGCGTGACGCGCGCTATTCGGGCGATTTGCCTATAACCCCGACGATCGGCCCCATGGCGAGGCCGGGTTCGTCGCGACCGATGTCGGGCGCGTAGAGGCGGCTGATCGTGCCGTCGAGATAGAGGGCGTTGGGACAGTTCAGCGTGTCGCGGAAATATGTCGCGAATTCGTGGAAGGTGACGGCCGTGTCGCTGATCGCGAAGACGACGGCGCCGTCCGCGCGGACGCCGACGCCGTTACGGCGCTTTCGCGATGTCGCGTCAATGAGGAATTTCGGATGGATCGCGCCGTCGATGACGAGCATCGGCCCGGACTGCGTGGCGTAGGCGATGACGTCATGGGCCGCCTTCAGGTAAACGGCCGTCTCGCGCACATGCGCCCCGCGATAGCCGTCCTCCGCCCAGACCCAGAAAACCCCGTTGGGCAGCAGGTGAAAATTGCCGGGCCCGTCCTTCGTCGAAATCTTTTTCAGCTCGACGCCGTTCTCGACATAGAGCCCGACCGGCGTCCGGTCCTTGTGGTACATGCCGGCGTTCATCGCGAAGAGCAGCGTTTGCCCTCGCGCTTCGACGGCGGAACGAAGACGCGAGAATTCCGCATAGGGCGCGCCGTCCGCGCCCTTGAGGAACAGGCGGATATCATCCGTTTGCGGATCGAAGGCGCAGACGGCGTAGCGCGCCGCGCCGGCCGTCTCCTCGCGACAGGCGGCGTGGGCGGCAAGAGGCGTCGTTGCGGCGACGAGCGCGATTGAAATGCGAATTCCGGCGGTCACGATTGCGCGGCGACCCGTTCAGCGGCGGGCCCAGTCTCGCCGCACGCCGACACGCAAATCAAGCCGGACCAGGGACGCAGCGCACGCACGCAAACGGCGCGCAACCCACGCACGCTCCGCCGGCTCAAACTTCCGCTACGCCGCCATCTGCCTTGCGGAACGTCGCCTTCTCCACCGTCGCATACGCGTTTGGGGCCCGGCGGTGAAGAAGCCGACTTTCCTGTTTCGTTTCGCGGATTTTAAGCGCGAGACGAAAATCAAGCCGTTCCGTCCCTAACGCCGGCATGACCCGGATCAGGTTCGAAGGGTGCTTCTCAGTCCCTTAACGCCCTTGCTCCCTGGCGCGTAGTGCTCTCTTCGCCGCGCATCGGAGCTTTCACCCCGCGGGCGGCCGGAGAGGTTGCGCGTCGCACGAGCCGTCGTCCATTGGCGACAGGCGGGACGCCCCTCGGAACGGAAAAAATGATGCCTCAAAAGAAGCGGGCGCGCAAGCGAAATCGGCGGGCGCGTCAGGTCGCGGCGCGGGAGCCGGCTGTTTCATCTGTATGCGAAGCGATCGCCAGCGCGCGCTTCAGCGCGCCCTTGATGTCTGCGACCGAGAAATGCATCGTCAGCGTGTCGATGATCTCCCCCGAGCGGGCGTCGACCAGCACCGTGAAGCCTGTCGCGCCCTTGTTGGCGTCGTAGAGCCGGGTCAGGCCTTGCTCGGCCGCGCGCGCGGCGAGCGCCTCCGTCTCGCCGAAGGTGAAATCAAACTCGACGAACTCGATCGCGGCGCTCTTGAACGCCGGCATCGCTTCGGCGAGACGCGGTTCGAGAATGCGGCAGGAGGAACACCAGGCGGAGGTGAACGAGGCGGCGATGACGCGCGGCGCGCCCGTTGCCGACTGCTCGATCGACGGCGAGCGGTTGCGAGCGGAGACGGACACGGCGACCGCGATTGCGATGACGACGGCGACGATCAGTCCAAAGCGCTTCTTCACGTGAGTCCCGCCCCATTGCCGCCGCGGGATATAGGAACGCCCCCTTCGTCCGCAAGCCGCTTTGACCGTTGTCGCGATCTGGCGCATGGTCGCGGCGCTTTTTTTTCGGCCCAAGGGGTTTCATGAATTTTCGCATCTTGAAGGCGATTGCGGCGACCTTCGCCTATCTCGCCGGGCACTGGCCGCTCCTTTTGAGAGCGATGTGGCTGCCCGCGCTCATCATGACCGGATTGCAGCTTTACGCCGCGCCGAAGCTCTTCGCCGGGCTCAGCGGCATGATCCTTCTCGGCCCCAACCCTGCGCCTGAAGCGGCGACGGCCGCCTTCGCATCCTTCGGCGGATCGTTGATCTGGTACGTCGTTTCCGGGTTTATTTTCTTTCCGATGCTGACGGTCGCAAGCCTGCGTCACATCATTCGCGGCGAACAGCAGGCGGCGCCCTTTTATCTCAATTACGGCGCCGACGAGACGCGCATCATGGCGTCGAATTTTCTGCTCAATCTGATGATCGTCGTCATTTCCGTCGTCGGCGAACTGGTGGTCGGCGTTCTTGCCGCCGTGTTCATGCTGCTGGGCGCCGCCGGCGCGGCGCGGAGCGTCGGCGCCCTCGCGGTGAATTTGATCACCGCGTGGTTTCAGGTGCGCCTGTCGACGCTCTTTCCCGCCGTGATCGCGACACGGACGCTCGGCTTCGGCGAGGCTTTCGCCGCGACGCGCCGCGACTGGCTGGCGCTCGCGGCCTACTGGATCCTGATCGGCCTTGTGGTCCTGCCGCTTGTCGCCCTCCTGCTGCTGCCGATGGCGCTGCCGGTCTTGAGCGACATGCTCGCCATCAAGGCGGACGATCCCGCATCGACGGCGGCTTTTCTGAAGGCGCTCGCAGCCTCGCTCGACCCTGCGTCAGCCGGCTTCTGGATCGCCGCGGCGGCGGTCTTCGTCCTGACGATCGCCGTCAACGCCATCGTCAATGTGGCGAGCGCCGTCGCCTGGCGTTACCTGTCGGCCGAGGGCGAGAGCGCATGACGGCGACGGCGGCGGGCGTTCGCGACGCGGCGGCGCGCATCAAGGGCGCAGCGATCCTGACGCCGCTTCTTGAAAACGAATGGCTGAACGCGCGCGCCGGCGGGCGGGTGCTGATGAAGGCGGAATCGCTGCAGCACGCCGGCTCCTTCAAGTTTCGCGGCGCGATGACGCGGCTGTCGCGCCTCTCGCCCGAAGAGCGCGCGCGCGGCGTTCTCGCCTATTCCTCCGGCAACCATGCGCAAGGCGTCGCGCGGGCGGCGCGCCTTTACGGAACGAACAGCGTCATCGTGATGCCGAAGGACGCCCCGGCGCTCAAGGTCGCGCAGGTTAGGGCCTATGGCGGCGAGATCGTCTTTTACGATCGGTATACGGAGGATCGCGAGGCGATCGGCGGCGCGATCGCGGCCGAACGCGGCCTCGCTCTCGCCCCGCCTTTCGACCATGTCGACACCATCGAGGGCCAGGGCACGGTCGCGCTCGAAGCCGCGGCGCAAGCGGCCGCTGTCGGCGTCACGCTCGACGCGTTCCTCATCTGTTGCGGCGGGGGCGGCCTCTCCGCCGGCTGCGCCGTCATTCTTGAGGAAGTCTCGCCGGCGACCGCGATCATGATCGCCGAGCCCGCCGGCTTCGACGAGACCTGGGCGTCGATCCGCGCCGGGGAAAGGCTGAAGGCCGACCGGTCGGCGCGGACGGTGTGCGACGCGCTCGCCTCTCCCTCCCCCGGCGCGCTGACCTTTCCGATCCTCCAGCGGCGGGTGACCCAGGGCTTCTCGGTCACCGACGAGGAAGTGCTCGAAACCCTCGCCTGGGCGTTCAAATATCTGAAACTGGTGCTGGAGCCCGGCGGCGCGGCGGCGCTTGCGGCCGTTTACCATGGCAAGGTGCGCCCTTCGGGAGGGACGATCGCGATCACGCTTTCGGGGGCGAATGTCGACCCGCCCCTGTTCGCCGAGGCGCTCTCACGCTTTGGTTAGCGACTGCGCCTGTTCCGCCGCATTTTAATCATTGAAATGTTATATTGTAGCCCTACGTCTCAGAACGGGTTAGGGTGGCTGGCCGTCCGGCTTTACGGTTCGCTAGCCATTCTGTGACCTGATGGCGAACGGGGCGATCCCGATCGCGGCGGAAAGAAGGGGTTAAGGCCGATGGCTGCTCTCAAAGCTTCGAACCGGCAGCAGGACGCGGAAGCGAAAATTCCGCTCAGCGATCGCGAGCTCGCGGCGCTCGGCGGCAAGAAGCTCGTCTATGTCCGCACCGTTCTCGCCGCCGAGGTCAAGGACGACCTTGTCGACGACGACACCGGCGCCGTGATCGACATTCCCGCCGACACGACGCTTTACTCCGTGCACTCCAGCGACGGCCAGCGCATCGCGCTCGTCGGCGACCGCGCGCTCGCCTTCGCCGCCGCGCGCCAGCACGAGATGAACCCCGTCAGCGTGCATTAGGGGCGTTCGTCCGCAGCCGGACGATTCGCGACTGTCGACCAAATCCATCGCTGCTGATCGCGGCTTTCGCCCGGGTTGAGCGGCGCTGCGGAATCGGCGTCACGCCGCGTGCGGGCGCTCGCTTTCGACGGCGATCGCGAAAAGGGCTTCCGGCGTTTCGGCGCCGCGCAGCGCTTCGCGCACGCGTTCGTCGCGCAGGAGCCGCGAGACTTTGGCGAGCGCCTTCAAATGCGCCGCCGAGGCGTCGGCTGGGGCGAGCAGCACGAAGATGAGGTCGACCGGCTGTTCGTCGACGGCGTCAAAATCGATCGGCTGGTCGAGCCGTGCGAGCAGGCCGGTCATGGCCCCGAGGCCTTCGATCTTGCCATGGGGAATGGCGACGCCGCGCCCGACCCCGGTCGAGCCGAGTTTTTCGCGCTCCATCAGCGACTCGCGAATGACGTCGGCGTCGGCGCCCGTCAGCGCCGCTGCGCGCTCGGCGAGCATCGCCAGCGCCTCGCGCTTGCAGCGTGCGTGCAGGCTTGGGACGACGGCCTTCGGGGAGAGCAAATCGACAAGCGGCATAAAATCCAGATGAACTCCTGCAATCCCTGTACCGGATGCGGGGCGACCTTTTACGACGAAATATCCTTAATGAAAGTCAATTCTCCGGCGCCCCCTCAGGGGGCGGGGTCGATCCAGCCGATATGGCCGTCCCGGCGGCGGTAAACGACGTTCAGGCGGCCATGGGCGGCGTTCTTGAAGACGATCGCCGGGCTTTCCGCAAGGTCGAGCTGCATGACGGCGGCGCCGACCGTCATTTCCCGCAGGGAGGTCGCGTGCTCGGCCACCACAACCGGGGTCGGGTCGCCGGACGGTTCGGCCGCGCCCTCGTCCTCCTCAGGCAGCGGCGCGAGAAGCCGATAGGCGGCGGCCTCCGCCGGCAAGGGCGCTTTCCCATTGACATGATGGTTCTTCAGCCGGCGTTTGTAGCGGCGGACCCGTTTCTCAAGCTTGTCGAGACCTTCCTCGAACGCGGCGTAGGCGTCCCCGCCGGAGCCGTGCGCGGCGAGAAACACGCCGGAAAAGAGATGCGCCGTCATTTCGCATTCGACGAGGTGGCGCTCCTTGGCGAAGGACACCACCGCATCGGCGCCGCGCCCGAAATATTTCTCGACGCTGTCGGACAGGCGCTCGCTCACATGGGTGCGGAGCGCATCGCCGAGCTCGATGTTCTTGCCGCTGACCTGAATGTCCATGGGAAGACGCCTCCGTTCGCCGGGCTCGCCGCGCGCCCGTTGATGAGGGGGCGGCCACGCCCTGTCTATATCGGCCCTTGGCCGGCGGAAGCAAAGGTCTTGACGCGCAAAATGCGCCGGTCAGATGGCCGGTCGAAGGGCCGCGCGCCGGCGTGCGACCGACGAGGCGATGTTCATGGTTTCCCGGTATTTGGCGACGGTTCGGCGGGCGATGTCGACGCCCTCCCCGCGCAGGATATCGACGATCCGGTCGTCGGAAAGCACGGCGTCCGGCGTTTCGGCGCCGATCAATTCGCGAATGCGATAGCGCACCGCCTCCGCCGAATGGGCCTCGCCGCCTTCGCTCGACCCGATCGATGCGGTGAAGAAATATTTCAGCTCGAAGATGCCGCGCGGCGTCGCGACATATTTGTTCGCGGTGACGCGGCTCACGGTCGATTCATGCATGGAGATCGCGTCGGCGACCGCGCGCAGATTGAGCGGACGCAGGTGCTTGACGCCGTAGACGAGAAACGCGTCCTGCTGGCGGACGATTTCGCTCGCGACCTTCAAAATCGTGCGCGCGCGCTGGTCGAGACTTTTGACGAGCCAGTTGGCGTTGGCGAACTGCTCGCTGACGAACAGCGCGTCGTCTTCGCGGCATTTCAGCTTTGAGACCTCCGCGTGATAGACGCGGTTGACCAGCACCTTCGGCAGCGTTTCGGAATTGAGTTCGATCTTCCAGCCGCCGTCGGGCGCTTTCTTGACGATCACATCGGGCGTGACGACCTGAACGGGATCGGAGCCGAAGGCGTAGCCGGGCTTCGGCGTCAGCGCCCTGACTTCCGCGATCATGTCGCGGATGTCTTCCTCGTCGGCGCCGGTGACGCGCATCAGGCCCTTAAGGTCCGATTTCGCAAGCAATTCGATATTGTCGATGAAGGCGCGCATCGCCGGATCGAGACGGTCGCGGTCGGCGAGCTGGAGGGCGAGGCATTCCTTGATGTCGCGCGCGCCGACGCCCGAGGGCTCAAAGGTCTGGATGAGCTTCAGCGCGCGCTCGACGTCGCCGGCGTCGGCGCCGAGGCGGCCCGCCACGGCGTCGACCGTCTCGCGCAGATAGCCCGCCTCGTCGATGAGATCGATGAGATACTGGCCGATGAAAAGCTCCTGCGGATCGCGCGTCGCGACGTGCAATTGCTCGTTCAGATGCTCCCACAACGAGACGCCGCGCGACAGCGTTTCGCCGAAAGCCTGGTCATCGTCGAAGGAGTGCGCGCCGCCTGAACCCGCATTCGCCCATTCGTTTGACTTGTAGTCCTGCCCATCGGACGGCGCGCCCGCGCGGTCCTCGCCGTCCTCGCCCGAATGGTCGATCGCTTCCTGCGCGCGCTCCGCCGCGCCGGCGCCGTCAAGATCGACGGCGGCGACGTCGCCGTCGCCGCGCGCTTCCGTCGGCGCGGGCTCCGCGCGCTCGGGCGCCTCTTCCGTGTCGGGCGCGCGTTCCAGGAACGGGTTTTCTTCGAGCTGCTGTTCGACGAATTCCGCGAGTTCGAGGTTCGAGAGCTGCAGCAGCTTGATCGCCTGCTGCAGCTGCGGCGTCATGACGAGCGCTTGGGATTGCCGGAATTCAAGCCTTGGAGCTAACGCCACACCGCCCCCGTTTTCCTTCCCGCTACATCTGGAAACGATCGCCGAGATAAACGCGGCGGACGTCCTTGTCGCCGACGATATCGCCGGGCGCGCCTTCGATGAGCACTTCGCCTTCGTGAATGATGTAGGCGCGATCGATGATGTCGAGCGTTTCGCGCACGTTGTGATCGGTGATGAGGACGCCGAGCCCGCGTTCCTTGAGATGCATCACGAGCTCGCGGATGTCGGCGATGGCGAGCGGATCGATGCCGGCGAAGGGCTCGTCGAGCAGCATGAAGGCGGGGCCGGTGGCGAGGGCGCGCGCGATTTCGACGCGCCGGCGTTCGCCGCCGGAAAGCGCCAGCGCCGGCGCCTTGCGGATATGGGTGATGTTGAATTCGTTGAGGAGGTCGTCGATCAGCGCCTGCTGGCGGTCCTTGTTCTTCTCGACGAGTTCGACGACGGCGCGGAGATTCTGCTCGACCGTCAGCCCCCGGAAGATCGAGGCTTCCTGCGGCAGGTAGCCGAGCCCCAGGCGCGCGCGCTGATACATCGGCAGCCGGGTCACGTCGACGCCGTCGATGCTGATCGAGCCGAAATCGACCGGGATGAGGCCGGTGATCATGTAGAAACACGTCGTCTTGCCGGCGCCGTTGGGGCCCAGAAGCCCGACGACTTCGCCCCGGCGGACGCTCATCGAAACGCCGCGCACCACGGGGCGGCGTTTGAAGGTCTTGCCGAGATTTTCCGCAAAGAGGCCGCCGCCGCCCTCGACGACCGTCGGGCGCTGGGGCGCGCGCTTTGGTTGCGCGACGGGGGATGCGGTTTCGAGATTCATGGCTTCGGGCATCTAGCGGGACTTCTCTTTAAAACTTGATGAAATCAGGACTGGCCGGGCTCGCCTTTGGCATAAAAAATGCCCCGGATGCGTTTGCCGGACGGCGCGGTGAACAAGATCTTGCCGCTGTCGACCCAATAGATGAGTTCTCCGCCCGTCATCACCTGCTCGCCCTGCGTGACGACGACGTTTTCCGAAACCGTGATGGTGCGATTGACGTCGTCGAAAACCGCGCGCGCGCCGGTGATCGCCTCCTTGCCGTTCGAATAGCGCACTGTTCCGACGGCGTGGATCTTGGTGAACGAACCCTTATCGTCGAGGTCGGCGACGAGGCGCTCGGCGGTGAGGATCGCCGGCCCCTGCACCGCGCGGACATTGCCGATGAAGGTCGCGACGTCGTTCTCAACCTCCAGCCGGTCGCCGGTGATGTCGATCGGCGCGTCATTATCGATCGAGGCGAGCTGCGCTTCGGCCGCCCCGCAAACCGCTATCGCCGCGGCCGCCCAGACTCCCGCCTTTTTCAAGCCCCCCGCCTTCTTGAAGGCCCCCGCCTTTTTCATTGATCGTCTCCCTTGTCTTCGTTTTCTGCGGCTCCGGCGCCGTCGCCCGCCCTGCGCGGGAAGATCCGCATGCTGACATTGCCCTCGAAGACGACCTTGCCCTCGCGTTCGTCGGCGCTCATGCGGTCGGCTTTAAGGCGCTCCCCGTCCGCGCCCTCGCCGGCGACGCCCGCTTCGCTGACGACGCGCCGATCGTCGATCGTGTAGGTCGCTTCATCGGTGCGCAAGACGTAATTCGTCGGTCCGACCTTGTGCTCGAAGGTGACGCCCTCCTTGAGGTCGAGCTTTTTCGAATCCGCGTCGAAAACGCCGGTCCTCGCCGCGACGACGGATTCCTCGCCTCTGGCGCTCGTCACCGCGCGCGGCGCCTCAAGGTCGACGATCTTGCCCCCGTTCGCCTGCTGCAGGGCGGCTTCCGCCGTCACCTCATAGGGGTTGCCGCGCGCATCGACGCCGGTGAAATGGGGTTTCGCGGTCTTGAGGTTCTGCGGCGTCGCCTCAAGATCGGCGAAGTCGTTCAGGAACGCCTCATCGACGCCGCTCTTGCGGGTGTTGAAGAAGAAAGTCGCGATCAGCACGAGGGCGATGACCGGCAGGGCGACACGCATCCGCCGCATGAATTGCGCGCGCGCCGCGGCGTCTGCGCCCGTTGTCCGCTGGCGGATCGTCAGACTGTCGAGGGCACCCTTGTTGGTCCGGCCACGCGCCCTTCCTTCGCCGTCAGGCGCGGAGGAGGGATCAGCCGTGATATCGGACGAAGCGGTCATCGGCCATGGCGTACGGGGCGCTCGTTCAGATAAACGCGCGGGTTTTTCAGCACCTTCAATATAGTGGCTGGGTCGCCGGGTGCGAGCCGGATTCGGCTTGCGACGCCGTCTTTTTTGGGTGTTGCGGTTCAGGAATGGGCGAGAATGTCGATGTCCGGCCAGCCCGCGAGGTCAAGCGCGGCCCGCGCCGGCAGGAACCGGAAACAGGCCTCGGCAAGCTCCTTCCGACCTTCCCGCGCCAGCATCGCGTCGAGCTTTTCCTTTAGGGCGTGGAGATAAAGAACGTCGGCCGCCGCGTAGTCGAGCTGCTCTTTCGTCAGCGTCTCCGCCCCCCAGTCCGAGGACTGCTGCTGTTTTGAAAGATCGAGCCCGAGGAGGTCGCGCGCGAGGTCCTTCAGCCCATGCCGGTCGGTGAAGGTGCGGGTGAGACGGGAGGCGACCTTGGTGCAGTAGACGGGGCTCGTCTCGACCCCGAGCCAATGCTGGAAGGCGGCGATGTCGAACCGCGCAAAATGGAAGATCTTGAGGACCTTGGGGTCGGCAAGAAGGCGCTTCAGGTTCGGGGCGGCATAATCGGGCCCGAGCTGCACGATGTGCGCGTTCCCGTCACCGCCCGACAATTGGACGACGCAAAGCCGGTCGCGATGGGTGTTCAACCCCATGGTCTCGCTGTCGACCGCAACCGAGGCGCCGAACGACAGGCCGGCGGGAAGATCGCCTTTATACAGGTGGTTGGCCATGCGGCTCCCGGATCAATCGTGCGCGCGGGCCTTAGCATTGGCCGTCCGGCATGAAAACCGGATGAAAACCCGAAGCGGCGGCGCCGCCCGGACATCGCTGATTCGTCGAGGCTGTTTCTGGACATCCGGCCGTCCAGCTCGCCCTCGCTTCCCCATGCGACCTGCCGCCAATCCCTCACGGTCAAGTGACCCTCCCATTATTGCGATTAATTCGCATTAGCATACATTGAGCGCGTCAGAAGGACCCCGGCCCCATGTCCCGCGCCGCACTCAAAACTCTAACCTATGGATTGATGCATCTCACGGTCGCGATCGCGGTCGCCTATGCCGTCACCGGCGACTGGCGGACAGCGCTCGCCGTCGGTTTGATCGAACCGGCGGTCCAGACGGTCGCCTACACGTTTCACGAACGGGCATGGACGAAGGCCGGCGAGCGACCGCCGTTCCGGTTCGGACACGCGCACTGAAACGTCATCGATGGCCGGTTAGGCGGGGCGGGCGAGCCCGGCTATAGGTTCGTCGTCGCCGCGAATGGTCCGCCATGCCGCCGAAAATCACCCGCCCGATCATCGACCTCTATGACGCCTTCACCCATGGCGCGATCAGCCGGCGCGATTTTCTCGACCGCCTTGCACGGCTTTCAGGCAGCGTTGCTGCGGCGACGGCGCTGATGCCGATGCTCGCCAATGATTATGCACGCGCGGCCCCGGTCGTCGCGGAGGATGATGACCGCCTCGAAACCTTCACCGCGCGGTTCGACACCGGCGGCATCGTCGACCTTATCGAGCCTGAAGAGATCGTCGCCGACGGCGCCCCGAACGCCGGCGTCATCCCGACGCGTCATCTTCCTTTCGTCACCGCCTATGGCGCGCGGCTGAAAAAAGGCGGGCCCGCGCCGGCGATCATCGTCATTCATGAGAACCGCGGATTGAACGCGCATATTCGCGACATCGCGCGGCGCATCGCGCTCGAGGGTTTCCACGCCTTCGCCGTCGACATGCTGTCGCCCTATGGCGGCACGCCGACGGATGAAGACAAAGCGCGGGAGCTGATCGGCAAGCTCAATCCCGACAAGACGGCGGCGAAGCTCGCCGCGATCGCCAAACACCTTGCGCTTCTGAAGACCCATCAGCGGCATGTCGGCGCGGTTGGGTTCTGTTGGGGCGGCGGCATGGTCAATCGCCTCGCCGCAGCGTCCGACGCGCTGGAAGCCGGCGTCTGTTATTACGGCCGCAGCCCGAGCCCCGAGGAAGCGGCGACCATCCGGGCGCGGATGATGATGCATTACGCCGGGAACGATACGCGCATAAACGAGGGCGTCCCCGCCTATGAGGCGGCGCTCAAGGCCGCCAAGGTTGATTATCAGGCGTATTTCTACGAGGGCGTCGAGCACGCCTTCAACAACGACACCAATGCGGCGCGCTACAATGCGGAGGCCGCCGCGCTCGCCTGGGGCCGCACGATCGGCTTTTTCAAGGAGACGCTGCAATGATCCGCATGATTCTCGCCCTTTGCCTCATCGCGGCGCCGGCCGCAGCGCAGGAGGGCCCGCCCCTCGGCGCCCCGCCCGCGCCGCTTGGCGCTGAGGATGAGGCGACGCCCGGAAACGCCGCGGTCAAGGCGGCGGCGCGCCTGCGCGAGGCGGTCAAGCGCATCGATCCCGCCGCAAAAATGTCCGAAGCGGGCGCCGAATTTTCCGTCAACGGGATCAGCCTTCTCCTCGTCTACGACATCAACGCCGACCGCATGCGGGTGATCGCTCCGGTTGCGGAAGCGGGCGCGCTCACCGCCGAAGCGCTGACGCGCCTGATGCAGGCGAATTTCGACAGCGCGCTCGACGCGCGCTATGCGCTCGCCAAGGGCTATCTGTGGGCGGCGTTCCTTCATCCCCTTACGACGCTTGACGGCGCGGATTTCGGCGCGGGCGTGGCGCAGACCGTCAATCTCGTGACGACTTACGGCACGAGTTACAATTCCGGCGTACATGTCTTCGGCGGCGGCGACAGCCTTGAAGAACAGCAGGAGCTGGTTGAAGAACTGGAGAAGAAGGGCCAAGAAATCTGACGCCTCGGCGCGGCCGTCAATTCCGTCATGGAGGATCGATCCCTTGATAGCTAGAGTGGCGATATCGGCGCTTTGCGCTGTCGGTCTTTTTCTCGGAGCCACGATGCCGGCGCTCGCAGCGAATACGAGTTATCGCGACCTTCTGCGGCTCTTCGCGGAGTGGCGCGCCTTCGAGGCGCCCGTCGTCAGGGACTGCGTTCCCGATTACACCGCCGCCGCCATGGCCGCGAAGGCGGAAGGCCTTGCCGACTTCAAGAAGCGCCTCGCCGCGTTCGACGCGAAAGGCTGGACGCCGGCGCAGCGGGCCGACCTTCGTTACGTCGAGGCGGAGATGAACGGCCTCGATTTCGACCTGCGCGTCCTGCGCCCATGGGCGCGCGACCCGAGTTTTTACGCGCATGTCTTCGGCGAACAGAGCGACGTTCCCGAACATGAAGGACCGAACGCGCGTCCTGCGATCGATCTTTATACGTATGAATACCCCCTCTCGAAGGCGGACCAGAAAGAGCTGACCTGCCGCCTCGGCGCCGTGCCGGCCTTGCTCGAACAGGCGAAGATCAACCTCAAAGAAGGAAATGCGCGCGACCTTTTCGCCTTCGGCGAGCGCGCGTTCCGCTGGCAGATCGACGCCCTGAAAGCCGTTGAAGACGGCACGAGCGCGATGCGCACTCTTGAAGGCCCCGTGCGCGGTTCGCTCGAAGGCGCGTCGCCCGAACTGAAAAAGGCCTTCGCCAAAGCGCGCGAGGCGAGCGAAGCCTTCATCGTCTGGATGAAGGCCGAAGCCCCGTCGAAAACCGGCCCGTCAGGCGTCGGCAAGGAAAACTACGACTGGTACATGAAGCATGTCCGCCTCATGCCGTTCGGCTGGGACGAGCAGGTCTCCTATCTGCGGCGCGAGCTTGAACGTTCGCGCGCGAGCCTTGCGCTTGAAGAGTTCCGCAATCGCGATCTGCCGCCGCTCCCTGCGTTCGACGACGAGTCGGCCTACATGGCGATGGCGACGGGCAAAATGGAAGCGCTCACCGACTTCCTGATCGACAGCGGGATCGTCGCCGACAAGGACTATTATCGCGACGCGCTCCGCAACGAGATCGGCGGCTTCACCCCGCCCGAGCGGCGCAATTTCTTCTCGATCGGCGCAGCCTACGACCCGACGCCGCTCTATTCGCATTTCTATCACTGGATCGAGCTCGCCATGCGAAAGCATGAGCCGCACAAGAGCCCGATCCGCGCCGCCGAACCGCTCTACGATCTTTATGACGGGCGCTCCGAAGGCATGGCGACCGCGATGGAAGAGATCGTCATGCATATGGGGCTTTACGACGACAATCCGCGCAGCCGCGAAATCGTCTGGATCATGCTGGCGAACCGCGCCGCGCGCGGACTCGCCTCGCTTTATGTCGCGTCGAACGAGATGACGCTCGATGAAGCGGGGGTGTTCCATGCGCAATGGACGCCGCGCAAATGGTCCGACCCCGCAAGCGATCTCGTCGGCTTCGAACAGCTTCTTTATCTGCGCCAGCCCGGCTACGGCACGAGCTACGTCACCGGCAAGATCGAGCTTGACCGGTTGATGAGCGAGTATGCGTTCAAGCGGGAGCAGGAAGGCGAAGCGTTCGACCTCGCCGCGTTTTTCAGGACGCTCAACGCATCGGGGATCGTTCCGTTCGCGCTCATTCAGGAAGAGATCGGCGCCGCCGTCCTGACGGCTGGAGAAAGGCCGCAGTGACCTTGGCGTCGGCGGAGAAGTCGCGGGCCTATTCGGCGGACGGGGCTTACCTGCCCGCGCTCTACGGCCGCACCAAAGGCCATCCCCTTCGCCAGCGCCAGCAGGCGCTGGTCGATGAACTGCTGCCGCGGATTTCAACACCCGATCCCGAGCGCGGGCCGATCGACCTCAAGGCGATGTTCCCCGCCGCACGCGCCGTCGAACTCGAAATCGGTTTCGGCGGCGGCGAGCATCTTGCGTGGCAGGCGGCGCGCGCGCCCGAAACCGGCTTCATCGGCGCCGAGCCTTTCATCAACGGGGTCGCGCAGCTTCTCCAGAAGATCGAGCGGCAAGGCCTCACCAACATTCGCGTCCGGCACGGCGACGCAAGGCCCCTGATCGAGGCGCTGCCGTCGGATTCGCTCAGCCGCATCTATGTACTGCACCCTGATCCGTGGCCGAAGAAGCGGCACTTCAAGCGCCGCATGATCTCGCCATGGTTTTTCGCGGAGGCGGCCCGCCTTCTGAAATCGGACGGCGAATTGCGCGTCGCTTCCGATATTCCTGATTATGTGCGCTGGACGCTCATGCATGCGCAGAACGCGCCCGCCTTCGTGTGGACGGCCGAGACGGCCGCAGACTGGCGTGACCGCCCCGACGACTGGCCGCAGACGCGCTATGAAGCGAAAGCGCGGCGCGAGGGCCGGCCGCCCGCTTATCTGAAATTCCGGAGACAGTGATGGGTTCGTCGCGCCTTCTGCCGCTGCTTGCGGGGGCGATGCTGCTCGCCGGCTGCGTCGAAGCGACGATCGCCTGGACGAACCTTTCCCCGCGCGGCCCCGCCGCCGCCCCGCCGCTCACCTATGCGAGCGTCGAGGAATGGGAATCGGAGGGCGTCGCCGCCGCGCGCGAGGGCCTGCAGAAATACGTCTACGGATATCTCCCGGAGATTTCCGAAAGCACGATCATCGATCATCGCGTCGTCAACGCGGAGGCGTTCGGCGGCAAGGGCGTCGTCGAGGAATACCGGGTCGGCGCGAGCGCGACCTTCGGCGGCAAGCGCGTCGCCGTCACGGACGCCGAAGGCCGCGACGGCTTCATCATGAACGTCGTCCTGCCGAAGGGGCGCGCGGCGCCCGCGCCCGTCATCTTGATGGAGACCTTCTGCCCGCGATGGGACACGATCCCCGATCCGGGCGTCACCGGCGCCCCGCCCGAGGCGGAGAAGCGCGGCGGCGTGATGATGAGCGTCGGGACTTATGTTTTCGGCCGCTATATCTGCACGCCGCCGATCGAGATGATCCTCGACGCCGGCTACGCCGTCGCCTCGATCTTCCCCGGCGAGATCGTGCCTGACCGCGACGCCGAGGGGCTCGCCGCGCTGCGCCGGCTTTCCGAAGGCCATGCCGACGACGAGACGCGCTGGGGCGCGATCGCCGCCTGGGGCTGGAGCTTTTCGCGCATGGTCGACGTCCTTGAACAGGACGCGCGGCTTGACCGCGACGCGATCATCGCCTGGGGCCATTCGCGCTACGCCAAGGCGGCGCTCGTCGCAGCGGCCTTCGATCCGCGCATCGCCGGCGTCATCGCGCACCAGTCGGGAACCGGCGGCGCTTCGCTCAACTACAAGAAACCCGGAGAGAGCGTCGCGCGGATCACGCGCAGCTATCCGCACTGGTTTGCGCGCAGCTATGCAGCGTATACGGATGAAGCGCGGCCCGTCGTCGACCAGCACCAGCTTCTCGCCCTCATCGCGCCGCGGCCCGTGCTGCTCGGCAACGCCCGGCGCGACGTCTGGTCTGACCCCAACGGCGCCTTCCGCGCGGCGATGGGCGCCGATCCCGTCTACAGGCTCTACGGCGTCAGGGGCCTCGACCAGAGACGCCTGACGCCCTATGACCCCGCCGCCGGGATCGCGTTCTGGATCAGGCCCGGCACGCACGGCGTCGTCAAGGAAGACTGGCCGGCGTTCCTGGCGTTCCTTGACGCGCATTTCGGGGCGAAGGACGGCGATGGCGGCGGAAGGATCGTTTCACCCTGAGGGCTTCAAGGCCGAAGCGGCGATCGCGGCGCTCTACGCCGGCGCGCCCGAAAGCCTTTCCTTCCGTAAGCTGAGGAAGCGCCTGCTGCGGCAGGTTCAGGAAGCGCTCGGCGATTATTCGATGGTCGGGCCTGCGCGACCCCGCTGGCTCGTCTGCCTTTCCGGCGGCAAGGACAGTTACGGCCTTCTCGCGCTGCTCCTCGACCTTCAATGGCAAGGCGCGCTGCCCGTCGATATTCTCGCCTGCAATCTCGATCAGGGGCAGCCGGGCTTTCCCAAGAAGGTTCTGCCGGACTTCCTGTCGCGCCTCGGCGTTTCGTTCCGTATCGAGACGAAAGACACCTATTCGATCGTCACCGAGAAAATCCCTGAGGGCAAAACCTATTGTTCGCTGTGCTCGCGGTTGCGGCGCGGGCATCTCTACCGCATCGCGCGGGAGGAAGGCTGCGAAGCCGTCGTCCTCGGCCACCACCGCGACGACGCGCTTGAGACGTTTTTCCTCAATCTCTTCTACGGCGGAACGCTGTCCGGCCTCGCGCCGAAGCTTCTGAACGAGGAGGGCGATCTTCTGGTCCTGCGGCCGCTCATCCATTGCGCCGAAGAAGACCTTGCGAAATTCGCCGAAGCGATGCGGTTCCCGATCATCCCCTGCGATCTCTGCGGCAGCCAGGAAGGCCTGAAGCGCGACGCGATGAAAAGAATGCTGGACGAGTGGGAAGCAGAGCATCCCGGCCGGCGCGCGACGCTGTGGAACGCGCTGCGCACGGTGAAGCCGCAAACGCTCGCCGACCCCCGCTTTCAGGATTTTGCAAGCCTTTTCCCCAACAAGTCCGGCGATGACCGCTGCGATTGAATGCGCCGCCGCCGACGTCGCCCGCCCCACGCGCGCGACCTGCCCGCTCGGCGTCGTGGTCATCAATTACAGGACGCCCGCCCTCACCCGCGATTGCCTGACGGCGCTCGGGCCCGAACTTGACGCGCTCGACGCCCGCGTCGCCGTCGTCGACAATTTTTCGAATGACGGCTCGGCTGACGACATCGAGCGCTGGCTGGCCGGGCCGGAACCCTGGAAGCGCCGCGTCCTGTTGATCCGCTCAAGGACGAATTCCGGATTTTCCGGCGGCAACAATCAGGGGATCGCGGCGCTCGACGCGCCGTTCTATCTGCTTCTCAATTCCGACGCGCTCGTGCGGCCCGGCGCGTTGGCCGCGCTGCTCGGCGCGGCGGCGCGCGAAGCGGACGCCGGCATCATCGCGCCGCGCCTTGAGGACCCGGATGGAACGGCGCAAGTCTCCTGTTTCCGCTTCCATTCGCCGCTGTCGGAATTTCTCGGCGCGGCGCAGACAGGTCCGCTTGACGCCCTTTTCCGCTTCGCCGTCGTGCCGACCGCCGTTTCCGACAAGGCGGTCGACCGCCAGTGGGTGAGCTTTGCTTGCGTCCTCATCCGGCGCGAAGCGATCGACGCCGCAGGGCCTATGGACGAAGGTTATTTCATGTATTTCGAGGACGCGGACTATTGCGCCCGCGTGCGCCGGGCGGGTTTTCGCGTCGTCTATGAGCCCGCGGCGCGGGTCGTTCATCTGCGCGGCGGCTCAGCGCCGGTGAAGGCGCTGATGAAAGCGAAGAAGCGCCCGCCCGCTTACTATTATGCCGCGCGCACGCGCTATTTCCGCAAATGGTACGGGCCCTTGGGGCCCGCCGCGGCGAATCTGATGTGGATCGCGGGCCGCGGGATCGCGCACTTTCGCGCGCTCGCCGGCAAGCCGGCGCCGCTGGTCTGCGAACATCAGGGGGCGGATCACTGGATCAACTGGCGCGATCCCCTGGGAGACCGGAGGGCGCCCGAATGACCCTTCCCGATTTCGTCATCATCGGCGCGATGAAATGCGGCACCTCGACCTTGCACGCGCAGCTCAGCGGCCAGCCGCAATTCTTCATGTCGGAGCCGAAGGAGCCGAACTTTTTCTCGAACGACGAAATCTATGCGAAGGGCGAAGCGTGGTACCGGAGCCTATTCGCTGCGGCGCCCGCGGGCGCGATCAAGGGCGAGAGTTCGACCCATTACACGAAACTGCCGACTTATCCCAAAACGGCGGAGCGGATTGCGAGCCTCATCCCGCACGCAAAGTTCATTTATGTGACCCGCGACCCCATCGAGCGCCTCGTCTCGCAATATATTCATGAATGGACGGAGGGGCGCATCACCTGCGGCATCGACGAGGCGATCGGGAAGCACCCCGAACTCGTCGCCTACAGCCGCTACGGCTATCAGCTTCAGCCCTTCATCGAGCGCTTCGGCCGCGAGCGCATCTTGCATGTCGAGTTCGAGCGCATGACCGCCGAGCCGGACGCGACGCTGAAGCGCATCGCCGCGTTTCTCGGCGCCGAGGGAGCGGTCAAATGGCGCGACGACCTTGATGCGCAGAACGTGTCCGCCGAACGCATCCGCACCTTTCCGCTGAAATCGCTGATCGTCGACAACCCGGTCGCGACGGCGCTCAGGCGCACGCTGGTGCCGCAAGGATTGCGCGACCGCGTCAAATCGAAGCTTCAGATGCGAGAGAGGCCGCAGCTCTCGGACAAGGCGCGCCGCGAATTGCAAGCGGCGTTCGACGCCGACCGGCTGTGCAGCGGGGGTTAGGCGTAGCGACGTCCGCCGCCGACCAAACCGCCCAAAATCCCGAAGATCAGCGTCAGGACGAGCCAGCCGCCGAAGAAGCCGCCGCCGGCGTAGGTGAGGCCGACCGGCGTCGCCGGCACCGCTGGTTCGTAGACGGAGTAAACGCTCTCCGCGATGTCTTTCTGGTAAGTTCGGGCAAGGACGATCGGCTTCATCCAGACATTGGCGGCGTTAAGCTCCGCGAGGTGCCCGGAGAGAAGCTCATAGCGGGCGACCGCCGATTCATAAGTCGAGCAGAGCGCGTCGAGGAGCCCGGTTGCGGTCGAACATTCCGCCATGGCGGATGCGCGGGTGTAGCCGTATTCGCCGACCTTGTTGTCGAATTCCTCGACCAGCGGACGGAGTTCATCGACCCGGCCGGTGAGGTTTTGCACATATTGATCGGTGAACGCCGGCGCCTGAGACGCACCGACAGCAAGCGCAGCGCCGGCGACCAGCGCAAGAAGACGACCCAACATCACAACCCCTGAACTCGCTCAATCCCGCGCCGCCGGTCCAGCCGGCGGGTGACGGGCCCCGCTGCACCCCATGAATTCTTTTTAACCGGGACGCCGCGGAAAACCATAGCCCCCGGCTTTTTTGGTCGGGGGGCGTGACAAATAGGGCCCGGCGCCCTATAGGCTTTGATGAAACGCTATCGATTCATCGAAAGCGGGCCCTCTCAAGGGGCCCGTTTTTTTGTTCCCGGAAGCCGTCCTTGTCCGCCCTGTCCGAGCGCATCGAAAAGCTGGTCGCCCCCATCGTCGCAGCGGGCGGGTTTGAGCTCGTCCGGGTCAAGGTCACCGGCGCCGAGATGAAGACGCTGCAGATCATGGCCGAGCGCCCCGACCACACCATGTCGGCGGAGGACTGCGCGACGCTGTCGCGGGCGCTGTCGCCGGTCCTTGAAGCGGCGGACCCGATTCCCGGCGCTTATCGGCTCGAGGTCTCCTCGCCCGGCATCGACCGGCCGCTGACGCGCCTCAAGGATTATCATGACTGGCAGGGATATGAGGCCCGCCTCGACCTTGATCGCATGATCGAGGGACGGAAAAAGTTCAAGGGCGTCCTCGCCGGGGTCGACGGCGACAATATCTGCCTCGACATCGAGGGCGAAACGGAAACCGCCCTCATCCCCTTTTCCTGGATCGTCACGGGGCGGCTCGTCCTCACCGACGCGCTCATCCGCGACAGCCTGCGCGCCGCGAAAGCCGCGCTCAAAGCCCAACAAGAATCGCCCGACTTCACGCAAGGAGACGCCTAAATGAACGCCGTCAGCGCGAACAAGCTCGAACTCATCCAGATCGCCGACGCCGTCGCGCGCGAAAAATCGATCGACCGCGCCCTCGTCATCGAGGCGATGGAGGACGCGCTCGGCCGCGCCGCGCGCTCGCGTTACGGCCACGAAACGCTGGTCAAGGCGGAGATCAACCCGGCGACCGGCGAAACGCGGTTGTGGCGGCTCCTCGAAGTCGTCGAGGCGGTCGAAAACGACGCCACGCAAATCTCCCTGAAAGAGGCGCAGGCGAAAAACCCGGAAGCCGAGATCGGCGCCTTCATTTCCGAGCCGCTGCCGCCGATCGACTTCGGCCGCGTCGCCGCGATGTCGGCCAAGCAGGTCATCACCCAGAAAGTCCGCGACGCCGAGCGCGACCGTCAGTATGCCGATTACAAGGACCGCATCGGCGAGATCATCAACGGCATCATCAAGCGCGTCGAATACGGCCATGTGATCGTCGATCTCGGCCGCGCCGAGGCGGTTCTGCGCCGCGACCAGCAATTGCCGCGGGAGAACTATCGCGCCGGCGACCGCCTTCGCTCCTACATCATGGACGTGCGCCGCGAGACGCGCGGCCCGCAGATTTTCCTGTCGCGCTCGCATCCGAAATTCATGGCGAAGCTGTTCGAGCAGGAAGTGCCGGAAGTCTATGACGGCGTCATCGAAATCAAGGCGGTCGCCCGCGATCCGGGAAGCCGCGCCAAGATCGGCGTGATGTCGAACGATTCGTCGATCGATCCCGTGGGCGCCTGCGTCGGCATGCGCGGCAGCCGCGTGCAGGCGGTCGTCAACGAGCTTGGCGGGGAGAAGATCGACATCGTGCCGTGGTCGCCGGACCCCGCGACCTTCGTCGTCAACGCGCTCGCCCCGGCCGAAGTCGCCAAGGTCATCCTCGACGAAGACCTCGACCGCATCGAAGTCGTCGTGCCGGAGGAGCAGCTGTCGCTCGCCATCGGCCGGCGCGGCCAGAACGTCCGCCTCGCCTCGCAGCTGACGGGTCTTGAAATCGACATCATGACCGAGGCCGAGGAAAGCGCCAAACGCCAGGAGGAATTCCGCCAGCGGTCCGAGCTCTTCATGCAGGCGCTCGACGTCGACGACATGATGGCGGGCCTTCTCGTTTCCGAGGGCTTCGCCAAAATCGAAGAACTGGCGATGGTCGCGATCGACGACCTCACCGACATCGAGGGCCTCGACGAAGAAACGGCCGCCGAACTTCAGGCCCGCGCGAACGACTGGCTCGAAGCCGAGCGCAAGAAACTGGACGCCCGCCGCAAAGAGCTCGGCGTCGAAGACGCGCTTTTGGAACTGGAAGGTCTCGACCTCAAGATGATCGTCACGCTCGGCGAAAACGGCGTGAAGTCGATGGAGGACCTCGCAGGCTGCGCGACCGACGACCTCACCGGCTGGAACGAGCGCGTCGACGGCGAGCGCAAGCACTATGACGGCATCCTCGAGGCCTACAAGATCTCGGCCGAAGACGCCGAAAGCCTCATCATGCGCGCGCGCATCGCCGCAGGCTGGGTGACCGAAGAAGAGATCGCCAAGGCGAAGGCCGAGGCCGAAGAGCGCGCCGCGGCGGCGCTGGCGGCCGAAGCGCTGGCGAAGGAGGCCCTCGCTGGCGAACGCACGCGATGATGTCCTTGAGGGCGCCCTCAGGACCTGCATCGCCGGCGGCGGAGAACATCCGCCCGCCGGGCTGATCCGGCTCGCTTTATCGCCGGACGGCGTCGTCACGCCCGACCTCGGCGCCAAGCTCGGCGGGCGCGGCGCCTGGATCAGCGCCGACCCCGACGCGATCAACCGTGCGGCGGCGAAGGGTCTTTTCGCGCGCGCCTTCAAACGTCCCGCGAGGGCGCCCGCCGATCTTGCGTCAGTCATAGAGACGGGACTTGAGCGGCGCGCGCTCGACGCATTGGGGCTTGCGCGGCGGACGGGCGAGGCCGTCACCGGTTTCGACCAGGTCAAGGATGCGCTCGACAAGGGCAAGGCCGCGATCCTTATCGCCGCTGCGGACGCCGGCGCCGACGGGCAGGGCAGGCTTGCGCGCGCCGGGCGCGGCCTGCCGCGCGTCACGGGTTTTTCCTCCGCCGTCCTGTCGGCGGCGCTCGGCAAGGACGGGGTCGTCCATGCGGCGCTGCTGAAAGGCGCGGGCGCGCAGCGCTTCCTCACTGAGGCGAAAAGGCTCCAAGGGTTTCGGCCCGGCCTTATCGACACAGCGGAGGCGGCGTCATGACCCCTGTTGCGCGGGCGAAAAATCGCTGCGCGTGCGATGGACCCGGGGCGCTTTGGGCGTTATGTCCAAGGCCGCTTTCCGGGACCTTCTATGTTTCTGAGAGTCCGGCGCGCTCCTGCGCCGGGAACGGAGATTGAATGAGCGACGACGTCGAAACGAAGACAGACGCAGACGGCAAGACCGGCGCCCGCCGGCCGCTTTCCTTGCGCCGCACCGAAACGGGCGCGGTCAAGCAGAGCTTCAGCCATGGCCGGTCGAAGACCGTCGTCGTCGAGACGAAGAAGCGCCGCGTCCTCGGCCCGAAGAAAGACGAAGACGACGCCGCGCCCGAGCGCGTCGAGACCAAGGTTGTCGCCGGTCCCGCGGAGAAGAAATCCGTCGAGCCGCCGAAGACCGCGCAACCCAATGTGCTGCGGACGCTCTCCGAGGAAGAGAAGCAGGCGCGCGCCGCCGCGCTCGTAAAGGCGCGCCAGGACGAGGAAATCCGGCGGAAGCGGGATGAAGCCGAACGCAAGGAGCGCGAAGCGCGCGAAGCCGAAGAGCGCTCGCGCCTCGACGCCGAACGCCAGCGCCTCGCCGAAGAAGAAATGCGCCGCGAGAAAGAAGGCGCGGAGCGACGCAAGGCCGAGGAACGCGCGCGCCGAGCCCTCGAAGAAGAGGAAGAAGAGCGCCGCCGCCGCGCCGCCGCCAGAGCGGACGGCAAAGGCAAGCCCGCCGCCGAGCCCCAAAAACCCGCCGCGGAAGAAGCGGACAATCCGCTCGCCAAGCTCGGCGGGCGCCTGAAGACGAAGCGCAAGGGAATCGCCGAAAAAGGCGACCGCGAAGCGGAAGGCAAGGAGGCCCCGCGCCGCCGGTCAGGGCGCCTGACGATCGCCAACGCGCTCGACGATGACGACCGTCAACGCTCGCTCGCCTCGGTGAAGCGCGCGCGTGAACGCGAAAAGCTCGCCCGCCAGCAGCGCGGCCAGGGCGCGCAGGCCATCGTGCGCGAGGTCGTCATTCCGGAAACGATCACCGTTCAGGATCTCGCCCAGCGGATGTCGATGCGCGCGGTCGATCTGATCCGTGAGCTGATGAAGCAGGGCCAGATGGTGACGGCGAATTCGACGCTTGACGCCGACACGGCCGAACTCATTGTGACCGATCTCGGCCACAGCGTGAAACGCGTCGCCGAAGCGGATGTCGAAGAGGGCCTTTCCGGCGCCGCCGACGACGCCGACGCGCTCGAAACGCGCCCGCCGGTCGTGACCATCATGGGCCATGTCGACCACGGGAAGACATCGCTCCTTGATGCGCTGCGCCAGACGAACGTCGTCGCGGGCGAGGCGGGCGGCATCACCCAGCATATCGGCGCCTATCAGGTCGCCGTGAAGGACGGCCGCAAGATCACCTTCCTCGACACGCCGGGCCACGCCGCCTTCACGCAGATGCGCGCGCGCGGCGCGAAGGTGACGGACATCGTCGTGCTCGTCGTCGCGGCCGATGATTCCATCATGCCGCAGACGGTCGAAGCGATTAATCACGCCAAGGCCGCGGGCGTGCCGATCATCGTCGCCATCAACAAGATCGACAAGCCGAGCGCCAATGCGCAGAAGGTTCGCACCGACCTCCTGCAATACGAACTCCAGGTCGAAGGCCTCGGCGGCGAAGTGCAGGACGTCGAAGTCTCCGCCCTCAAGAAGATCAATCTCGACGGGCTTCTCGACGCGATCCTGCTGCAGGCGGAAATTCTCGACCTCAAGGCCAATCCCGGCCGCCCCGCCGAAGGCGCCGTCGTCGAAGCGCGTCTCGACAAGGGCCGAGGCCCCGTCGCGACGCTCCTTATCGAGCGTGGCACGCTGAAACGCGGCGACATTCTCGTCGTCGGGGCCGAGTGGGGCCGCGTGCGTCTCCTCGCCGACGACAAGGGCGAGACGATCCAGTCGGCCGGTCCCGCCACGCCGGTCGAAGTTCTCGGCCTTAACGGCGTGCCGGAGCCGGGCGATCAGTTCGTCGTCGTCGAATCGGAAGCGCGCGCCCGCGAGGTCGCCGATTTCCGCGCCCGCAAGAAGCGCGAGAAAGCCTCGGCGAAGTCATCGGGCACGTCGCTTGAGCAGATGATGGCGCAGCTGCAGGACGCCGAAATCAAGGAGCTTCCGCTCGTCATCAAGGGCGACGTGCAGGGTTCGCTCGAAGCGATCGTCGGCAGCCTCGAAAAACTGTCGACCAGCGAAGTGCGCGTGCGCGTCCTTCACACCGGCGTCGGCGGCATTTCAGAATCGGACGTCATCCTCGCCGCCGCCTCCGGCGCGCCGGTGATCGGCTTTAACGTCCGCGCCAACGCCGATGCGCGGAACGAAGCCGAACGCACCAAGGTCGAGATCCGTTATTACTCGATCATCTATAACCTCATCGACGACGTGAAAGCGGTCCTCTCCGGCATGCTGAAGCCGGAACTCAGGGAGACCTTCCTCGGCAACGCGCAGATCCTCGAGATTTTCAACATCTCGAAGCTCGGCAAAGTCGCCGGCTGCCGCGTCACCGAAGGCGTCGTCCGCCGCGGCGCGAAAGTCCGCCTCATCCGCGACAACACCGTCATCCACGAGGGCGAGCTGTCGCAGCTGAAGCGTTTCAAGGACGACGTCCAGGAAGTGCCGGTCGGCCAGGAGTGCGGCATGAGCTTCGCCAAATACGAAGACCTCAAAGCCGGCGACGTGATCGAATGCTTCCAGGTGGAGACGATTACGAGGTCGCTTTAAGCTGACTCAACTCAGTGAATGAAAACGCCGCTCGCTTACTGGGCGGCGTTTTCGTATAGGCGCAGCATGACATTTGGCGTCACCTTGCTCCGCCCCCTCGACCCGGACCGCGACGGCCCCGCGCTGCACGCGATTTTCGGCGACGAAGAAGGCTGCCGTTATCTCGCGCGGCCGGCTTTCGCGTCGGTCGAAGAGACGATCGCGCAGTTGAAGGCGTGGGGCGGGGCCAATGACGATACGTCCTGGGCGGTCGTCGAAAGCCCTGACGGGACGGCGCTCGGCCGCATTTCGCTCTACACAGCAGGCCGCGACATCTGGGAAGCGGCGTGCATGATCGTGCCGGCCGCGCGCGGGCGGAGCCTTGCGGCGCGCGCGCTCGCTGAGGCGATCGACTATGTGTTCGAGAAAAAAGGCGCCCGGCGCATTTTCGCCGACTGCGATCCCGACAACATCGCGTCGATCCGCACCTTTGAAAAGCTCGGCTTCACGCGCGAGGGCTTGCTGCGCGGCGCATGGGAGACGCATCTCGGCGTTCGCGACAGCGTGATCCTCGGCCTCTTGCGCGACGATCCGCGGGTATGGCGCTCATGACCCCTTTCAAGATCTGCTGCATGCAGTCGGAAGCCGAAATCGACATGGCGGCGGCGGCGGGCGCTTTTGCGGTCGGGATCGTGGGGCCGATGCCGAACGGCGCCGGGTTCCTTGACGACGAAACGGCGGCGCGCCTTGCGCGCTACGGCGTGAAGCGGCACGGGGACAAGCTCTGGGTGACGCTGCTGACGAAGCGCACGGGCGCGGAGGACATCGCCGATCACGTTGCGGCGATCGGCGCTAATGCGGTGCAGATCGTCGCCCGGCCGGAAGAGGGCGCCTACGCCCGGCTGCGCACGCGCTTCCCATCGCTGAAGATCCTGCAGGTCGTGCATGTCGAGGATGCGCGGGCCGTCGATGAGGCGCGTAGCGCAGCGCCCCATGTCGACGCCGTCCTTCTCGACTCAGGCCGCCCCAGCGCCGCGACGCCGACCTTCGGCGGCACCGGCGACCGGCACGACTGGTCGATCAGCCGGCGCATCGTCGAAGCTGTCGATAAGCCTGTCTTTCTCGCCGGCGGCCTCAATCCGCAGAACGCCGTCGAGGCGATCGCCGCCGTGCGCCCCTTCGGCCTCGACATCTGTTCGGGCCTGCGCGATCGCGCGAACGGCGACGCGCTGATGCCGGACCGGCTGACGAAATTTGTCGCGGCGCTCGCTTCAGCAAACCAGTAACGCCGTCACTCCGGGGCGCGGACGAAGTCCGCGAACCCGGGGTCCATCTTTCCTCGTGGGGCGGCGTGGACCCCGGATCGGCGGTGCCGTCCGGGGTGACGGATTTCCGAGAGCTTGAGCGCCGTGACACGATTATTCCATGGTACTAAAGGTAACTCATGCCCCCCCGCTTCTCCCGCGACAAAGGTCCCTCGCAGCGCCAGCTTCGCGCCGGCGAGTTGGTGCGCCATGCGCTTGTCGAGATTTTCCAGCGCGAAGATCTGCGCGACCCGGCGATCGCCGGCGTATCGCTGACCGTCACGGAAGTGCGCCTGTCGCCCGATCTCAAACAGGCGACGGTCTTCGTTTCACCGCTCGGCGCCTCGATCGACAAGGACCGGCGCCCGGAGATTTTCAAATCGCTCGATCACGCCGCCCCGCATCTGCGCCATCTGCTCGGCCAGAAGATCGACATGAAATTCACCCCGGCCCTGAAGTTCCGGTCGGATGAAAGCTTCGCCGAAGCGCGCCGCATCGACGAACTGCTCGCAAGCCCTCGGGTCGCGCGCGACTTGAAGCACGAATGACGGTTACGCTGCGCCCCGCGCGGCTTGAAGACGCCGCCTTCCTCGAACGCTGGGACCGCGACGCGGACGTCATCGCCTCGCACGGCGTTGAATCGCAGGCAGACGAAATCTGGCGCGACGAGGACTGGCGCGCGGAGATCGCGGCGGCGCCCGCCTGGCGGCGCATCCTGATCGGCGAGGAGGACAGCCGGCCCTTCGGCGTCATCGTCGATATCGATCCGGCGCTTGAGGAAACGCATTACTGGGGCGATTGCGGGCCGGGCTTTCGCGCCTTCGATGCCTGGATCGGCGACGCGAAAGACCGCGGGCGCGGCCTTGGCGCGGCGATGATGCGCGCGGCGTTGGCGATCGCCTTCGAGGACCCCGCCGTTGAAGCCGTGCTCATCGACCCGCTCATCACCAACACCCGCGCGATCCGCTTTTATGAACGCTGCGGCTTTCGCGCGGTCGAGGAGCGCTGGTTCGACAGCGACCATTGCCTTGTAATGCGCTGCGACCGCCCCGATTGACGCCGCGCACGCAGCCTGCTTGGAAAGCGGCGCGCAAACGTCTCCGGCCGTCCGACCCGGCGTGAGACGCATCGAAACGGATGACATCATGGCGAACCGCCGCAAGAAAGGCCGCCCGGTCAACGGATGGATCGTGCTCGACAAGGACTATGATTTCGGCTCGACCGAAGCGGTCTCGAAACTGAAATGGCTGTTTCAGGCGCAGAAAGCGGGTCATGCCGGCACGCTCGACCCGCTCGCGACGGGCGTCCTGCCGATCGCTTTCGGCGAGGCGACGAAGACCGTTCCTTATGTAATGGACGCGACGAAGCGCTACCGCTTCACCGCCAAATGGGGCGAGGCGACCGCGACCGACGACCGCGAAGGCGCCGTCGTCGCGCGCTCGGATCATCGCCCGTCACGCGCTGCGATCGAAGCGATCCTGCCGCGCTTCACGGGGACGATCTTGCAGACGCCGCCGCAATTTTCGGCGGTGAAAATCGGCGGCGAGCGCGCCTACGACCT
>CAZOEB010000024.1:0-566 GCA_964578685.1 uncultured Caulobacterales bacterium
CGCCCTCGCCGCGATCAGCCCTATCAGACGATGCAGCTCGCGCAGTGGAACTGGTTCCTCGACCGCGGGCTCTTGCGGTTCAAAGACGGCGTTCTCGTCATCGACTACGCGCGCTATCCGGCGGCGGTTGAGAGCCTGCTGGCGGAGACGCTGAAGATCCAGCGCGCCGGCGACCGTGCGGCGGCGAGCGCTTTTTTTGATCGGTGGACCGCCTGGGACGAAAACCTCCATGGCGCGGTCGCGGCCCGCATGAAGGCCGTTGAAAAATTCCGTTTCGGCCTCGTTTCCTACGGCGCGCTCGACTGCCCTCAGGGCGGACTTTGCGCTAAGAACGGGGCGGGCGAGGGCGAAGCGGAGGAGAACTAAGCATGCGTATTTTTCTTTGCGCCGCGTTTCTGGCGGGCTGCGCGACGGCGACGACGGAGCCGGTGAACGAGGGCAACGCCGCCCGGCTCGCGAGCCTCCAGCGCACCGGCGAGAAGCAGACCTGCCTCAGCATCCCGCAGATCAATCAGATTACGGCGGTCGACGAGAAGACCCTGCTCATCCGTTCGGGCGCCAACAAC
>CAZOEB010000024.1:576-30995 GCA_964578685.1 uncultured Caulobacterales bacterium
CAACTGGTTCGTCAGCGACCTTGCGACGCGCTGCCGCGGCGTCGTCAACGCGGGCAACCGCATCGAATATGCGACCTCGCTGCCGCAGCTTTGCCGCAACGACATCTTGCGCATCGTCGACAACGCGAACGGATTTCTGGTCGGCTCCTGCGGCATGGGATCGTTCGAGCGTCTTGCCGAAAAGCCGGCGCAATAGGGCGCCCGGCGGGGGATGAGCGGCGCGGCGCGGCGAGACGGTCTTTATACGGCCCTTTCGCCTCGCACGGCCGCGCTCTTCGTCGCTCTCTACTGCGCGGCGAATGCGGCGATCACGCTCGCTTCAGGACCGGCGCTGGCGCTCGACGACGTCAAGCTCAACGTGCTGACGCAGTCATGGCGGCCGGGATACCTTCCTGACAATCCGCCGCTGTTCGAATGGACGCTGATTCTCGCGCAGGGCGTGTTCGGGCCGACGCTCGCGAGCTTCGTCGCAGTCAAATATTTCTTCCTGACCGCAACGGCGGCGTTCACCTTTCTCGCCTTGCGGGAGGCCGGCGCCGAGCGCCGCGCCGCGGCGGCGGGCGCGCTTCTCCTGCCGCTCATTCCGCAAATCGGCCTTGCTTACCACCAGACGCTCACGCACTCGGCGGCGCTCATCGCCGCCACGGCGTTCTTCTGGTTCGCGCTCCTGCGCATGGAACGCCGGCGAAGACTTTCGGACTTCGCCTTGCTGGGAATCGCGATTGGTCTCGGCGCGTTATCAAAATACGCCGTCATTCCGCCCATGCTGGTCGCGCTCGCGGCCGCGCTTTCCCGGCCGTCGTTGCGTCGGTCGCTGCTGCGGCCGCAGCTCGCCCTTACGGTCGCAGTCGCCGCGCTGATGGTTTCGCCGCACCTTCTCTGGCTCGCCGAGACGCACGGCCGCGCGGCCGCGCTGTTTCAGGAGCGGTTCATCGGTTCCGCCGGTTACCGGTTTCGCGTCGGCGAAGGTCTTGCGTCAGCGGCGTGGGCGATCGCGGTCTTCTTTGCGCCGACGCTCGTGCTTCTCTTCATCGCGGACCGTCAGTCGTTTCGCAGCTTGTGGTCGAACCGCAACAGTCTTCTGTTCGCCTCGGCCGCGGCGGCCTCCGTCTTGATTCTGGCCGCAGTTCTGCTGTTGGGTCTCTCGAATTTTCAGGAGCGCTACGCCCTCGCATTCCTGTTCCCCGGCTTTTTGTGGCTTATTGCGACGTCTGCGAAGGTCTACGACGCGCCGCGGCTCTTCTCCGCGCTTCTCGTCGCATCCGCAGCGCTTTCGATTGCGTCGGCGGGGGTTCGCGCTGTCGAAGCGTTTTCGCCCGGGCGTCCCTTCTGCACGAGCTGCCGACAGCACATTCCTTATCTCTATCTGCAGCGCGCGCTCGACGGGAAAGCGGGCGTGGAGGACACGCTGGTCGCCTTTGACGACAACACGGCGGGAAATCTTCGCCGTCTTTTCCCGAATTTGCGCGTAATCTCCGCGCTGCATATCGAGAACGCGCCGCCTGCGCGCGCAACCGGAGACTGTCTTCTCATCTGGTCGACCGACATCTCGCCGCCGCCGGCGCCGTCAGCGCTCGATCAACTCGACCAGACGAGGTTCGAGCGGGCGGGCGGTCCCTGGCGGCTGCGAATGAGGGGCGAAAAAGAGCTGCGTTCGACATGGTGGACGATCGCTGAAATCGAACGATCGACGCCCATGCGCGCCGCGCTATGTCAGGACTGAAGCGGAGCGCACGCCAATTGCGTCAACCAATTGGAAATTAAATCTTCACGCTTTCTTCAGGCTGGCGCTCTTTCATTTCGGCACGGTCGTGTGGGGCGGGGGCGCCCTGGCCAATAGGGTGAAGAGGGCGCAAATGCCGATGACGGTTTTCTCGGGGGCGAACGCCGAGACAGAAGAACTCTTGAATGGCGAAGAACTTTATCGGCGCGGGCTTGAAGCGTCTGTCGCGGACGACGGCGGTCAGTTCGACCTCGTGACCGCGCATAAATGGTTCAACCTTGCGGCGATGCTCGGCAACGCCGAAGCGCGCACTTACAGGGCGGAGCTCGCGCAGGAGATGTCGCCTGAAGAAGTCGCGGAAGCGCAGCGCCTCGCGCGCGAGTTTCTCGCAACGCATCGCCCGCGCATGGCGGGCTAGCGCCGCCGTCGATCCGCATGCGCAGGGCCTTAACGGCGCGCTTACGCGCGCCGATGAAAGCGTGAGAATATTTGCGGCGATTGCCGGTCGCCTCTGAGCGCCGGCGGGCTTAACCGAAAATCAGCGCTTGACGATTAACGTTGCCTATTGAGGGTCTGCGAGTTCGTCGGATTAAACGGCGAACGGCGAACTCAGCGGGGATTTAGGGCGTCATGAGTTTCGCCTCAGCAGTAGCCGACCGCATCGGGCGGCTCTCCTTTCGCAGCAAAATGGGGCTTGCGACGATCGGAGCCTGCGCGGCGACCGCGCTGATCGCGTGCGTCGCTTTCATGATTAACGAGTCGCTAACCTATCGCGTCCGCTTCGACCGCGAACAGCAGACGCTTTCAGAGGTTCTGGCCGCAAACGTGACGGCGGCGGTGCTCTTCGGCGACGACGCTTCGGCTCGAGACATCTTGAGCGCCACCAATCGGACGCCCCAGGTCGACGCCGCGTTCGTGCGCCTGCCGACGGGCGAGATGTTTGCAGCTTATTCGCGCAACAGCACCGCCGGCAAGACGGCGGAGCTGATTGAACGCCATGCCGGGCCGCGTTTCACAAGCGCCATCCGCATTGACGATGAAGCGGTCGGCGAACTGGTTCTTCTTACCAACCTCTCGGAATTCGAGACCACGCTGATGCGATACGGGCTCATCGCGACGCTCGTGTTCATGGGATCGACCCTGTTCGCCATTTTCCTCGCCCGCTGGGAATCCGAGGCGATGGCGACGCCGATGCTGCGGCTGCGGGAGACCATCCAATCCATCCGCGAGACCCGCGACTATTCATCGCGTGTGGAGCCGCCGCGCGACAAGGACTTCGGCACGCTGATCGACAACTTCAATGCGATGCTCGAGGAGATCGAGAGTCGGGATGAGCGGCTCGAATCGCTGGTCGGCGACCTGATTTCCGCGCGCGACTCCGCGCAATCGGCCAACACGGCGAAGTCCCAGTTCCTTGCGAACATGAGCCACGAGCTGCGGACGCCGCTCAACGCAATCATCAACTACGCCGAAATCATCCAGGAGGATCTGGAGGCGGGCGACGCCGAAACCGTCGTCAGCGACGTCGGGAAAATCCAGACGGCGGGCCTCCACCTTCTCGGTCTCATCAACGGCATTCTCGATCTGTCGAAGATCGAAGCGGGGCGGATGGAAGTCGAAGCCCACCCCTTCGACGCCTCGGCGATACTCCGGGAGGCCGTCGACACTGTGCGCCCGCTCGCAGCGCGCAACGGAAACCGCATCGAGGTCGATATCGGTCAAGGCGTTTCGACGGCGTTTACGGATTCGGTGAAGTTCCGCCAGTGCGTGCTCAATCTGCTCAGCAACGCGTGCAAGTTCACCAAGGACGGAGCCATCTTCCTGTCCGCGCGCATCGTCGAGAAAGAGGGCGTCGAGGCGATCGAAGTGTCTATCCGCGACTCCGGCATCGGCATGACGTCCGCGCAGAAGGCCTCTCTCTTCAAGGCCTTCGTCCAGGCGGACGCTTCAACGACGCGGAAATACGGCGGAACAGGCCTCGGCCTCGCCATCACGCAGCGTCTCGTCACGCTGATGGGCGGTGCGATCGGCGTCGAAAGCGAGCCGGGCGCCGGAAGCGTCTTCACCTTTGCGGTGCCGCGGGCGTTTGGCGGCGTCCTCCATCCGGACCACGCGAAAGCGCCGATTGAGCCGGCAAAGGAAGAAAACTCCGTCGGCCGCACAGCCCTGATCGTCGATGACGACCGCGACGCCCGCGATCTGCTGGAACGCCTTGCGGTACGGATGAACTACGCCACGGTCGTGGCGTCCAACGGCGCGGAAGCCCTCGAAATAGCGCGAATTTCGCGCCCCGACCTCATTCTTCTCGACCTCCACATGCCGGTCATGGACGGATGGACAGTCCTTGAGAAGCTGCGCGCGGACGCGGAGCTCTCCGCCATTCCGACGATCGTCGTCAGCGTCGACGACGATACGCGCAATTGCCTGGCCCTTGGCGCCGAAGACTTCTTCACAAAGCCGATCAATCGCATCGAATTCGAGCGGACGCTGCTTTCCTATGCGAAGCTGGCGTCCGGCGAGATCCTCATCGTTGAAGACAACGACGACGCTGCGGAGCTCGTAGCAAGGGCGGCGCGAAATATAGGATTCACGCCGATCCGCGCCGCCGACGCCGAGACGGGACTGAAGCTCCTGGAGACATCATCGATCTCGGGCGTCATCCTTGATCTCGCATTGCCGGGCATGGACGGATTCGCCTTCCTCGACGCGCTGCGCGCGTCGGAAAAGTGGAAATCAATGCCTGTCATCGTCTTCTCCGCGCAGGAGCTTGACGAACGCCAGCGCGCGCATGTCGAGAGCAAGGCGCAGGGCTATCATGTCAAGTCCGCGACATCGCCGCGCGTCGTCATTTCAGAATTCATGAGCCACTCCGGCGTCCGCGCAGCGCCGCCCGCCGCCGGCGAGGGAGGGCGCAAATGCGGATCCTAGTCGCCGAAGACAATCTCGAAAATCAGGAGATCATCCGCAGAAGGCTGGAGCGGGCAGGGCACGCCGTGACGATTGCAGTCAACGGCGTGGAGGCTGTCGAGCTAGCAAAGCGGGATCTTCCGGACCTCATCCTTATGGATATCAGCATGCCGATGATGTCCGGCATTGAAGCGACGCAAGTAATACGCCGAACGCCTGAAGTGAAGTCGATTCCGATCATCGCTCTGACGGCGCACGCAATGGAAGGCGACGCCGAGAAATGCCTGGCGGTCGGCTGCGACGCGTTTTCGACAAAGCCGGTGCGGTTCGGCGCGCTTCTGGAGCTGATCGAAAAAATCGCTGCGGAACGCGACAGGGGGGAGGCGCGCGGCGCGCGCGGATGAAGATGCAGACACCTCGAGGATCGAACCAGCTGATCTTTATCGTGGACGACGAAGCGTTCAACCGCGATATCGCCGCACGGCATCTCAAAAAGATGGGATACCGATCGAAAGAATTCGAGGACGGCGCAGCGGTTCTGAAGGCGCTGAAATCCCAGACGCCCGACATGATTCTGCTCGACATTCACATGCCGGGCATGAGCGGGCTCGAAGTGCTTTCGGCCGCGCGACAGTCGACCTCGAAGGGCGAAACGCCGATCTTGATGGTGACGGCGGACTCAAATCCGGATTCCGTCGTGCAGGCCTTCGAACTAGGGGCCAACGACTATGTGACGAAGCCGATCGACTCAAGAACGCTTGGCGCGCGCATCGACACCCATCTCCAGCTCAGCGCCGCCACCAAGCAGATTCGCGCATTCGCCGAAGGCGCGGAAAAAATCGTCGCCGAGCAGGAAATCGACCTTCAGAAACGCAACGACGATCTCGTCCGCGAGATTCGCCTGAGGATGGCGGTGGAGGCCGAGCTTCGCGAGGCCAAGCGCAGGGCGGAAGAAGAGAATAAGGGAAAGTCCGAGTTTCTTGCGCTGATGACCCACGAACTCATCACGCCGCTTCATGTCGCGCTCGGCTTCGCCGAGTTGATATCGACGGACAAACAGGAATCGATCGGTCCCGCGCAGTACCGCGATTACGCCGGCCACATCGCCGTCAGCACGCGCCAACTGCTGTCAATCGTCAAGGACATGCTGGCGCTCGTGAAGCATGACATCGGAAAGCTCTCTCTCAATGAAAGCGAGCTCTCTTTGGCGGATGTCATCGGTCGCGCCGTCAGCGAAGCTCGTCCGTTTCATGAAGAGGCGGGCGTGGGGGTCGAGATCGACTGTCCCGCTTCGATCGAGCTTCTAGGCGACCGTTTTCTCATTACGCGCGCGATCGCCAGCCTCATCTCGAACGCCGTGAAGTTCTCAGGTCACGGTTCGCATTGCGTGATCGCTGCGAGCGCGCCGGCTGAAGGCGGCGTTCACGTCAAGATATCCGATAACGGCGCGGGCTTTGACGTCACCCGTCTTGGACATCTGTCGTCGCCGTTCCGGCAGAATTCCACCGGGCTGACCCGCAGCCATCAGGGACTCGGCATCGGCATTCCGCTCGCGAAAGCGGTCTTCGATCTTCATCAGGCCTCGATGAGATTCACCAGCGTTCCCGGCGAGGGGACGACGGTCGACATCAATTTTCCGGCGCACCGCGCTCTCTCGGCGCCGCTTCAATCGGTTCAACGGATCGCCGGCTGAAGGGCCGGGCCAAAGGATTTCGAAGGAGAACTACGATGACCAGGGGCTCAGGTTTCAAGCGGGCGTTGATGTCCGGCGCAGCCGTTGCGGCTTCGCTGATGGTGTCCGCCGCGGCCGCCGCAGAAGCGAACGGGGCCGACAGCGACTTCACGAGCTTCTCGCTCGAAGATCTGATGGCGGTGGAGGTCACCACGGCGTCAAAGCGGGCGGAACGCGCCAGCGAAGCCGCGGCCGCGGTCTTCGTGCTGACGCGCGACGACATTTCGCGTTCGGGCGCGGTCACCGTCGCCGACGCCTTGCGGCTCGTGCCCGGCGTCAACGTCGCCCAGATCAACGCAAATTCCTGGGCGGTGACGGTGCGGGGCTTCAACAGCCGCTTCTCGAACAAGCTCCTCGTGATGATCGACGGCCGCAGCGTTTATACGCCGCTGTTCTCGGGAACGCTCTGGGACCAGCAGAATATCGTTCTTGAAGATGTCGAGCGCATCGAAGTCGTGCGCGGGCCGGGCGGCGCGCTTTGGGGCGCGAACGCGGTCAACGGCGTCATCAACATCATCACCCGCTCGAGCCGCGACACGAAAGGCGTCATGGCCAAAGCCGCGGGCGGCGACGAGTATCAAGCGCAAGCTGTCCTCCGAGTCGGCGGCGACATCGGCGAGAACGGGGCCTATCGCATCTACGGCAAGTTCGAATCCTTCGATGAAAACGAAACCGCGCTCGGCGTCGATGCAAATGACGACTGGCGCAATTTCCGCGGCGGATTCCGCACCGACTTCGACATCAGCGCGCGCGATACTCTGATGGTGACCGGCGAGGTCTCCGTCATCGACGCCGGCGAGACCCTTGACGTGCCTCTGTTGGCGGCGCCGTTCCTTCAGCGCACCGACGCCGATATCAACCGCATCGGCGCGCATCTTCTGACGCAATGGACGCGCGACCTCGGCGACGGTTCGGAACTCGCCGTCCAGGGCTACATCGACTACTCGGATATCGAGATTCCCCAAGGCGAAGAGAAGCGTCTGACGCTTGATGTGACGGCGCAACACTCCTTTTCGGCAGGCGAGAACCACAATCTGCTCTGGGGATTAGGCTTCCGCAACATCAGCGACGAAATCACGAACAGCAGCTTCGTCGCTTTCGCCGACACGGAGCGGTCCGTTCAGGTCTTCAGCGGCTTCGTTCAGGACACCTATGCGGCGACGGACAAGTTCGACATCGTGCTCGGCGCGAAGTTCGAGCACAATGACTTCACCGGCTTCGAGTTCCAGCCTTCCGCGCGCTTCGTCTGGCGCGCAAGCGAGGAGGCGACGCTTTGGGGCGCGGTTTCGCGCGCCGTCAGAACGCCCTCGCGCGCCGAAGACGACATCCGCGGCATCGCGGCCGTCATTCCGCCGGGCTTCCCCGGAAATCCGGGCATGCTGCCGCTTGCGTTACAGTTCACCGGCGACCGCAGCATCGATTCCGAAACGCTGATCGCGTACGAGATCGGCGCGCGTTTCCGTCTTGCTGAGGCGGTCTCGTTGGACGTCACCGGCTTCTTCAACAAATACGGCGATCTTCGCGGCTCGCGAGTCGGCGCGCCGGTCTTTACGCCGACGCCGACGCCTCATGTGATCGTGCCGCTGACAGTCGATGAGCTGGTCGATGCCGACACGCACGGCGTTGAGGCCGTGCTCGACTGGCAGGTCGCGCCGAATTGGCGCCTTCAAGCGACCTATTCCTATCTGAGCATCAACGGCGACGTTCCGGTTTTCCCGGACATCCGCGCCGGCGTCCCGGGCGCTGCGGACCCGAAACACACCGCCAATCTGAGGTCGCTTTTCGAGATCAGCAAGCGCCTGAAGCTCGACGCCGCCTTGCGGTTTGTCGACGATCTCGACGGCTTCGCCATCGATTCCTATGTGGCGCTCGACGCGCGGTTGGCGTGGCGTCTCAACGACAATCTGGAACTCGCCGTCACCGGCCGGAACCTCACTCAAGACGAACAGTTTGAATTCGGAACGGACCCGTCTTTCTCTACGGTGCCGACCAGCGTGGAGCGAAGCGTCTTTGCGGCAGTGACGGCGAAGTTTTGAGGGTTGGCCCGATGTTCAAGTCCAACCCAGTCGCACGGGCGCTGCGGAAACCGGGCCGTCGCCTCCTGACGGCGCTGGGCGTCGCGTCGCTCATTCTTGCGCCCTGCCCGTCGGCGCAAGCGCAGGCGGCGAAGGCGGAGTCGCTTGACGCCGTCCACGCAGCGTTCCTGTTCAACTTCGCGAAGTTCACGACTTGGCCTTCCGTCAGCGACCTCGATACCTCGATCAAATTCTGCATTCAGGCCGACACTATCGGTCAGGAAGCCTTCGCAGGATGGGGCAAGAAGCGCATCCAGAACCGGCCGGTTCGGGTCGCCTTCTTCGCGGATTTCGCCGCCGGCGAACTGCAGAATTGCTCGGTCATGTTCGTCAGCGCCGCGCCAAGCGGCGCGACCCTGAAAGAGCTGCGCGACTTTGCGACCGCTCACAACACGCTGCTCGTTTCCGACCTTTCCGGGTTCGGATCGAGCGGCGGGCACATCGAACTTTATGAAGCGAACCGGCGACTCCGGTTCAGGGTCAATCTCGGCGCTCTTGAGAAGGCGCGGTTGTCGCTCGGCGCCGGCGTGCTCAATCTTGCGGAGATCGTGACGACGACGGGAGAGTTCAAATGAACGCCCCCGCGATGAAGCCGCTGGTCGTCAACGACAACAAACTGACGCTGAAGATTTCGCGCGAGCCTGAACATGTCGCGCGCTGCCAGCGCCTCCGATACAAAGTCTATTGCGTTGAACGCGGTTGGTACAACGAGGTCCGCATTTCAAAGGGTCATGAGATCGACGCTTATGACAATCGCTCGAACCACGCCCTGCTGACGCGTCCGGACAACGGCGACTCAATCGGCGTCGTCCGTCTCGTCCTGCCGGCGAATGAAGGAGCGGGCCCTGATCTTCCGATTCAGGAGATCGATCCCAATCCGCTGGACTTCGCTGAAGAGGAGATCGATTTTTCGCGTCTCGCTGAAGTCTCGCGCTTCGCGGTTACGCGGGAGTACAAGAACTGGCACCCGGACGGTCCGCCGGCGAAAGGCGAATCACGCCAGTCGACCGAAAAGCGCTTCTCGCTCTTTTCCGTGATGCTGATGCGCGCGGTCGTGCTGATGTCGCGGCAGAACGAGATCACATGGCTCTGCGCGACGATGGAGCCGGCGCTGATCCTTCACCTCGCGCGGCTCGGCATCAAGTTCCGGCCGCTCGGTGAGCCGAAGGAGTATCACGGGCTCCGCCAGCCCTGTTACGCCAAACTGGGCCGTATTGATGATGAAATGCGTGTGTTGCGCCCGGACGTGCACCCGATGGTTTTCGGCGTTTGAACAGCGGGCCGCTCTGACCGGGCCTGTTTCGGTTGCGATCTGAAAGGGGCGCGCTTCACGGCGCGCCTCTTGCGTTTGGCGGAGAATAACCCGCCTTTAAAAGCCGTCGGCGTACAGTGTTCTCGGGGGCGGTCGAGCCGGAGCCTTTTCGTCCGGCGAAGAACGCCCATATCACGCCGTGCCGCCGAATGGCGGCGTAGTTGGTTGGGCGGGCTCCCAGGGGCTCTCCTTGCCGGGTAGCGATCGACAAGAGAGTTCCATGAAGGACCCCCACGACATTTACATGAATACGCTGGTGCCGATGGTCGTCGAGCAATCGAGCCGCGGCGAGCGCGCCTATGACATCTATTCGAGGCTTCTGAAGGAGCGGATCATTTTTCTGTCGGGGCCGGTCCACGACGCGGTTTCGACCCTGATCGTCGCCCAGCTCCTTTTCCTCGAGGCGGAGAACCCCAAGAAGGAGATCGCCTTCTATATCAATTCTCCGGGAGGGTCGGTCTCCGCCGGTCTCGCGATGTATGACACCATGCGGTACATCCGCCCGGCGGTCTCCACCATGTGTATCGGGATGGCGGCCTCGATGGGGTCGCTCCTGCTTACAGCCGGAAACAAGGGGATGCGGTTTTCTCTGCCGAACTCCCGGATCATGGTTCACCAGCCGTCCGGGGGGTTCCAGGGCCAGGCCTCGGACATCGAGCGTCATGCCCAGGACATCATCAAGATGAAACGCCGGCTCAACGAGATCTATGTCGAGCATACGGGCCAACCCTATGATGTTATTGAGAAAACGCTCGACCGGGACCATTTCATGTCACCAGAGGAAGGGGTCGAATTCGGGCTGATCGACAAGGTCCTCGAGTCTCGTCCTGTGGTTGAAGAATAGCCTTGATCGGACCCTAAACATTACCTGACCGGAGAAAAGTCGGCTTGATAGGCAGGTTAGGGTTGTGGTCGAATGGCTGTGTTGGGCTGAAAGCGGGGTCCGGCCGGCTTTCTGGCGCAGATCGTGCACCGCCTGGGGCGTTCGGAAGGGCCGCCCTGAGGCAGGGGTCATTCCGGACCGACGACCCGGTTTCGCCTCTTGGGCCGGGGACCCTTCATCGGAGTGGTAGCGAGTGAGCAAAGTTAGCGGAAAGAGCGGCGGCGGCGACGGCAAGAACACCCTCTACTGTTCTTTCTGCGGCAAGAGCCAACATGAGGTCCGGAAGCTGATCGCCGGGCCGACCGTGTTCATCTGCGATGAATGCGTCGAACTCTGCATGGACATCATCCGCGAGGAATCGAAATCCTCGTTGGTGAAATCCGGCGAGGGCGTGCCGAGCCCCCAGCAGATCTCGAAGGTGCTTGACGATTACGTCATCGGCCAGAAGCAGGCCAAGCGCGTCCTCTCGGTCGCGGTGCATAACCATTATAAGCGACTCAACCACGCGTCCAAGAACAACGACGTCGAACTCGCGAAGTCGAACATTCTCCTTCTCGGTCCGACCGGCTCCGGCAAGACGCTGCTCGCGCAGACGCTCGCGCGGATTCTCGACGTGCCCTTCACGATGGCGGACGCAACGACGCTGACGGAAGCGGGCTATGTCGGCGAAGATGTCGAGAACATCATCCTGAAGCTGTTGCAGGCGGCCGACTACAATGTCGAACGCGCGCAGCGCGGCATCGTCTATATCGACGAAGTCGACAAAATCAGCCGCAAGTCCGACAACCCGTCGATTACCCGCGACGTATCAGGCGAAGGCGTGCAGCAGGCCCTTCTGAAGATCATGGAAGGCACCGTCGCCTCGGTCCCGCCGCAGGGCGGCCGGAAGCATCCGCAGCAGGAATTCCTGCAGGTCGATACGACGAACATTCTCTTCATCTGCGGCGGCGCCTTCGCGGGCATCGAGCGCATCATTTCCAGCCGTCAGGCGGGGACCTCGATTGGTTTCGGCGCCAAGGTCGCAGCGCCCGACGATCGCCGCGTCGGCGACGTCCTGAAAACGATCGAGCCGGAAGACCTTCTGAAGTTCGGGCTCATTCCGGAATTTGTCGGCCGCCTTCCCGTGATTGCGACGCTGGAAGATCTCGATGAGCCGGCGCTCATCCAGATCCTCACCCAGCCGAAGAACGCGCTCGTGAAGCAGTACCAGCGTCTCTTCGAGATGGAGGACGTGAAGCTAACCTTTACGGAGGACGCGAAGTCCTCGATCGCCAAGAAAGCGATTGCGCGCAAGACCGGCGCCCGCGGCCTGCGGTCGATCATGGAGGGCATCCTCCTCGATTCAATGTTCGAACTCCCGTCGATGCAGGGCGTCGCCGAGGTGGTCGTCAACAGCGAAGTCGTCGAAGGCCGCGCCAAGCCGCTCCAGATTTACGAGGATCGCGGCAAGGAGCTTCTCGAAGTCGACGCGAGCGCCTGACGGTCTCCCGTTCTTCTTTAGGGAACGGCGCCCCCAGCGGGCGCCGTTCCCATGTTTCCCTGACCTTTCGGCCCCTTCTCCATCGCTTCGGCGCCGGGTTGAATCCGGCGCGCGACGCGCCACATAATCGAAGCGTCCGCCGCCTTCGGGGCGGCGTCTCTTTAGCCGGTGGAAGGAATAATCCTCGATACCGGGGGAGACGCCGGCCATAGCGCCGGGGCGGGCGCGCCCCCCGCGGGCGCTCCCCACGAGGCCCAATTGGTCAAGGAATGTTGATGTCTGATACCGCCAAATACCCCGTCCTGCCGCTTCGCGACATCGTCGTGTTTCCGAGCATGGTGATCCCGCTCTTCGTCGGCCGCGACAAATCCGTGCGCGCGCTCGAACATGTGATGGAGCAGGACAAGAAAATTCTCCTCGTCGCCCAGAAGGACGCCAGCGACAACGATCCCAAGCCCGAAGGCATCTACTCAGTAGGCGTCGTCGCCACAGTCCTGCAGCTTCTGAAGCTGCCGGACGGCACCGTGAAGGTTCTTGTCGAAGGCGAAAGCCGCGCGCGCGTCGAACGGTTCACCAAGCTCGACGACTTCTTCGAAGCCGAGGCCTCGATTCCGCCGGAGGAAGAGCCCGAGGACGCGGAAGTCGCCGCGCTGTCGCGCTCGGTCGTCTCGCAGTTCGAATCCTATGTGAAGCTCAACAAGCGGGTCCCGCCCGAAGTCATCGTGTCGGTCAGCGGCATCGAGGACCCGGCGCAGCTCGCCGATACGGTCGCTTCGCATCTCAACATCAAGATGTCGGAGAAACAGGAGCTGCTCGAGATTTTCGACATCGGCGACCGGCTTGAGAAAGTATACGCGTTGATGGAGGGCGAGATGAGCGTCCTCCAGGTGGAAAAGAAGATCCGCAACCGCGTGAAGCGGCAGATGGAGAAGACGCAACGCGAATACTATCTCAACGAGCAGATGAAGGCGATCCAAAAGGAACTCGGCGAGGGCGACGACGCCCGCGACGAGGTCGCCGAGCTTGAAGATCGCATCAAGAAGACGAAGCTCTCGAAGGAAGCCCGCGCCAAGGCTGAGGCCGAAGTCAAGAAGCTTCGCCAGATGTCGCCGATGTCGGCTGAATCGACCGTCGTCCGGAATTATCTCGACTGGATGCTGTCGATTCCGTGGAACAACAAATCAAAGATCAAGCACGACCTCGCGAAGGCGCAGGAAATTCTCGACACGGATCATTACGGCCTCGACAAGGTCAAGGAGCGCATCCTTGAGTATCTTGCGGTGCAGAAGCGGATGGGAACGCTGAAGGGCCCGATCCTCTGCCTCGTCGGCCCGCCTGGCGTCGGAAAGACTTCGCTCGGCAAGTCGATCGCGGCGGCGACGGGGCGCGAATTCGTGCGCGTCAGCCTCGGCGGCGTGCGCGACGAAGCGGAGATCCGCGGGCATCGCCGCACCTATATCGGCTCGATGCCCGGCAAGATCATCCAGTCGATGAAGAAGGCGAAGAAGTCGAACCCGCTTTTCCTTCTCGATGAGATCGACAAGATGGGGCAGGATTTCCGCGGCGATCCGTCTTCAGCGCTGCTTGAGGTGCTCGATCCTGAACAGAACTCGACCTTCGCGGATCACTATCTCGAAGTCGATTACGATCTTTCCGACGTGCTGTTCATCACGACGGCCAACAGCCTCAACATGCCGCAGCCGCTGCTCGACCGCATGGAGATCATCCGCATTCCGGGGTACACGGAGGATGAAAAGCGGGAGATCGCGCGCCGGCATCTGATCCCGAAACTGATGAAGGATCACGGCCTCAAGGCGTCGGAGTGGAAGATCGCCGACGAAGGGCTGATGCAGCTCATTCGCCGCTACACGCGGGAAGCCGGCGTCAGAAGCCTTGAGCGTGAACTTGCGCGCCTCGCCCGCAAGGCGGTGCGCGACATTGAGACCGCCAAGGCGAAGAAGGTCGAGGTGACGGAAGCAAACCTCGCCGATTACGCGGGCGTTCCGAAGTATCGCTACGGCGAGATCGAGACGGACGACCGTGTCGGCGTCGTGACGGGGCTCGCCTGGACTTCGGTCGGCGGCGACATCCTGACGATCGAAGCGGTGAAGATGCCGGGCAAGGGCCGCATGACCCCGACCGGCAACCTCAAGGAAGTGATGAAAGAATCGGTGTCGGCCGCGTCATCCTATGTGCGCAGTCGGGCGACGGAGTTCGGCATCGAGCCGCCGGTGTTCGACAAGACCGATATCCACATCCACGTTCCCGAAGGGGCGACCCCGAAGGACGGCCCCTCGGCAGGCGTCGCCATGGCGACGGCGATCGTTTCGGTGCTGACCGGCGTCCCTGTTCACAACGATATCGCCATGACAGGCGAGATTTCGCTGCGGGGCAGGGTGCTGGCGATCGGCGGGCTGAAGGAAAAGCTTCTTGCCGCGCTCCGGGCGGGCATCAAGACGGTGCTGATCCCGCAGGAGAACGAGAAAGACCTTGCCGAGATCCCTGATAACGTGAAAGCGGGCCTGACCATCATCCCCGTGTCGCGGGTTGATGAGGTGCTCGCTCACGCCCTTACGCGCAAGCTGACCCCGATCGACTGGAAGGAAGCCCCGACCCCGACGCCGACCGTTGCTGATCCGGACGGCGAAGCGGTTGTCACGCACTGACCCCCGAAACGAGAAAACCCGGCGCGCGAGCGCCGGGTTTTTTCATTCCAATCAGGGGCTTGGAGGTTGGGCTTAGCCCATCACCATGATCGCTGCGGGCACCGCGACCGAAATCGCCGCCACCGCCATGGCAAAATAAAGAAGCGCGGCGCCGAACCCCGAGCCAGCCGCGTGGGCGCCGTGAGATTTCGAAATGACCGCCATATTCAACTCCTTACCTGCTGATACCGACAAAGCTTGAGGAAAACCGCTCCGGTTGTGTGTCACTGAACTGTCATATAACGCACTATTTGCGCTAACGCAATAGGTGCGCCGAAAATTAACCCTTTGGCCGCCGGGGCCCCGCGGGGCGCTTTGCCCCAGGTCGCCCGCCTTTGCCCAAGCGACCGGCTCGCTTAAGGAGGAGGACATGGAAAACCCCCCGGACAAGAGGGCCGTCGCCCCGGACGATTGCCGCGTGATGGAAGAGGTTAGGGCCGAGATCGACCGCCTGGACCGGGCGCTCGTCAAGCTGATGGCCGAAAGGCAGGCCTATATCGAGGCCGCCGCGCGCATCAAGGACCGCCAGGACGAAGTCCGCCTCGAATGGCGGATCGAGGATGTGGTCGCCAAGGTGCTCGCCGCGGCCGCCAAGGAAGGGCTGTCGTCGGACATCGCGGAGCCGGTCTGGCGCATGCTGATCGACCGCTGCATTGCGCACGAGCATGAATCATGGCGGCTCTTTCATGAGGTCCAGCCGAAGCGGCGAGCGTTCTAACCGGTTGGCGATCTCAACAGCGTTCTCTCCTGCGGGATTGTCCGCGTCCCGCCTATTTCAATTGCGCCGGATTGGGCGCCCTGATCGATCGAAAGGCTCAAGCCATGAACAAGAACGAATTCATCGACCGCGTCGCCGACCTCTCGAACATGAGCAAGGCGGACGCGACGCGCGCGGTCGATGCCGTGTTCGACGCGATCACGCAGGCGCTCAAGCGCGGCGACGACGTGCGCCTTGTCGGCTTCGGCACCTTTTCCGCGAACCGGCGCGAAGCGCGCGACGGTCGCAATCCGCGGACCGGGGAAACGATCAAGATACCGGCCTCCGTGCAGCCGAAATTCTCGGCGGGCAAAGGCCTGAAGGACGCTCTGAACTAGGCGCGAAAGCTGGTGGGCGGTGACGGGATCGAACCGCCGACCTACTGGGTGTAAACCAGCCGCTCTGCCAGCTGAGCTAACCGCCCGGAGCCTCGTGCCTAGCGCAGGCCGAGGCGCTGCGGCAAGCTTTGGAACGCCAGCGCGCGCCGTTATGGGCGGCGCGTTGACCGGTCGCTTGGACGGGCGGAGAGTGACGGTCTGACGCGCGACAGGGGGCGTCTTCACCAGAGAGGCGCGTTGAGCGGATCTTCATCCTCCCCCACCCGCAAGCTTGGGATTGTCATGTGCACGGCGCTTGTCGTCGGCAACATGATAGGGTCAGGCGTCTATCTTCTCCCGGCGTCGCTCGCCCCGCTAGGGTGGAACTCGATCTTCGGCTGGGTGCTGACGATCGCCGGCGGGCTTTGCCTCGCCTTCGTGTTCGCCGCGCTCTCGCGCGCGATGCCGCGCGCCGGCGGACCCTATGCCTATACCCGCGCCGCTTTCGGTCCCGCCGTCGCGTTCATGGTCGCGTGGAGCTACTGGATCGGCGTCTGGGTCGGCAACGCCGCCATCGCCACCGCCGGCGTCAGCTATCTCACCGTCTTCTTCCCTGAGCTCGCGACGACGACCGGGCTTCATGCGGTCGTGACGCTCTGCATCATCTGGGCGCTGACGGCGGTCAATTGCCGGGCAGCCTCGCTTGCCGGCGGCGTGCAGGTCGTCGCCACCGTGCTGAAGCTGCTGCCGCTGATCGCCGTCATCATTCTTGCGGCGCTCATTCTCGGCGAAAAGGGGGTGGGCGCAGTGCAGCCCTTCAGGCCGGAAACGATCGCCGTCGGGCCTATCACCATGGCGGCGACGCTCGCGCTCTGGAGCCTTCTCGGACTTGAATCCGCGACCGTGCCCGCCGAGCAGGTGGAAGCGCCGGAAAAGACGATCCCGCGCGCCACCATGATCGGAACGATCCTAACCGGGATCATTTACCTGTTCGTCTGCACCTCGGTGATCCTGCTGCAGCCGCCGGAACTGGTCGCGGCTTCGAACGCGCCGCTTGCGGACTTCATCGCCGGCCGATGGGGCGCGGATGCAGGCCGCGCGCTCGCCTTTTTCGCCGCGATCAGCGTCTTCGGCGCGTTGAACGGCTGGATCCTCGTTCAGGGCGAGCTCGCGGCGGCGATGGCGAAAGACGGCGTCTTCCCGAGCTTTCTTGCAAAAACCTCCGTGCGCGGCGCGCCCGTCAACGCGCATCTCGTGTCGAGCGGGCTCCTCACCGGCGTCGTCCTGCTCAACTATTCGGAAACGCTGATCGGACTATTCAATTTCGTCGCGCTGCTGTCGACGACGTCGATCCTGTTCATGTACCTCGCAGTTTCGCTCGCCGCGCTGAAGCTCAATGCGTCGGGCGCGATCAGTCGTTCGCTCGCCCTTGCGATCATCGGCGCGCTCGCGACGCTTTATGCGCTGTGGACCATTTACGGCGCCGGCATGAAGCCCTTTATCTGGGGCCTCGCGCTGCTTGCGGCGGGTCCGCCCGTTTATCTGATGATGCGGCGCGCGGCCGTCAGTCGGAGAGTTCCGTAATCAGAACATGCCAATGGTCGAGCGCGCCGTCGATCGAGGCGACCGGCGCGCGCTCGTTGAGGCCGTGGCTGAAGTCGTCGGACGGTTTCATGAAAAGCCCGGCGACGCCGTAGCTGTCGACGCCTTGCAGGCGGAAGTGCAGGCTATCGGTCGCCCCCGCAGACATTTGGGGAATGACGGGGAGGCCCGGATAGCGCCGCTCGATGGCTTTCCTCACCGCCGATGAAACGTCCTCGCGCATCGGCGACGGAGGCCCGGCGAGCGTGTTTTCAAGACGCCGGATGGTCGCGCCTTCGTCATCGACGACGGCGAGCAGCTGCGCCTCAACCTCCTTCGGACCGACGCCGGGAAAGATCCGGCAGTTGACGGACACGCTGGCGCGCTGAGGAAGGGCGTTCAGGGCGTGCCCGCCATCGAGCATGGTCGCAACGCAAGTCGTGCCGAGCTGGCCGACATATTCAGGGTCGGCGCGCAACGCAGCGATCGCCTTTTTGTCGGTGGGCTTTTCCGCATAACGCAGCATCGCTTTTCCGAGCGGGCCTTCGGTCATCGCGCCGGTCACGCGGAAAAACTCACGCGTGGTGTCGGTCGCCTGCGCAGGGAAATCATAGGCGCCGATGCGTTCAATCGCGCGCGCGAGGCGATAAATAGCGTTCTCCTTGCTCGGCCGGCTCGAATGCCCGCCCGGATTGGTGAAGGTGATTTCGTAGTCGGCGTAGGTTTTCTCCGCTGTCTGAAGATTATAGGCGAGCGGCGTTCCGTCTTCGCGCAGCGTGCCGCCGCCGCCATCTGTGTTGAGCGCCAGGAAAGCGCCCTTGAAGCGCTTCGAAAGCGTCTCCGTCGTCGCCATCATCGTTTCTTCATCGCCGGAGAGGACGAGAGCGACGTCGCGTTTCGGCGTGAAGCCTTCCTCCTTGAGGCGCAGGAGTGTCGCGACCGCCATCGAAACGTCGAACTTGTTGTCGTAGGACCCGCGCCCAAAGACGAAGCCGTCCTCAACGACGGCTGAGAAGGGATCGCGCGTCCAGTCGGCGGGATCGGCCGCGACGACGTCGAGATGACCGGAGATGAGGAGCGGTGGCGCGTCAGTCTTGCCCTGATAGGTTGCGACGAGCGTCGGCGCCGGGCCGCTGCGGTCGACTTCGACATCGCCCCTGGCGAACCCGCCCTTGATGAGAAGGCCCGCGAGATAGTCGGCATATGCGCCGAGCGCCGCGTCCCCCTCGACCGAGCGGAAATTCACCGACCGCGTCAGGATGTCGAGCGCCCTTTCTTCCTGCGCGGCGGGCGTCAGGTCCGGTTCACCGCCTGCGGGCGTTGCGAGAAGGACGAGGGCGATCGAACAAAGGCGCATGGGAGACCTGCCTTGGCGAATGGCGCGACCCCGCAAGGGTAACGGACGCCTCACCGGGGCGGCAATCGGGGCCAGGCCGAAAATTCTCCGAACTGGCGACCCGCGGGCTTGCGGCGCGCTTCAGCGCTTTCCGACCGGAACGTAATCCCGTCGCGCGGCGCCCGTATAGATCTGGCGCGGGCGGCCGATTTTCTGGCTCTCGTCCTCGATCATCTCCGACCACTGCGCGATCCAGCCGACCGTGCGCGCAAGCGCGAACAGCACGGTGAACATGGTCGTCGGGAAGCCGAGCGCCTTCAGCGTGATGCCGGAATAGAAGTCGATGTTCGGGTAGAGCTTCTTCTCGATGAAGTAGCTGTCGGAGAGAGCGATGCGTTCAAGCTCCTTCGCCACTTCGAACAGCGGATCGTCCTTGACGCCGAGTTCGTTGAGCACGTCGTGACACGCCTTCTGCATCACCTTGGCGCGCGGGTCGTAGTTCTTGTATACGCGGTGGCCGAAGCCCATCAGGCGGAACGGGTCGTTCTTGTCCTTGGCGCGCGCGATATATTCTGGGATGCGCTCCGGATCGCCGATTTCCATAAGCATGTTGAGCGCCGCCTCGTTCGCGCCGCCATGCGCCGGTCCCCACAGCGACGCGATGCCGGCCGCGATGCAGGCGAAAGGATTGGCGCCTGAAGAACCGGCGAGACGCACGGTCGAGGTCGACGCGTTCTGCTCGTGATCCATGTGCAGGATGAAGATCTTGTCGAGCGCGTCGGCGAGCACGTTGTTGACCTTGTAGTCCTCAGCCGGCACCGCAAAGCACATACGCATGAAGTTCTCGGTGTAATCGAGGTTGTTCTGCGGAAAGATGAAGGGCTGACCGATGGAGTATTTGTAGGCCATCGCCGCGATCGTCGGCATCTTCGCGATCATGCGGTGGCTGGCGATCTCGCGCTGCTTCGGATCGTTGATGTCGGTCGAGTCATGATAGAACGCCGCGAGCGCGCCGACGACGCCGACCATGATCGCCATCGGATGCGCGTCGCGCCGGAAGCCGTTGTAAAAATTCTTCAGCTGCTCATGCACCATCGTGTGCATGACGATCGAATGATTAAACACCTTCGACTGTTTCACGGTCGGCAATTCGCCGTGCAGGAGGAGATACGCGACTTCAAGGAAGTGCGATTTCTCCGCGAGCTGTTCGATCGGTATGCCGCGATAAAGGAGGATGCCCTCGTCGCCGTCGATGTAGGTGATCTTCGACTCGCAGCTCGCCGTGGAGGTGAAGCCGGGATCGAAGGTGAAGAGGTCGGTGTCGGCGTAGAACTTCCGAAAGTCGACGACCCGCGGCCCATGGGTTCCGCTGAACACCGGCAGGTCGGTTTTCTTGCCGTCATAGGTCAGGGTCATCGTGCCGGCGGGCTTCAGGGTGCTGTCCATCGGGGGCCTCTTGTGCAATGCGGCAAAGGTTTGTGCGGCGCGACTATAGAAGGAAACGCGCTCGTTTCCAGACGATTGGCTTCAACTGAGGGTTGAATTCTCAACAGCCGATTGAGGCGCTAACGCCTTGTTTCCATTAGCCGGCGGCGTCGTTCAGGCGGCCAAGCGTCTCCTCCCTGCCGAGGGCGTAGATAACTTCACCGAGAGACGGAGCGGGATGGCCCGCGGTGAGCGCCGCGCGAACTGCAGGACCGACGGCGCCGAAACCGACACCCGCAGAAGCGGCGGCGTTCTTCAGCGTTTCCTCCAGGGCCGCGGCGCTGTCGAAGCCGGCGCCGTCGAGCGCACGGACGACGGCGCTGATGAGGCCGCGCGCGCCTTCCTTTTCGAGCGCCTTGCCCGCCTTGCCGCCAAGATCGAGCGGGCGCTTCAGGAACAGGAACGCCGCTGCTTCCGGGGCCTTGGCGAGCGTCGCCGCCCGTTCTTTGAGGAAGGAGGCGGCGCGCACTAGCTTCGCTTGCGCGGCGTCATCGATCTTGATCCCGGCGCTCTCAAAAAAGGGCGCCGCGCGACGGACGAATTCCTCCGTGCTGAGCAGCTTCATGTAATGCGCATTGGTGAATTCGAGCTTGCCGGGGTCGAGACGCGCCGGCGCGCGGTTGATGCCGGTGATGTCGAACCACTGGAGCGCCTGCGCGCGCGGGATGATCTCGTCATCGCCATGCGACCAGCCGAGACGCAGGAGATAATTCGCAAGGCCCTCGGGAAGGAAACCCATATCGCGGTAAGCCTCGACGCCGAGCGCGCCATGCCGCTTGGAAAGCTTCGCGCCGTCAGGCCCGTGAATGAGCGGTACATGGCTGAACGACGGAACCGGCCAGCCCATCGCCTCATAAATCTGCTGCTGGCGCGCGGCGTTGTTGAGGTGATCGTCGCCGCGGATGACATGCGTGACGCCCATGTCGTGGTCGTCGACGACGACGGCGAGATTGTAGGTCGGCGCGCCGTCGCTGCGCAGAATGATGAGATCGTCGAGCGCGCTGTTCGGAAACGTCACCTCGCCCTGCACGACATCGCGGACGAGCGTCGTACCTTCGCGCGGCGCGCGGAAACGGATCGTATACGGACGGTCCGGGGCGGCGGCGGGATCGGCGTCCCGCCACGGGCTTTCGAAGCGGCGCTTCTCGGCGATCGCCTGTTCGCGCGCCGCATTGATTTCGTCCGCCGTCATATAACAGCGATAGGCGCCGCCGCGGGCGAGCAGGTCGCGCGCGACTTCGGCGTGGCGCTCGCGCCGCTCATATTGCGACACCGGCTCGCCGTCCCAGTCGAGGCCGAGCCACGAAAGGCCGTCGATGATCGCCGCCACCGCCGCTTCATTGTGGCGGGCGCGGTCGGTGTCTTCGATCCGGAGGAGAAAACGGCCCCCGCGCCCGCGCGCGTAAAGCCAGTTGAAAAGCGCGGTGCGCGCGCCGCCGATATGGAGATAGCCGGTCGGCGAGGGGGCGAAGCGGGTGACAATCGGTGTCGACATGGTTGCAGCGGCGGGGCTTTCACGCTTTTCTGGCGAGTGATGGAGGCGAGCCAGCGCTTAGCACGGTCGCCAGCGGGGGCCTATGGCCGACGTTGTCAGGGGCAGGGAAGCGGCTGGCGCAGCTGTCGCGTTTGATTGGCGCGTCGCGTTGGCGCGCGCGGTCCGATTTCTCCGCGACTCGGCGGCGCGCGATGCAGGGCGGCTCGGCCTCTGGGCGCCGGTCGCGCTCGGCGCCGGCGCCGCACTTTATCTAGGGCTGAAGGCGGAGCCGCCGGCGTGGCTGGCGCCGGCGATGCTCATTTTCGCTGTGCTGGCGGCAGTCCGGTTCGAGCGATATCGCCCGGCCGCAGTCGCTGCGGCTTTTCTGGCGCTCGGATTTTGCGCCGCCGATGTCCGCGCCGCCCGTGTCGCGGCGCCGGTGCTCGACCGTGAAATCGCCTTTGCAGACATTGAAGGCCGCCTCCTTGCGGTCGAAGAATCGGAAAAGCTCCGCCGGCTGATCATCGCCGTTGACAGCATTGACGGCGTCGAAGCGGAGGCGCTTCCCGCCCGCATCAGACTTTCCTGGCGCGGGGCGGCGTTCGACGCTTTGCCGGGCCAGCGCATCCGACTGCGCGGCAGCCTGTCGCCGCCGCCGCAGCCAGTCTCGCCGCAGGGCTATGATTTCGCGCGGCATCTTTATTTCTTGAAGATCGGCGCTGTCGGCTTTGCGTTCTCGGCGCCGGAGGTTCTCGAAGAATCAGACCGGCCGCTCGGCGCGCGCCTCGCAGGCGGCGTCGAGCGCGCGCGCCTTGCCTTGACGCGCCGGATCATCGCCGCGACGAACGGGACCGACGCCGGCGCCATCGTCGCCGCCGTCGTCACCGGCAAGCGCGAAGCGATCAGCGACGAAGCCGAGGCGGTCTTTCGCGACTCCGGCCTCACGCACCTGTTGTCGATCTCCGGCATTCACCTCAGCCTTGCGACGGGAATCGTCTTCTTCGCCCTCAGGGCGCTGCTCGCGCTGATCGAACCCGTCGCGGTGCGATATCCGATCAAGAAATGGGCCGCCGCTGCGGCGATCCTCTCCGGCGCCGCTTATCTCGCCATGTCGGGTCTAGCCTGGCCGGCGCAGCGGTCGTTTCTGATGACGGCGATTTTCTATGTCGCAATCCTTTTTGACCGGCGCGCGCTGTCGCTTCGCAATGTCGCGATCGCCGCCGCCATCATCATCCTCATCGCACCGGAAGCGGTCGCCAATCCGGGCTTTCAGATGTCCTTCGCAGCGGTGACGGCGCTCATCGCCTTCTATGAATGGGCGAGCGCGCGCGCCGATCCGATGCGCAGCTTTTCAATCGGCGCGCGCCTTGGCCGTTATGCGAAGGGGATCGCAGCGACCGACATCATCTCCTCGCTCGCGACGGCGCCCTTCGCGCTCTTCCACTTCAACCGGGCGGCGAATTTCGGACTGATCGCGAATTCGGTCTCGATCCCGCTGATGGCGCTCTGGGTGATGCCTGTCGCGATCCTCGCGCTGATGGCGATGCCGATCGGCGCCGACGGGCCGCTCTGGCGGCTCGCCGCTGCGGGCGTTGAGGCGATGCTGGCGCTCGGGGGCTGGACGTCGTCGCTTCCCGGCGCGGTCACCGTCTTTCCGAAATGGCCGGCGATGGTGCTGCCGGTCTCCGCGCTTGGCGGCTTGTGGCTCTGTCTCATGACGAGCCGGTGGCGGCTCGGCGGCCTTCTCGCCTTGCCGATCTCCGCGCTGATGATCGCGGGGTCAAAGCCGCCGCAGGTTTATGTCGCGCCCGCCGGCGACAACGCCGCTGTCCTGATCGAGCATAAAGGGGAAAAGACGCTCGCCGTCTTCGATGCGCGCAAGGGCCGTTTCGCCGCAGGGGCGTGGCTCGAACAGACGGGTCTTGATGAACGGAAGGAACGGCCGCTCGCGATGCGCCGCGCAGGGCTCTGCGATGCGGAGGCTTGCGTCGCGCCGCTCGGACCCCAGCGCGTCGCCTTCACCGACCGGCGCGAAACCCTAGACGATGATTGCGCGCGCGCAAACCTCGTCATCGCGCTTTTTCCGGTCTCACGCCGAGAACGCGCCGGCTGCGCAAGCGCGCTCATCGACCGGCGCGACGTGTGGAATGAAGGCGCGCACGCGGCGACGATTTATCCGTCGGGCGCGGTCCGCATTGAAAGCGTCAAGGACCGCCGCGGCGAAAGGCCGTGGAGCGGCGACTGACGCCCCCTCAGTACTTCCGCATCAACCCGACCAGCCGACCCTGGATCGACACCCGGTCGGCGCCGTAAATGCGGGTTTCAAACGCCGGGTTCGCCGCTTCGAGGGCGATTGAGGCGCCCTTCTTCCGTAGGCGTTTCAGCGTCGCCTCCTCCTGGTCGACGAGCGCGACGACGATTTCGCCGTTCGTCGCATCGTCCGTGCGCTGAATGATCGCGAAGTCGCCGTCATGGATGCCGGCCTCGATCATCGACTCGCCCTGCACTTCGAGAACGAAATGCTCCCCGCCGCGTAACAGCGCTTCAGGCGCGCCCACGCGGTCGACCTCGTGCTGGATCGCCTCGATCGGCGTGCCCGCGGCGATGCGCCCGAGAATGGGAAGGTCCGTCGTCGTCGAGCCGGCAAGGGCGGGGCGCGCCGTCCGCGCAGCGCCGCGGCGCGCGGTGAAGTTCCCCTGCACGACCGAGGGCGAGAATTTCGCGGCCTTCCTCGGCGCGGCGGTCGACGCGTCGTCGGCGAGGCGCAGCACTTCAAGCGCGCGAGCGCGATTGGGCAGCCGGCGGATGAAACCGCGTTCCTCCAGCGCCGTGATCAGCCGGTGAATGCCCGACTTCGACTTGAGGTCCAGCGCTTCCTTCATCTCGTCGAAGGAGGGCGAAACGCCGGTCGTCTTGATGCGATCGTCGATGAACTGGAGCAGTTCGTGCTGCTTTTTCGTGAGCATAAGAGGCCCTCCGTAGCGCCGCCGCCTTGCCTCGCCGGGCCCCGCGCGTCCTTGCGCGCCCGAAACGAGGCGGGAACAAAACAAGGACGTTCTATGCATGTTCCGCAAGGGGGTCAAGCGGTCCCACGCGGCTATCCGCCTGATTCGGAAAGGAGATCAGGCGGCTCCCACAGGCGCCAGCAGGGCGCGCGTTGCGGCTTCCACATCCCGCTGCCGCATCAGGCTTTCGCCGACGAGGAAGGCGCCAGCGCCATCGCTCTTGAGGCGCACGAGGTCCGCATGAGAATTGATGCCGCTTTCCGTGACGAGCAGTCGGTTGCGCGGGATCATCCGCGCTAGGCGCGTCGTCGTGTCGAGCGACGTCTTGAATGTCTTCAGATCGCGATTGTTGACGCCGATCATCGTCGCGCCGAGCGCGAGCGCGCGTTCGACTTCGTGCTCGTCATGCGTCTCGACGAGCGCATCGAGCGCGTAATCGCGCGCCGCAGCGAAGAGCTCGCGTGCAAGCGCGTCCGACGATGACGCCATGATGATGAGAATGCAGTCAGCGCCCCAGGCGCGCGCCTCCGCGACCTGATAGGGATCGACGAGAAAGTCCTTGCGAATGATCGGCAGGCTGACGGATCGGCGCGCGGCGTCGAGATGCGCGCGCGCGCCCTGAAAACTCGGGCCGTCCGTCAGCACCGAAAGACACGCCGCGCCGCCGCGCTCATAGGCGATCGCATGCGCCGCCGGGTCGAAGTCGGCGCGGATGAGGCCCTTTGAAGGGCTCGCTTTCTTGATTTCGGCGATGAGCGCGAAGCCCCTCTCATTGCGGCGGCGCAGCGCCGCCTCAAATCCGCGCGGACGCGCTGTTTCGCGGGCGAGGGCGTCAATGGCTGCAAGGGGGGCCGCCGCCTTGGCGGCGGCCACTTCCTCGCGCTTGTAGGCGATGATGTCGTCGAGGATCGTCATGGCGCCTGCTCGTTCGAAATGGCGACGAGACGCGCGAGCGCCTGCCGCGCGCGGCCGTCGTCGATCGACTTCCCGGCGAGGTCGGCGCCCTCGCGAAGGCACGCGGCCCTGCCGGCGACGATCAATGTTGCGGCGGCGTTGAGGAGGGCGATGTCGCGATAGGGGCCGGGTTCGCCGTCGAGGAGGCGGCGCAGCGCGAGCGCGTTCTCACCGGGATCGCCGCCTTTGAGGTCCTCCGGGGCCGCCCGCGGAAGGCCCGCGTCCTCCGGCGTCACGGTGAAGGAGCGGACGGCGCCGTTCTTCGCCTCGCTGACGAAAGAGGCGCCGGTCGTCGTCAGTTCGTCGAGACCGTCTTCGCCCGCGACGACCCACGCATGCGCGGCGCCGAGTTCGACGAGCGCCCTTGCAAGCGGTTCGCACAGCGCGCGGTCGTAGACGCCCATCAACTGACGGCGCGCGTCGGCTGGATTGGTGAGGGGGCCGAGCGCATTGAAAAGCGTCCGTACACCGAGTTTCCGGCGCACGGCGGCGACCTGCGCGAAGGCCTTGTGGTGGAGCGCGGCCCACATGAACCCGACTTTCGCCTCGCGTATGGCGCGCGCGGTAGCCTCAGGCGAGGCCTCGATATTGACGCCGAGCGCGGCCAGCACGTCAGCGGCGCCTGACCGTGAACTCGCGGCGCGATTGCCGTGCTTGGCGACCGGCACGCCGCAGCCGGCGACGATGAAGGCGACCGCGGTCGATATGTTGTAGGTGTGCGCGCCGTCGCCGCCGGTGCCGCAGGTGTCGACGGCGTCTTCGGGCGCGTCGACCTTCAACGCGCGCGCGCGCATCGCCTCGGCCGCCGCGACGATCTCGTCGACCGTTTCCCCGCGCGCCTTGAGCGCCATAAGGAAAGCGGCGATGTCATCCTCCGCGGCGGCGCCGCTCAGGAGATGATCCGTCGCTGCGCGCATTTCCGCGCGGCTGAGCGGGCGGCCGGAGCGGGCGATGTCGAGCAGCGACGCAAATCCGCTCATGCGGCCCGCGACCAGTCGAGGAAATTGCGGATGATCTGCGCGCCGTGTTCCGACGCGATGCTCTCAGGGTGAAACTGCACGCCGGCGACGGGCGCGGCGGCGTGTTCGACCGCCATGATCTCGCCGTCATCCTCCGCGTGCCCGCTCGCCTTCAGCGCGTTCGGAAGGCTTGCCGCCTCGGCGACCAGCGAATGATAACGCGTCGCCTGAAAAAGCGGCGGCAGGTCCTTGAAGAGTCCCTCGCCCTGATGGCGAATGCGCGAGGTCTTGCCGTGCATCTGCCGTTTCGCACGGATGACCTTGCCGCCGGCCGCTTCCGCGATCGACTGCAGGCCGAGGCAGACGCCGAAGAGCGGCACGCCCCTTTCGATCGCAAGGCGGACGAGCGGCACGCAGATGCCGGCCTCGGCCGGGGCGCCCGGCCCCGGAGAGAGCACGATCGCCGAGGCGCCGCGTCCGACAGCCTCTTCGGGCGTCAGCGCGTCATTGCGGACGACTTCGACCTTTTCCCTAAGCCCGCCGATCAGGTGGACGAGGTTCCAGGTGAAGCTGTCATAGTTATCGATCAGCAGAATCATCGGATGGGACACTGCACGCCTTCTGGCCGCCCGCAAGATGCCGGGCGGGCATGAAGGGCCGGAAAAGCCTTTGCGGGGGGACTGGGTGACAGTGATGCCGGAGAAAGGGCCGTCAAGCCCTCGAAAAGCGCCGTTTTCCGGCGGCCGGCCGGCTCTGATAGCCGCTGTCGCCGCCGGTCTCGTCGCCGGGGCGATCGGCGCTGGATTGAGCGGCAAGGCGTCGCGGTCGGAAGCCGGGGACTATTCGGCGGCGCTCGATCTTCGTGATGCGCCGGACTTCGCGCCGAACGCCGGCGGCGAGGCGAGGGGCGCGATCATCGAGGCGATCATCAGCGCCGGGGCGCCGGAGAGGCTCGACGCGCAGTCGGCCCGGCGGACGCCGCGCGTCGTCATCGTCTTCGACGACGTTGGTCCCGACCAGCGCGCCTTTGAAGCGCTGATGGAGCTGCCCGGCCCGCTCTCCTTTAGCTTTCTTCCCTATGCGGACGATGTGCAGCGCCTCGCAAGCCGCGCGATCGCCAAGGGGCATGACGTGCTCCTCCATCTGCCGATGGAGCCCGCAGGCGGCGCCGATCCTGGGCCGGGCGCATTGAAATCGTCGATGGAGCCGCACGAGTTGTTCGAGGCGCTCGGCGACAATCTCGCGCGCTTTGAGGGGTATTCCGGCGTCAACAACCATATGGGCTCAAAGCTGACACGCGATGAGCAGGCGATGAAACGCGTCCTCGCCTTTCTCGATAATCGCGGGCTCTATTTTCTCGACAGCCTGACGACCGGTGAAAGCAAGGCTCGTATCGCCGGCGAGGCGGTGGGCGCCGAAGTCGTCGTGCGCGATGTTTTCCTCGACGCGGAGCCCGGCGAGGAGGCGGTGCGACGGCAGCTCGTGCTCGCCGAGCGCATCGCCGCGGAAACGGGCTATGTCATCGCCATCGCGCATCCGCGTCCCGAAACGCTTGCGGTCATCGGGCCATGGCTGACCAGCGCGCCCGCCCGGGGCTTTCGCCTCGAGACAATGACGTCGATGCGCGGCGAGCGTTCCGGCGCCTATGCCCGGAACGCCGCCGAAGCGCGGCTGCGATAACGAGCCCCTATTTGAGGCGTGCGGCGATGCCCTTGAGCGTCGACGCCAGCGCGCCTGCGCGTTTGCGCGTAAGGGCGTCGTCGCCGGTCTTGGCGAGCGAACTCGCGAGCGATTGCAGGCGCGCCGCCAACGCCGCGTCTTCCGCGCCCGCATCTATGCGCGCAGCCGCCTCGTCGAGCGCCTTAGTAATATCGGCGGCGGCGGGGAGCGCATTCGTCCGCGTCAACTGGTCGACATAGGCGCGCGCGACGACGGGATCGGCCGGCCAGCGCGCCGGATATTGCTGCTGCGGATTGACCGTTCCGCCAAGATCGGCGAGCCGCGCGGCGGCGAGCTCATTCGCGGAAAGATGTTCGCTCGGCGTCAGCTCCAGCACGTCAAGGCCGCGCGCGATTTCGGTGCCGTAGATCCGCCCGTCATACCAGTAGGTCGACCAATATCCGCCGAGCACCAGATGCTTCTTGTCGATCGGCCCGCGGTCGAAATAGGCGATCTCGACCGGATTGGCGCTGTCGGTGAAATCCATCACCGAAACGCCGCCCTGATACCAGGCCTGCACGAAGATATCGCGGCCCGGCACCGGCACGACCGAACCGTTATGCGCGACGCAATTTTCTTCATCAGCCTGCGGCGCCGGCAGCTTGTAGAGGCTGCGCTGCGTCAGCTTGCCGTCGACGATGTCATAAATTGCGTTTGCGCCCCAGGTTACGGGATCGGCGGCCCGGCATCGCGGACGGCTTCCGCCGCCCCATTCGTCCGTAAATATGACCTTGTCGCCGTCATTGTTGAACGTCGCCGAATGCCAATAGGCGAACCCCTTATCGGTGACCTCGTCGATGCGTTTCGGTTTGCGCGGATTTGAAATGTCGAAGATGACGCCGTTGCCCGAACAGGCGCCCGCCGCGATCTTGAGGGTCGGGAACACCGTGATGTCGTGGCATTCTTCAGTGCGGCTTGTCTCCTGCGTGTCTTCGCCGTGGTCGCCGCCCTGCCACAGGCCGGCGATCCGCCCTGTTTTCGGATCGGCGAAGACGGTGGGGCTGTCGATGATGCGCGCCTTCGACGGATCGGCGACCGGAATTTCCACGACGTCGATGCGGAAAAGCGCCGTGCGATCGTCGCCCGGTATGTCGCCGATGCAGCCGGCGAGCTCCTTCTCGTCGCGCACGCGTGACGTGCCGGAATTGTAGACGATGATCTTGCCGCCTTCATTGGCGACGACGGAGTGCGTGTGCGAACCGCGGCAGGTCTGCACCTGGCCGACCTGTTTCGGCGCCGTGAGATCGCTGATGTCGAAAATGCGCAGGCCCCGGAAGCGATCGGGACTGTGCTCTTCCGCGACGCCCTGAAGGCCGCAGTCGACGCGGCCGCGCGTCTGCTCGACCGACATGATGAGGAGGTCGCCGACGATCGAGACGTCGCCCTGGCCGCCAGGACAGACGACGGAGCTGAGGAGCGCAGGCGCTTCGCCGTCGTTCAATCTGTAGATGTTGAAGCCGTGATAGCTGCCGGCCACCAGAACGTCGCCGGAAAACGCCATGTCGGTATTGGAGAAATTGAGAAGCGGCGAGCGTTCGCTCCACTCGGACTTGTCGTCGCCGTCTTCGGCCGCGTCGCGTTTCGCCGGCTTCTTGCGCGACTTGCCGTCTTCCTTCTTCGGCTTCGGTAAAGGCAGGCCGGCGGGATTTGCCGGGTCATAGAAGCCGGCAGGCTTCGGCAGCGAGGCGACCAGCGTCATGTTTTTCGCGGCCTGTCCTGCGTCAAGAAAGCCGGGCTTCAAATCGACGCGCGGGTCGGGCGACAGGCTGGCGAGCAGCGCGTTCATCTTCTTGATTTCCGCCGTCTGATCCGACTTCACGTCGTTGATGAATTCGAACAGCACGGGGTCGTAGGCTGCGCCCGGCTGCTCGAAGAGCCGGTCGACCATTTTCAGCGCGCCGTCGTGATGCTTCGTCATCAGCGTCAGGAACAGGCGGTCGAATTCGGCGCCTTTCGCGCTCGCAAGCTCCTTCATCTGCTCCGGCGTCGCCATGCCCATCATCGTGTGCATGCGG
>CAZOEB010000025.1:0-29375 GCA_964578685.1 uncultured Caulobacterales bacterium
GCTCTATGAAGGCCAGTACCAGCTCGGCACCTCGATTGCGCGGCCCTTGATCGCCAAGCGCCTCGTTGAGATCGCGAAAGTGACCGGCGCCGACGCGGTCGCCCACGGCGCGACCGGCAAGGGCAACGACCAGGTGCGGTTCGAGCTTTCCGCCTACGCCCTCAATCCCGACATCAAGGTGATCGCGCCGTGGCGCGAATGGGACCTCTCAAGCCGCACGAAGCTCATTTCCTGGGCGGAGGCGCATCAGGTCGAAATCCCGAAGGACAAGCGCGGCGAAGCGCCGTTCTCGGTCGATGCGAACCTTCTCCACACCTCCTCCGAAGGAAAGGTGCTGGAAGACCCCGGCGTCCCGGCGCCCGATTACGTCTATCAGCGTACGAACGATCCGGAAGCCGCGCCGGACAGGCCCGAGACGATCGAGATCGGCTTCAAGCGCGGCGACGCCGTTTCGCTGAACGGAAAGGCGCTGTCGCCGGCGAGCCTTCTCGCCGCGCTCAACGATCTCGGGCGAACGCATGGCGTCGGCCGGCTCGACTTCGTCGAGAACCGCTTCGTCGGCATGAAATCGCGCGGCGTCTATGAAACGCCGGGCGGGTCGATCCTCCTCACCGCCCATCGCGGCATCGAGCAGATCACGCTCGACCGCGGCGCCGGGCACCTGAAGGACGAGCTGATGCCGCGCTACGCCGAGCTCATCTATAACGGCTTCTGGTTCGCGCCCGAGCGCGAGATGCTGCAGGCCGCCATCGACAAGAGCCAGGAGCATGTCGAGGGAACGGTGACTCTGAAGCTCTATAAGGGCCAAGCAAGCGTCATCGCCCGCTCCTCGCCGAAGTCGCTCTACTCGATGGCGCATGTGACCTTCGAGGAAGACGCCGTCTACGACCAGAAAGACGCCGAGGGCTTCATCAAGCTGAACGCGCTGCGCCTCAAACTGCTGGCGCGGCGGAACATGCGGTGATCCCAGGGCTTTGGCGCGCGGGACCGCTTCCCCGGCCGGCGCTTTTGGGGCTATAGTTAAGCCTTGGTTGCGTGGGGCTTAGGGGGCCCGAGGGGTCGGTATGAAGAACATTGAAGCGATATTCGGGGGCGTTCTCGCTCTCGCGGTCCTCGCCGCAGCGATCTTCATGGTCGCCGGCAATGGCTGGAACACGACGCGGCCGCTGCCGGGCGATGGCATAAGGCCGTCGCCGCCGATTGACGGGGGTCCGATCGTCGACGCCAGCGCGGGCGACGTCCGCTGCCAATGCTACGACCAGGGCTTCCAGCTCGCCGGCAAGGATGTCGGCGTCATGTCCTCGCAATATCGCACCGGTTTTGAGAGCTGCCGCGCGATCGGCGGGTCCGAAGGCGGCGAATATTGGACGGCGGGCTGGAACGCGCGCCTGTCGGCGAAGCCGTTCCAGGCCTCCTGCCGCGCCTATGAGCGCGGGCGGGGGGCTTAACCTCATTCCCGTCGATTACTGCCGCAGCCTATCCCCGCTCATCCTCGCGACAGCGGGGATCCAGAGCCGCGAGCGTCGCAACTTGAGCGCTTGGATTCCCGCGGCAGCGGGAATGAGGGGATGAAAGTTCGACCCATCACCGTTCTTACATCGAAATAGTTTTGACCAGCCGCGGCCTTCGACCCTAATCCGTCTCCGCTTTCAGCGGCCGCGCCAGGAGCGCGGCGATGATCGAATCAAGCCCGCGTGCGCCGGAAACGAGGTCGGCGACAGCCGCCGCGACCGGCATCTCGACGCCAGCGGCCTTCGCCATCGCGACGACGGCGGGCGCGGTGGCGACCCCCTCCGTCACCGAGTTCCGGCCGCCGAGAACGTCATCAAGCCGGCGCCCGCGTCCGAGATCGAGCCCCAGCGAGTAGTTCCGCGACTGGGTCGAGGTCGCGGTGAGGATAAGGTCGCCGAGCCCCGACAGCCCGGCGAGCGTTTCGGCCTTACCGCCGCGGGCGAGGGCGAGGCGCTGCATCTCCGCAAAGCCGCGGGCGATCAAGGCGGCGCGCGCGCTGTCGCCGAGCCCGCGGCCGATGACAGCCCCGGCCGCGATCGCAAGGACGTTCTTGACCGCCCCGCCGATCTCCGCGCCGATGAGGTCGTCCGAGAGGTAAGGCCGGAAATGCGGCGCGCTGATCGTCGCCAGCCAGCGCCGTCCAAGTTCCTGATTTTCCGACGCCAATGTCACCGCTGTCGGTAGTCCCGCCGCGACATCGCGAGCAAAACTCGGCCCGGAAAGGACAGCGGGCGCCGCCTCGGGCCATACCGCGCCCAAAACCTCGGTCAGCATCAGGCCCGACCCCCGCTCGATCCCCTTCGAACAGAGCAGCAGCGGCGCGCCCGGCGGCGCTACCGCCCGAACGGCGGCGAGGACCCCCCGCGCGTGCTGCGCCGGCGCGACGAACAGGTAGGCCTCGCGCCCGCCGGCCGCGGCGATCTCGGCGGTCGCCCGCAAGCCTTCCGGCAGGCGCACGCCGGGCAGGTAGGACTCGTTCACCTGGCGGTCATTGATGGCGTTCGCCGTCTCCGGCTCCAGCGCCCAGATCAGCGTATCGACGCCTTTCGCAGCGATGAGGCTGGCGAGCGCCGTTCCCCAGGCGCCGCCGCCGATCACCGCGACTGATCCGAAGGGTGACGCTGAAGCCGTCATGTGCGATGGTGATTCCTGAACAGGAACGAAAGCATTCACCGTGAACGCTTCCGCCGATCCGCGCGAAACCAGCGCGCCCGTTCCCGACAAGACCGCCGAGGCGATCCTCGACGCCGCCAGCCGCCGGTTTCTCCATTACGGATACGGCAAGACGACCATGTCGGAGATCGCCGGGGACTGCAACATGTCGCCCGGCAACCTCTACCGCTACTTCCCCTCAAAGCTCGATATCGCCGAGGCTTTTGTCCGGCGCCTGCGCAGCGAGCATCTTGAAGAATTGCGCAAGGCCGCGTCGGCGCCGGGACTTTCAACGGCGGAGCGGCTTGAGGCCTATTTCCGCACCAAGCTGAAGCTCGCCTATGACCGCTATCACGACCGGCCGAAGGCCTATGAGCTCTCGCAGGAGATCTTGAAGGAGCGGATTTCCTTCGCCAGCGAGTGGGAGGCGGCGGAGGCCATGATCATTGAGGACATCCTCGCCCGCGGCGCCGAGGCTGGCGATCTTGTCCTTCCGAACCCGACGCGGACCGCACGGCTCCTGCAGGACGTGTTCTTCCGTTTCACCAGCTCGGCGATCTTCTTTGAAGGCGATTATGACGGCCTCGCCCGCGAGCTCGATGAGGTGATGGCGCTCGTTCATGACGCCTTCGCCTGGCGTCATGCCGGCTTTGTGCGGGGCGCGTGATTCGGCCTTAAAGGCGGATGAGAAAGATTATACGCTGAACGCTGAATATTTTTGATTTTGTTCATTGACAGAACGCCAGCCCGAACCTAGATGACCGGCGTCGCTTCCGCCGATGCTGGCCGAAAAGCCGCCACGGCCCGACGAAGCGAAAAAAGACTAAAGAAAACAAAGAGAAACAGCCATGATCACCAGCAATGCACGCTCCGCCGGCGTTCGCTTCGCCTTCGCCATCCTCCTGTCCGCGGTCATCGCGGGCGGGTACCTGTCGGCGATCGGCCTCTTGAATCCCGGTTTCGTCGCCTAAAGGCGGCCAAAGGTTTCAACGGCGGAAAGCGCCGTCCCAACCCCCGGCTCGCGAGACTATTCCCGATCGAACGCCCCTTCTGACCGGGAAACCCCCACCCCCCAAGCCTCGCGAGCTCAAAGAACGCGGAAGCCACCTCCCCTCCCGGCTTCCGCGTTTTTTTATGCGTGCATGGCCCTTGGCCGTCGGAGGGCGCCGGCCAGCTTCAGGCCTTCAAGGACAAGAAGCGTCCCCAGCCCGGACAGGCCTGCAAGCGTCGCCTCGCTGAGACCGATGGTGGAAAACCGGAAAAGGGTTCGCAACGGCTCGATCGTGATCGCGAGCACCGCCGCCAGGGCGACGAGCGGAAAGATCACCGCCATCGGCCGGTTCGGCCGCGTGATCGCCCTGATGATCGAAGAGCTGAAGGATCGATTGACCAGGACCAGCGCAACGATCGCCGAGAGCAGCGCCATAAAAGCGGTCGTGCGCACCGTCGCCTCGCTCGCGCCTTGCAATGATGCGCAAATGACCGCGCCGGCCACCAGGAGCGAAGCGACGGCGCCTTGCACGAGACTGAAAAACGCGAGCGGCGCGTCGACCAGGGTCTTTTCCGGCGACCGCGGCGGCCGGCGCATCACGTCTTTCTCCGCCGTCTCGGCCTCAAAAACGAGCGCGCAGACCGGGTCGATCACCATCTCCAGAAGCGCGATGTGAACCGGGCCGAGAAGGATCGGCGTCCCCGTCAGCAAGGGTGCGATCGCCAGCGCCGCAATCGGCACATGCACGGCGATGATGAACGCGGCCGCCTTGCCGAGATTGTCATAGATCGTCCGCCCAAGGCGGATCGCCTTGACGATGGCGCTGAAATCGTCGTCGAGAAGAACGATCGACGACGCCTCGCGCGCGACGTCCGACCCGCGGCCGCCCATCGCGACGCCGATATGGGCGGCCTTCAGCGCCGGAGCGTCGTTGACCCCGTCGCCCGTCATGGCGACGATCTCGCCGCGCGCCTTCAGCGCATTGACGAGCCGCAATTTCTGCTCGGGCATGATGCGTGCGAAGACATCCGCCGCCTTCACATGGTCAGCGAGCGCCGCATCGTCGAGGCGTGAGAGGTCCTCACCGGTGATGACTCGCCCGCCGTCAATGCCGGCCTCCTTCGCAATCGCCGCCGCGGTGGCCGGAAAGTCGCCGGTCACCATCACGACGCGCACGCCGGCGGCGCGGCATTCCTCAACCGCCGCCCGCACGCCGGCGCGCAAGGGGTCGGCGAGTCCGACCAGCCCCAGAAACTCGAAGGCGACATCGCGCGGCGAGGCCGGCAACGCATCGCTTCGCCATTCGCCGCTGGCGACGCCGATGACGCGCATGCCGCCCGCCGCCATGCCGTTCGCGGCGTCCTCCACCTGCGCGCGTGCGGCGCCGTCAAGGCGGCAGAGCTCCGCGATCGCCTCGGGGGCCCCTTTCGCCGCAACCCTCAGCGCGCCGCCGTTCGGCGCCCGCCAGACATTGGCGACCGCGAGCAGATCGGGACTGAGCCCGAAGGCGTGAACCTGCGCCGCATCGCCTGCCGCCGACGCAGCGCCGCCGGCGACCGCGTCGGCGAGCGCGTGAAACGCCTTCTCCATCGGATCGACGGGGGTTCTCGCGCTCGCCATGACGCCGATCGTCGCGATGCCTGCGTGCGCGTCAGCGTCCGCGTGCGCGCCGTCCATAATCTCGGCGCGGCTCATCACCTTCCGCACCCGCATGCGGTTTTCGGTGAGCGTGCCGGTTTTGTCCGTACAAAGAACGCTTGCCGCGCCGAGGCTCTCGATCGCGGCCGCCCGGCGCGTCAGGACCCGCGCCTTCGAAATTCGCCAGGCCCCCATGGCGAGAAAAACGGTGAGGACGACCGGGAACTCCTCCGGCAACATCGCCATGCCGAGCGCGACGCCCTGCAGCATCGCCCCCGTCCAGTCGCCGCCGGCGGCGCCGTAGAGAACGACCGCTGCGCCGCTGACGGCGAGCGCGATGACGCCGAAGAACCGAACCACGCGGCGCATCTCGACCTGTAGGCGCGGCGGCTCTTCCTTCAGCGTGCTGAGCGCGCCGCCGATCCGGCCGATCTCCGTTGCGGCGCCGGTCGCAAAGACGCGCGCGAGGCCCGTTCCGCGCACCATCAGCGCGCCGGAATAGGCGATCGGCTGTCCGTCGCCGCCGGGCCGCGCGCCCTCCGGCGCCCGGCCCGCCGGATCGGGGCGTTTGGCGACCGGAACCGCCTCGCCCGTCAAGAGGGATTCATCCGCCGCCAGATCATGCCCTTCAATGATGACGCAGTCCGCCGGCACGCGATCGCCTTCGACGAGCACGACAAGATCGCCGCGCGCAACCTCCCGTCCCGGAATCCGGCGTCGCACGCCGTCGCGGATGACGAGCGCGCGCGGGCTCGCAAGATCGCGCAACGCGTCGAGCACGCGTTCGGTGCGGCTTTCCTGAACGACGCTGACAAGGACCGAGAAATTGGCGAAGGCGAGCAGCATCAGCGCTTCGGTCAGATCGCCGATCGCGAGATAGATAAGCCCGCCGGCGATCAGCAGCAGCAGCATCGGCTCGCGCATCACGTCAGCCGCAACGCGCAAGAGGTCGCGCTTCTGCCGGCGCGGCAGGTCGTTAAAGCCCTCCGCCGCGAGACGGCGCTGCGCTTCCGCTTCGCTCAGCCCTTTGAGGCTCATTTCATCGGAAAGGAATTCGCCTTCTTTTTGCACGTCACCCCGCACGTCAGACCCGCCGGCTTGTCAGCGACGCATTGTGGGGCGGAGCGGCCGGCGCCGGTTGACCTCGATCCATCGCTGATCCGCCCTAGGCCTTTGGTCCCTTCTTGCCGCCGCCATGGGCGCGGCCGTCTGGCGGGTCGGCGAGCGGCCAGCGGGCGCGGGGGGCGAAGGCGAGCGCTTCCTCCGGCGAGGGGGCGAGCCCGGCGCTGAGGCGTTCAAACCCAGCCCAGGCGATCATCGCGCCATTGTCGGTGCAATATTTCGGCGGCGGATAGACGAGCCGCCAGCCTTCCGCGGCGGTCACGTCCTTCAGCGCCGCCTTGATCGCGCAATTCGCGGCGACCCCGCCCGCGACGACAAGGGTTGATACGCCTTTGGGCGTCAGCATCGCGATCGCGCGCGCCGTGCGGTCGGCAAGATGCGCTGCAAGCGCCCGCTGGAAGGAGGCGGCGAGATCGGCGACGTCCTGCCCGGTAGGACTGTCGATCGCTTCGGCCGCAAGGCGCATCGCCGTCTTGAGGCCGGATAGGGAAAAGTCGCACCCCTCCCGCCCGGCGAGGGGCTTTGGAAAGTCATACCGGTAGGGCGCTCCGCCCGTCGCCGCGCGCTCGATCATCGGGCCGCCGGGCTGGCCAAGCCCCAGAAGCTTCGCCGATTTGTCGAAGGCCTCCCCGGCCGCATCGTCAATGGTGGTGCCAAGGCGGCGGTAGCGCCCGACGCCGGCAACTTCGACCAGCTGCGTATGGCCGCCCGAAATGAGGAGCAAAAGATAAGGAAACTCAACGGCTTCCGTAAGCCGTACCGACAGCGCGTGGGCCTCGAGATGGTTGACGGGGATGAGCCGCTTTTGATGCGCAAGGGCGATCGCTTTTCCCGCGGTCAGCCCGACCATCACTCCGCCGATCAGCCCGGGTCCGGCGGTCGCGGCGACGGCGCCAAGGTCCGGCGCCCCGACGCCCGCCTCATGGAGCGCCGCCTCGATCACGCCGTCGATCAGTTCGACATGCGCCCGCGCGGCGATTTCTGGTACGACCCCGCCATAGGCGGCATGACGCTCGAACTGGACCCGCGTCACGTTTGACAGGACGCGGGCTTCCTCGCCCTGAACGGCGACGACCGCGGCGGCGGTGTCGTCGCAGCTCGATTCAATGCCGAGGAACAGGAGGTCTTGGGTCATGACGGGCAAAGGGCAATAGGCAGTAGGGCCGCGGAAATAAAGCCGCGCGCTACCCTAACCCATTGCCCACCACCCGCGGTCCATTGCCTATTGCCTCCATGCTCGTCATCAACACCCGGCCAGCCCCGGACGCCGACGCTTTCTCGGACGCCATCCGCGCGGCAGGCGCGACGGTCATCCTCTCGCCGGTGATGAAAATCGACTTTCGCGACGGCGCGGCGCCGGTAGCGCCGGGCGAGGCCCTCGCCTTCACCTCGGCGAACGGGGTGCGCGCCTTTGCGCGGGCGAATGCGGATCGCGGGCTCTCGGTTTTCGCGGTGGGCGCGGCGACCGCCGAAGAGGCGCGTCGCGCGGGGTTCACGGACGTGCAGGCGGCGCAGGGCGACGTCGAGAGCCTTGCCGATCTCATTTCGAAAACGAAAGGAGCAAAGGCGGTACTGCATCTTGCCGGGACCGATCGCGCCGGCGATCTCATCGCCGCGCTTGAGGCGCAGGGCGTCGCGGCGCGCCGTCTTGTCCTTTACGATGCGGTTCCGGAGGCGGAGATGAGCGCCGCCGCGCGCGCCGCGCTCACGGAAAACGCCGCCGATTGCGCGGTAGGGCTGTTTTCGCCCCGCTCCGCGGCGCTGTTCTTCGCGCAGGCGGGGCGCGCGGGCCTTGAAGGCCGGCTTTCGGCGGCGACTTTGCTGGCCTTCAGCGATGCGGTGGCGGCCGCTGCGCTCCCCGATCGCTGGGGCCGGGTGAAAATCGCGCGCGCGCGCACGCTCGGGGCCATGGCGGCGCTTATTCGCGCTTGACGCCGACGCCTTCGTCCCGCCGGTTTTGGCGTTATATCGTAGGAAGGAGCCTGAAAGCCCGGCAATGGTGAACGACGACAACCCGCCGCCTGTGAAAATCGAGCCCGATCCGCCTGAGCCTGACGCGAAGGCGACCGGCACGGCGCTCGAAGTGCAGGAAAGCCCGCCGCCGGAGCCGCCCGGCGCGGCGGAACCCGGCCTCTCGCCGGGCCTTCTTCTCGTCGCGGTGTTCGCAGCCGCGCTCGCGCTCGCAAGCGTCCTCTATTTTTGGCGCGAGCGCGCGCCGAAGCCTGCAAAGCCTGAAGCCGCGGGCGCAGCGCCGGCGCCGGTGACGATCGAAATTCCGGATTCAAAGCCCGCCCCGGCCGGCGCCGGACCGCATGACGCGCCGGGGCCCGTTAATCCGTCCCCGGAGAAAATCTTCAACGACGCGGCTTCCGCGAAGGAAACGCTGGGCGCCGCCCCGGAGGTTGATCGCTCAGGCGAAGGGCTCATCAATGAGCTGCCGCCGGCGCCGCACGCCGCGCCGGGCGCCGATAACGCGCTGCTCGATGCTGCGAAAAACGCCCTGAAGAACGAGGGCGGCGATGCTCCGCAGACGGATGAACCGGAGCCCGAAGCCGCGCTCGCCCCTTATGAGGCGCGCGCGCTCGCGGAGGAACGGGCGGAGGCGCGAAGGGCGCTCGCCTTCGCCGCGCTCGCCGCAAAGGCGCGCACGGGCGCCCCTTACGCCGCGGAACTGAAGGCGTTCCTCGCCGAACCGCAGGCGGGGCCTCTTCCCGCGCTCGTCGCCGATCACGCCGAAACCGGCGTCCCGACGGCGGCGGCGCTGGCGCAGGACTTTCCCGCGCACCACCGCGCCGCGCTCGCCAGCGGCCGGCGCGCGCTCGCGAAAGGCCCGGCGGCGGGCTTCGGCGCCAGCCTCGCCTCGCTTGTTCATTTGCGCCCCGCAGGGCCTCGCCAAGGCGAAGGGCCGGCCGCGGTGCTGTCGCGCGTCGAAGCGGCGGCGATGTCGGGCGATCTTTCCCGTGCGGTCGCGGAGGCCGATGCGCTCGGCCCTGAAGCGGCGGCGGCGCTCGCCCCCTGGCTCGACGCCGCGCGCGCGCGCCTCGCCGTCGACGCCGCGCTCGCCGAACGCGAGCGGGCGATGCTCGCCGCCCTTGGAACGGGGCGGCTTTGATGCTCCGCCTGCTGATCTTTCTTCTGTGGGTCGTCTTCGCCGCGTTCCTCGTCACGCTCGCGCTGACCTTCGGCGAAAGCGTCAAGGTTGAAGCGTTCGGCTGGCGGATGGACGCGCCGGCGGGCGTTGCGGCGGGCGCGCTCGCGCTTCTCCTCGCCGTGACGGCGCTCATCGTCAGCCTCTGGAAGGACTGGACGGCGATGCGCCGGCGCGGTCTCCTCCGCGCCGTCCTGAAACGGCGCGAGAAAGGCGTCGCGGCGTTCGTCGAGGCTGTGGAGGCGCACCGTGCGGGCGATGAACGCCGCACTGAGAAGCTGGCGACGAAGGCGGCGAAGCTCCTCGACCGTGACGTGATCGCCGGCCTTTTCCGGCCGCCGCCGGAGCCTGTGAAAGAAGAACCGGCGCCGGAAGAAACGGCCCCCGAACACCCCGCGCCCGCGGAGATCGCCGCGCCGGAACCGCAGCCTGAGCCGGAGCCTGAACCTCAAATCCCGCCCCGGCCGGCGGCGCCCGTTCTTCCTCCGCCTGCGGACGAAGCGGCCCCGCCGCCGCCCGACGCCGCCGCCTCCGCGCCTGACAAGGTTGACGCCGAAGACGCGTTCGAGCGCGACATCGCCGCCGCGCGCCGGGTCAATTGAGAAAGGCCGCCATGAGCGAGACAAAGATCATCGTCGCCGGCGCCGGCGGCCGCATGGGGGCGGCGCTCATCGCCGCCGCGCGCGAGGAAGGCGTCTCTGTCGCCGGCGCCATCGAACGGCCGGGCCATCCCGCGCTCGGGCATATGGCCGGCGGCGTCACCATCACCGATGCGCTGGCGCCCCTTGTTCAAGGCGGCGGCGTGCTTGTCGATTTCACGGCCCCCGCCGCGACGCTTGAGCACGCCCGCCTCTGGGCCGGCGCAGGACTGCCGATGGTCATCGGCACGACCGGCTTTTCGCCCGCCGAAGACGCCGTCATCGACGGTCTCGCCGCCCGCGCGGCGATCGTCCGGTCGGGGAACTTTTCGCTCGGCGTCAACCTCCTCGCCGCGCTCGTGCGCAAGGCGGCGGCGGCGCTGCCCGCCGGCTATGACATCGAGATCGTCGAGGCCCATCACCGCGCGAAAGTCGATGCGCCCTCCGGCACGGCGTTGATGCTCGGTCGTGCGGCGGCGGCGGGGCGCGGCGTGTCGCTTGATGAAGCGAAGGCGATCGACCGCGCCGGCGCGCGCGCTGACGGCGCCATCGGCTTCGCCGTCATTCGCGGCGGCGGCGTCATCGGCGATCATGATGTGATTTTCGCCGGCGCTTCGGAGACGCTGACGCTCTCGCACCGTGCGCTCGACCGCAGCCTGTTCGCCAAGGGCGCCGTCGCCGCCGCGCGCTGGGTCGCGGCGCAGCCTCGAGGGCTTTATGCGATGACGGACGTCCTCGGACTTTAGGAGGCGTTAACCGCGTTTGCCCGCCGAACCTTAACCTTCGCCGTGCGAGGCTTTGGGGGAAGGTTTGGGGCGCGCGGGAACCATGAAGGAAATAGCGGTCGCGGCGGGCGTCGTCGTCATCTGCGCGGTTCTCGCCGTGCGCCAGCTCGACGATCCCAAAACCCCAGCGCCGGACGCGCAAACGCCGTCGATCGCCGCAGCGGTCGTTCCCGCCCCCCGCTCCGGCGAAGTGCGGCTCAGCGCCGGCGACAATCACCAGTTCTACGTGACCGCCGCCGTCAACGGCCGGCCTTCATCCTTCCTCGTCGACACGGGCGCGAGCTTCGTCGCCCTGCGCGATTCCGACGCGCGCGCGGCGAACCTCTATGTGTCGTGGGCGGACTACAAACACCCCGTGCGCACGGCGAACGGCGAAACGAAGGCCGCGTTGATCGAAATCGACGTCATCGAGATCGACAAGATCCGGGTCGAGAACGTCAAGGCCTTCATTCTCCCCGACGATCAGCTCGGCATGAACCTCCTCGGCATGAGCTTCCTCTCAAAGCTCGAAAGCGTCGAAGCGCGCGGGCGCGAATTGGTGCTGCGGGGCTAGACCAAGCTGCGCGATTTTGGAATCGCCCAGCTTGATCTAGCTTCTTGTTTGTCGCGGCGTTCGGCCCAAAACCGCGCACACTTTTGCGCACGCCGCTCTAACGCGCCATCAGCGCCGGCAACCGGCCGACATCGGCGCCGGCCTGCCGCATGAAGAACTGGCGCAGGGGGCCGGCGGCGTTGACCGCGCCCATGCCGAGATCGCGCAGCGTTCGCAACGGGCCCCAATCATTCGAGAACAGGCGATTGAGCGCGTCGGTGCCGAAGGCGAGCGTCGCTGAATCGAACCGCCGCCAGCGCTGATAGCGCTCAAGGACCGACATCGCGCCGAGATCGAGCCCGACCCCGCGCGCATCGCCCAGAACTTCGGCGAGCGCAGCGATGTCCTTGACGCCGAGATTATAGCCTTGTCCCGCAATCGGATGGATCGCGTGCGCGGCGTCGCCGATGAGCGCGAGGCGGGGGCTCGCGAAGGACTGCGCGAGGTGAAAGGCGAGCGGATAGGCGAAGCGCGGACCCGCAAGGCGCAAAGTCCCGAGATAATCGCCGAACCGGCGCCGAAGCTCGGAGAGGAACGCGGCGTCGCCCAGCGCAAGATAGGCGGGCGCGGCCGCCGCGCGCTCCGTCCACACGATCGAGGAGCGATCCTCCGTCATCGGAAGAATGGCGAATGGGCCGGAGGGCAGGAAAAGCTCCTGCGCGACGCCGTCATGCGGGCGCTCATGCGCGACGCAAGTGACGATCGCCGTCTGCGCATAACCCCAGTTATTGACCCGAATGCCGGCGGCCGCGCGCAAGGGCGAAGCCTTGCCGTCGGCGGCGATGATGAGGGGCGCCTCAAGCCGTTCGCCGCTTGTGAGGGTGAGGCGCGCGGCGCCGCCGGAAAAATCGGGCGCGCTCGCGCGCGACGGCGCGATCAGGCGGATGCGCGCGTTCGCGGCGATCGCGTCATAAATCGCCGCGCGCAACACGCGGTTCTCAATGATGAAGCCGAGCGGCTCTCCGCTTTCGAGCGCGTCGCTGTCGAAATGAAGATGAAAGGCGGAGGCCGCGCCGCGCTTGACGCCGGACGGCGCGCGTCCGTCGGTGACGAGGATGTCGCGAATAGGCTCAGCCTGACGCTCGATCGCGGGCCACAATCCGAGCCGCCGGAAAACCCGCGCCGAAGCGTAGGCGATCGCGGTGGTGCGCGCGTCGAAGCGTTCGTCCCGGAACCGCGCCGGGTCTTCCGCGTCGACCAGCGCGACATCAAGCCCTTCCGCGCTGAGCGCCAGCGCGCAAAGCCCCCCGGCGAGCCCGCCGCCGACGATGATGGTGTCTCGTTCCTGCGCCATGCGGCGTTCTATCGGCCGGAAGCGGCGTCGCCGCCAGTAGCCGCGTCGCCGCAGCGCCACATTCCCTTTTCGCGGATGCGAGAAACCCCCTTAGTCTTCCGCGCGGGGCCCTTCCGGAGGCGGCATTGAGAAAATTGATGGTGGTGATGGCGCTTGCCGCCTTGCCGGGGGCGGCGATGGCGCAAGACACGGGCGCGCAGGATATCGGCCCCGCCAGCGAGACCTCGGTCTTCGTCTTCAACACCATCTTTTTCCTCTTCACCGGCATGATCGTGATGTTCATGTCGGCGGGCTTCTGTCTCGTTGAAACGGGGCTCGTCCGCGCCAAGAACGCCGCCGCCATCGCGCTCAAGAACGTCTCGATCTACGCCGTCGCCAGCCTGATGGTCTGGATCAGCGGCTACAACCTCATCTTCGGCGTCGAGAAAGGCGGCCTTCTCGGAACCTTCGGCCTGTGGTCGCCGGCGGATCCCGATCCGGTGGGCGCCGGGCGCGCCTCCGCCGCCTTCTGGTTCTTTCAGGCGGTGTTCGTCGCGACGGCCGCGTCAATCGTATCGGGCGCGCTCGCGGAGCGGGTGAAGTTCTGGTCGCTGATGTTTTTCACGGCGGCGCTGACCGGGCTCATCTATCCGATCGCGGCGTCATGGGAATGGGGCGGGGGCTATCTTGACGCCGAATGGGGGTTTGTCGATTTCGCCGGCTCGACGCTCGTCCACTCGGTCGGCGGCTGGGCGGCGTTTGCGGGCGCGCTCATCGTCGGGGCGCGGCGCGGCAAATATCAAGGCAAGCGCCTGACGCCGATGCCGGGCTCGAACCTGCCCATGGCGGCGCTCGGCGTTTTCATCCTCTGGCTCGGCTGGTTCGGCTTCAATGGCGGCTCGCAGCTCGCGCTCGGCTCGGTGACGGATGCGCTCAGCGTCGCAAAGGTGATCGTCAACACCAACATGGCGGCGTCGGGCGGCGTCGTCGCCGCGCTCATCATGACGCAGCTCATCTACAAGAAAATCGACATCACCATCGTCCTCAACGCGGCGATCGGCGGGCTCGTCGCCATCACGGCGGAGCCGCTGGCGCCCGCGGTCTGGCAGGCAGTCATCATCGGCGCCTTCGGCGGGGTCCTCGTCACGGTCGGCGTGCCGCTGCTCGACCGGCTGAAGATCGACGACGTCGTCGGGGCGATCCCCGCGCATCTTTTCTGCGGCGTCTGGGGAACGCTCGTCGTGCCGTGGACGAACGCCGACGCCTCGATCCTCGGCCAGCTTGTCGGCGTCGCCATGATCGCGGTCTTCGCCTTCGGCGTCAGCGCGCTGTTCTGGGTCGCCATCAAGTATTCGATGGGCGCGCGCGTCAGCGCCGAGGCCGAACAGATCGGTCTCGACAAAGCCGAGCTCGGGCTCGAGGCCTATCCGGAATTCGTGAAAACCTGACGTGGAACGCGCAAATGGTTAATGCGCGTTAACCCTCTTCGCGCGCCGTCATGGCATGAATCGCTATTCCTTGTTTGAGCGACCGTTCCGACCATGCCCCGCAAGCGAAAACAGCCGACGATCATGGAGCGCCTCGACCTCTGGCGGCGCGAGGCGATGGCGCGCTCGGGCGGCGTCGCGACCGCGCTTCTTGGCGCCTGGCTCGCGCTCGCGCTCGCCAGCTTTTCGATCAGCGATCCGAGCTTCAACAACGCGACGCCGCGCGAAGCGTCGAACTGGATGGGCGCGGGCGGCGCGGCGGTTTCCGATCTCCTCCTGCAATTCTTCGGCGGGGCGAGCCTTCTCGCCGTGCCGCCCCTGATGATCTGGGGCGTCGTCGCGGCGGTCCGCGGCGCGCGCGCCGTGCCGTCGGAGAAAACGCCGCTCGACGTCGCGCTTCGCTTTGCGCTCGGACCCGTCGCCTTCGTCCTTGTCGCCGGCGCGCTGGCGCTCGCCCCGCAGCCCGTCAGCTGGCCCTTTGCGGCGGGCCTTGGCGGCCTTGCGGGCGACGCCGCGGGTCTCGGCCTCAAGGGCCTTTTCGCCGGCTTCGGCCTGCCCTCGCCCGGCGTCTTCGCCGCTTTGCTGCTCGGCCTTTCGGGCGCCGTGCTCTACGCGTGGGTCTGCGGCCTGACGCTCGCCCGGCTTGAAGCGGCGGCGTTCGAAGTCGAAGCGCTGGGGCTCAAACTCTCGAACCTCGTCTCCGCGCGCCTCGACGCCATGACGCGCCAGGACGCGCAGCGCGAAGAGGGCGACCTCAACGTCGACGACGATGCGGACGCCGAGGACGATCCTGATACGGACGAAGTCGAGACCGAGGACGGCGAGCCCCCGCTGGCCGCGCCGAAACGGCGCAAAATCATCCGCAGCGAAGAAGCCCCGAAGAAGCGCGGCAAGCGCGAATCGCGCGAGATCCAGCCGGAGCTTCCCGTCTTCAAGCCCGGCACCTACGAATTGCCGGCGCTCGCGCTGCTCGCCAAGCCCGCGCCGCAGAAGACCCGCGTCATCTCCGACGAGGCGCTCGAACAGAACGCGCGCATGCTCGAAAACGTGCTCGCCGATTTCGGCGTCAAGGGCGAGATCATCAATGTCCGCCCCGGCCCGGTCGTCACGCTGTACGAACTCGAACCCGCCGCCGGCGTCAAATCCTCGCGCGTCATCGGGCTCGCCGACGACATCGCCCGGTCGATGAGCGCGGTCGCCGCGCGCGTCGCGGTGGTGCCGGGGCGCAACGTGATCGGCATCGAGCTGCCGAACCTCGACCGCGAGACGGTCTACATCCGCGAGCTTCTCGGCGCGGAGGAATATGAGACGAGCCTCGGCGACCTGACGCTTGCGCTCGGCAAATCGATCGGCGGCGAACCCGTCTACGCCGACCTTGCGCGCATGCCGCATCTCCTGATCGCAGGCACCACCGGCTCCGGCAAGTCGGTCGGGATCAACACGATGATCCTGTCGCTGCTCTATCGTCTGTCCCCGGACGATTGCAAACTCATCATGATCGACCCGAAGATGCTGGAGCTCTCCGTCTATGAGGGCATTCCGCATCTTCTCGCCCCCGTCGTCACCGATCCGAAGAAGGCGGTCGTCGCGCTCAAATGGACGGTGCGCGAGATGGAGGAGCGCTACCGGCGCATGTCGAAGGTCGGCGTCCGGAACATCGAGGGCTTCAACCAGCGCCTTGCGGAGGCGGAAGAGGCGGGCGAAACGCTGACGCGCCGCGTGCATACGGGTTACGATCCGCAGTCGGGCGAGCCGGTCTACGAGACCGAAGAGCTCGATTACGCGCCGATGCCCTTCATCGTCGTCGTCATCGACGAGGTCGCAGACCTGATGATGGTCGCGGGCAAGGACATCGAGGGCATGGTGCAGCGCCTCGCGCAGATGGCGCGCGCGGCCGGCATCCATCTCATCATGGCGACGCAGCGCCCGTCGGTCGACGTCATCACCGGCACCATCAAGGCGAACTTCCCGACGCGCATTTCCTTCCAGGTGACGTCGAAGATCGACAGCCGCACGATCCTCGGCGAGCAGGGCGCCGAACAGCTTCTCGGCATGGGCGACATGCTGCATATGGCGGGCGGCGGACGCATCCGCCGCGTGCACGGCGCCTTCGTCTCCGACGACGAGGTCGTGAAAGTCGTCGAATTCCTGAAAAAGCAGGGCAAGCCCGAATACGTCCAGGAAGTCACCGAGCTGCGCGATGAAGACGAAGAGGGCGCGTTCGACGGCCTCGATATCGGCGGCAACACTTCGTCGGGCGACGCGCTCTACGACAAGGCGGTGGCGATCGTCATGCGCGACCGCAAGGCGTCGACGTCCTACATCCAGCGCCGGCTCCAGATCGGCTATAACCGCGCCGCGACGCTGATCGAGCGCATGGAGCAGGAAGGCGTCGTCGGCGCCCCGAACCACGCCGGCAAGCGCGACATCCTCGTCGGCGAGGACGCGGCCTGAACCCTGCACGCCGGCCGCTTCAGGCGGCCTCACCGGCGAGCGGCGGGCGCTTTCGGCGCGCGCGCCGCATCGCTATGAGACAGGCCGCAGCGCCGTTGTGCGCAAGGGGGGGGTGAGGGACGGATGTCAGGCGACGGCAGCAGCGAAGTGATCGCGCCGGCGCGTGCGGCAGCATCCGTCGCCGATGCTGCAGAGCTTGCCGCCCTTGAAGCCGAATGGCGCGACCTCGCCGCCGGCGCGATCGAGCCGAACGCCTTTTACAGTCCCTCGCTCCTCCTGCCGGCGCTTGACGCGTTTCCCGGCGACCGGCCCGAGACCGTCATCATCCGCGACGGGGCGGGCCGGCTCATCGGTCTGGCGCCGATCGCGCCGCTTCGCGGCTATTCGCGTCTTCCGGCGCCGTACATCGCAACCTGGATGCACAAGCATTGTTTCTTCGCCGCGCCGCTGGTGCGCGCCGGCGCGGAGCGCGCCTTCTTTCGCGCCTTTTTCGACTTTGCTGATCGGCGCGGCGCCTTTCTGAGACTTCGCCATCTCGACGCCGAAGGGCCGCTCTTCGCCGCCGCCGCCGCTGTCGCCGCTGAAACGGGCCGCCTCGTCTCGCCTTCGGCGCGCTACCAGCGCGCCATGCTGCCAGGCGGCTGGCGCACGGAGGCCTATCTTGAAAGCGCGCTCAGCGGCAAGAAGCGGAAAGAACTTCGCCGCCAGCGCGCGCGTCTTTCGGACGCCGCGCCGGTGCGGTTCGAGAGCATGTCCGGCGGCCCAGACCTTGATGCGTGGACGGATCAATTTCTCGCGCTCGAAGCGGCGGGCTGGAAGGGGCGTGAGGGCGGCGCCCTCGCGTCCGAGCCCGCCTCGGCGGCTTTCTTTCGCGCAATGATGAAACGCGCGGGCGCCGTAGGCGAACTGCATTTCTGCCGGCTCCTCGCCGGCGAACGTCCCGCGGCGATGGGGGTCAACCTCATCAGCCGGCATTCGGGGGGCGCGGCCGTCTACGCCTTCAAAATCGCCTATGATGAAGCGCTCGCCCGCTTCTCGCCCGGCGTCGCGCTTGAGATCGAGATGATGAGCGACCTCGAAGCGCGCGAAGCTGTCGCCTTCATCGATTCCTGCGCGCAGGCCGATCACCCCATGATCGACCATTTGTGGCGCGACCGGCGGCGGATCGCCGCGCTCAACATCAGCCGCCGCGACGCTCCCGCCAAAGCGCTCTTCCGCATACTGATGATGCTGGAAAGAGCTTCGGAGAAGGCGCGCAAGCGCAAGCCCGCGCCGGAGGCGGACGATGATCTTTGAGGCTCCCGAAAAGGCGCTCGCCGGCCGCTATCCGGGGTCGCCCGCGCGCCTTCGCCACCGGCTGATCGACGATCCGCGCTTCATGCTTGAGGCGCTTGTCGGCCTCGCCGCGCGCCTTCCGGCCGCCTCGATCGAGTACAACGCCGGCGATCTCGCGGTCGGGCAGGATCCGGCGCTGACGCCGTCAAACGGCCTCTCGGTCGAAGAAACGATCCGCCGCATCGAAACCTGCCGGTCGTGGATGGTCCTGAAAAATGTCGAGCAGGACCCGGCCTACGCCGCCGCGCTCGAAGACTGCCTCGCCGAAATCGCCGCCGCAGCGGAAACGAAAACCGGGCGCATGGAGAAAAAGCTCGGCTTCATCTTCATCTCATCCGCGGGCTCGGTGACTCCGTTTCACATGGATCCCGAACACAACATTCTGATGCAGCTTCGGGGCGCGAAGGAATTTCACGTCTACCCCGCGAATGGCGGGATCGTCAGCGATGAAGACCACGAACTTTATCATGCAGGCGCGCAGCACCGGAATCTTCAGCACAAGCCCGAATTCGACCGGCTTGCCGCCGTGCACGCCATGGGGCCGGGCGACGCGCTCTACGTCCCGGTGAAGGCGCCCCATTGGGTGAAGGTGAGCGACGGGCCCTCCGTCTCCTTCTCGATCACCTGGCGCAGCCGCGCCTCGCTCGACGAGGCCTCGCTCCGCCTCGCCAACGGGGCGCTCCGGGCGCGGGGGTTCCGCCCGCCGCCGCCGGGCGCCCGGCCTTTTCGCGACCGCATCGCGGTTCTCGCCCACCGCGCCCTGTCGAAGCTTGGTTAAGCGCAACCCGCCCGCTGGCGCGCCGCCAGAAGCGCGCTATGCTGCCAGGTCACCATGACAGAAACCAGCAAGACCGCCGTTCCGGCCGACGACCTCCAACCCGCAACAAGCCCAGAAGCCGCCGTCGAGCGGCTCACCGCGCTTTATGACGACGCCATCCGCGCGGTTGAAAAGCGCTTCGCCGACTATGCCGCCGGCAAGCTGAAGATCGGGCTTTATTCGGCGCCGACCTATCCTTACCTGCTCGCCGAAGTGCCGGCGGAACGCGCTATCCAGACCGGCAGCCTCGCGCTCGGGCAGATCGCCGCGTCGAGCCTTCACGGCGCCTCGATCACGCAGCCGAAGCTGTTTGCGAATTATCTTCTGGAGCAGTTGCGACGCGTGACGGAGCGGTTCGAGGCGCGTCTCTTCGTCGGCCGCTCGCGCACGCCCATTCCGCTCACTTTCGCGCTCGAACAGGCGACCGCGTCGCTCGACCTGAAACAGCGCGAGGAATTGCAGCATTTCTTCCATATGCCGAACCTCGTCGCGACGAACGACGTGATCGTCGACGGCGGCATGATTTTGGAGCGCGGCGGCGCGCAGCCTCTTTCGCTCTTCACGGCGGAGCGCACGGATTATTCGCTCCACCGCATCCAGCACTATACGGCGACAAGGCCGGAGCACTTCCAGAACTTCATTCTGTTCACGAACTATCAGCGTTACGTCGACGAATTCGTGGAATTGGGCCGCCAGAAGGTCGAGGCGGGCGAGATCGACGCGCTGATCGAACCCGGCGACCGCATCACGAAGAAGGGCGCAGGCCCCTCGCGCCCGCCGCTCGCGAAACAGCCGCAGATGCCCGCCTATCACTATGTGCGCCCGCGCCATGCCGGCGTCACGCTCGTCAATATCGGCGTCGGGCCTTCGAACGCGAAGACGATCACCGATCATCTCGCGGTCCTGCGCCCTCATGTCTGGCTGATGATCGGCCATTGCGGGGGCCTGCGGCGCACGCAGCGGCTCGGCGACTATGTGCTCGCGCACGCATACCTTCGCGAAGACAACGTCCTCGACGACGCGCTTCCGCCGTCGATCCCGCTGCCGACGATCGCCGAGGTGCAGCTCGCCATGACCGCGGCCGTCGAGCAGGTCGGCGGCATCCCGAAAGGTCAGCTTAAAGAACATTTGCGCACGGGCACGGTCGTGACGACCGGCGACCGCAACTGGGAGCTCAACTTCGAAAAGATCGCGGTCAGGCTCAACCAGTCCCGCGCCATCGCCATCGACATGGAATCGGCGACGATCGCCGCGAACGGGTTCCGCTACCGCGTCCCCTACGGCACGCTATTGTGCGTTTCCGACCGGCCCCTTCACGGCGAAATCAAGCTCCCCGGCATGGCGGACGCCTTCTATCAGGCGCGCGTGTCGGAGCACCTCGCGATCGGCCTGCGCGCCATTGAATTGCTGCGCGCGGAGGCGGAAGGCGGCACCTTGCATTCGCGGAAACTACGGAGCTTTGACGAGCCGTTTTTGCGGTAGCTTCGCGGGAGGGGGCTGCGCCCGGACCGCCCTACGCTTCAACCGCCAGCGGATGTTTCGCTAATTGCCGGTCGACAGTCATCAGCCGCAAACCCTCCGCTTGCGCTTGCAACAGCAGCATTTCGTCGAACGGGTCCTTGTGTTTCAGCGGCGTTTCGAGGCGCGCTGCGGCGTGCGCGACCGTCATCGGCAGGAAAGTGACGTCCTGCTCCTCCAGCAATCCCAAGACAGCAGTCGGATCGAGCGCGCTCTTGCGCGCGCCGGAGCGGTGGCGCGCTGCGAATTTAAGGCGCATTTCCCAGATCGACACTGCACTGATGAAGAGCGTGACGTCTGGGTTTGAGAGAATCAGACGCTCAGCCGCGCTCAAGGCGCCCGGCGCGTCGATGAGCGTGTAGAGATAGGACGTATCAAGAAGGATGCGCACATGGCCTCAATCGAGGCCGAGGACGCGGCGCGAAAAGTCTGGATCGTCGAACTCGGGCGGCCACCCTTGGCCGTCGCCCTTGAGCCCCAGTTTCGCCCGCGCGGCGTTGAGCTTGTCGAAGTCGACGCCGCCCCGCCGCCGCACCCGTACAATCTCGGCGGCCGGGGTTCCGTTGCGGGTGATGACGACGCGCTCGCCAGCCTCGGCGGCGGCGATCAGCTCCGACAGACGGGCTTTGGCGTCACGAATGGCGATCTCCATAAAAACCACATAGTCCATGCCGTGACCACAGTCAAGACTACAGCGTGACTACGTCAGCTCCCGCTCATAAATGCGATAGGTCTTGTAAATCTCCCCGCCCATGTCGGTCAGCATCGTCAGCATGTCGGTGTTGGTCTCGAGGATCCACGAGAGTTCCGACGAGATGACGCCGTTGTCCATATTGGCGGAGTTGACCATCTCGATGATCTTGTAGGCGAAGGCGGCGCCAAGGGGCTTGCCGTGGAGTTTCTTGCGGACGCCCATCAGCGGCATGCGCGCTTCGGGAAGTTTTTTCACCTTCAGCCGCCAGAGCAGCTTCGCCCAGTTGAAGGGGAGGAGCTTGCCGTCGAAGTCGCGAATGGCCTGCATGACGTTGGGGAGGACAAGGCCGAACGCGACGGGTTCGCCGTCAAGCTCGCAGAAGATGATGTTGTAGGGCTCGATGATAGGGCGCAGCTCCTTCGCCATATGGGCGATCTGCGCCTCGGTCATCGGGATGAAACCCCAATTGTCGCTCCACGCGTCCTTGTAGATGTCGACGAGCGTCGCGATCTCCTCATCGAAGCGCCTGAAGTCGATATTCCGGATGCTGACTTTCGGCGACGACAGCGCGCGTTCGATGAACTTCATGCGCTTTTCCGGGATGAACTGGCGGCGCGGGATGTAGCGCAGCGCGTGCATGTCCATCGCCTTGGCGTAGCCCGCGGCCTCGACATGAGGCGCATACCACGGCCGTCCGTGCGGCATCATGATATAGGGCGGGGCGTCGAAGCCGCTGATGAGCAGCCCGCATTCCTCGTTGACGGAAAATGAGAAAGGCCCGGCGGATTTCGTCAGCCCGCGCGCGCGGAAGAAATCCTCCGCGCTCTTCAAGAGCGCGGCGAAAACCTCTGCGTCGTCGATGGCGTCGAGAAAGCCGAAATGCCCGGCCCCGTCATTGTAACGCTCAAGATGCAGCGGGTTGACGAAAGCGGAAATGCGCCCGGCGACCGCGCCGTCCTTTTTCGCGATGAAGAGCGCGACGTCGGCGCCCATGAGGGCGGGGTTCGCCGCAGGGTCGAGCCGCGCGCCGACCTCATATTCCAGCGGCGCGATGTAATGGGGATCGCCGGCATAGGCGACCTTGCCCGCGCGAATGAAATCGCGCCGGCCGCTGGGGCCGCTCACTTCTTCAACGCTGATCGAAGCCATTCGTCCGCCTGCCGCCCTGTTCCGGGCTCAGGCGATCCGCGCCTAATCCCGCAGCCTGATTTCGACGGTTGCGCCGGTTTCCGCAACCTCGAATAGCGCCTTCTCGATCGGCGGCGGCGCGAGCCGGATCTTGGGGTTCTGCGACACGCCAAACGGTTCGACCGGCAGGCCGAACGCGCCCTTGTCGAACTTCTGGTTGGCGTTCTCGTCGTGATAGGCCGCCATCGCCCATTGGCCCGCGGCCGGGGCATGAACGCAGACTTCGGTCACCGGCGCGCGCGCCGCAAAACGCTGGCGGAATTCGCGCCCGCGCTTGTTGAGGAAGCCGTCGGGTTCGTTCCGGTAAAGCTCGACGGTGAGGAGTCCGACGCTCTCCTGCACGTTAACCACGCGGACGAGGATCTCGCGCGGTTCGCCCTTGCAGCTCATGTGCTGATGCGCGCCCTCTTGCGCCAGCGCGGCGTGAGGGGCGGCGAGGACCGCGCCCGCCGCCGTCAACCAGAGTGCCGCCTTCATCCCCGATCCCTTCTTACGCGCGACCCGAACAGCAGCGCGCCGGTCATTGTTGCGAAATCCGCGCCACGGGTTCGCCGCGATTGCGGCGGCTCTGCGGCGGGGCGTCAATCTTCCGTGAAGGGAGCAACACCACGCTCCCATGACAGGCTGATGACGCCGGTTCAAGAAGCAAGGGCGACGCGCGCCGACGGAAACGCCTCCGCCATCGCGCCATAGGCGCCGACCAGCCGGTCGATATCCTCTCCGGTATGCGCCGAGGAGACGGCGAGGCGCAGGAGCGATTCCTTGCCCGGCGTGCCCGGCGGGATCGCCATGTTCACATAGACGCCCCGATCGAGCAGGAAATTCCACGCCGCAAAGGCCTCTTCCTTCGTCGGCAGCAGCACCGAAATGACCGGCGCGGGCGGCGCGGCGAGCCGGAGGCCGAACTGCGTCAGCGCCGCGTGCAGCCGGCGCGCATTCTCCCAGAGCTTCGCCTTCAGCGCCGGCGTCGCCGCGATGTTGTCGAGCGCGGCGTGCGCCGAGGCGATCGTCGCCGGGCCCGGCGAGGCGGTGAACTTGTAGGGGCGCGAGGAGAAGCGGAGATACTCCGCCTCCGGATGATTGGACGCGACGAAGCCGCCGATCGCCGCCAGCGCCTTCGAGAACGTGCCGGAATAGAAATCGATCTTGTCCATCACGCCCTCGGCTTCGCAGACGCCGCGGCCCTTCTCCCCGTAGACGCCGAAGGAATGGGCTTCGTCGACGAGAAGATAGGCGCCGTGCTTGTGCGCGACCTCGACGAACTCCTTCACGGGCGCGATGTCGCCGTACATCGAATACATGCCCTCGATGCAGACGAGCTTGCCTTTGAATTTCGGGTCGAGCCGGCCGAGCCGCTTGTCGAGGCTTTCGGGATCATTATGGCGGAACCTGATCGTTTCCGCGCCCGAGAGCTGGCAGCCGTCATAGATGCAGGCGTGGCAGTCGGCGTCGATGAGCACGACGTCTTCGGAAGGATCGACGAGGCCGGCGATCGCGCCGAGATTGGCGACGTAGCCCGTCGAGAAGACGACGCAGTAATTCATTCCGAGATAATCCGCGAGCGCGCGCTCCAGCGATTTGTGGCCGGCGAAGGTGCCGTTGGCGAAGCGCGACCCCGTGGTGCCGGTGCCTTCCTCGTCGAGCGCGCGCTTGGCCGCCGCGATCGCCTTCGGCTCGAAAGTCTGCCCGAGATAATTATGCGTCCCGGCGAGCACGGTCTCGCGGCCCTTGATGCGCGCGCGCGTCGGCCCCAGCACTTCCTCCATCACGACGGCGAAGGGATTCTTCCCCATCTCCGACAGGCTGTTGTACAGCGCCGCCGTTTTCTCGAACTTGTCGAACAGGCTCATCGCTCAGCCTTGGCCCTTCTTGATCGCGTGGATCGCATCGACCAGTTCGCCGAGCGTGCGGATTTCGGAAATCGTATTGACGGGAATCGAGATGTCATAGGCGTCCTCAACCTCCATCACGACATCGAGGACCGAGACGCTGTCGATCTCCAGATCGGCGACGAGGTCGACGTCGCGCGTCAGCGTCACGCCCTTGTGGTTCAAGGGTCCCAGAAGCGCGCAAATGCGGTGGAAGACGAGGTCGTCGTCTCCCTGAACGCCGGGCTCGGTCATCGCTCTTTCCTTGCGAACGAGGGTCACAGAAGTCCCTGTTCTTGGTACCAGCGGACGGTTTTTGCAAACCCTTCGTGAAGCGGCGTCGCCGGCGCCCAGTCCGCCGCCGCATTGAAAAGATTGTCGCGCGCCACCCAGTCCGGGTGAAACAGCTCGTTGACCTGCCCCTGGCGCACGCTCGGCGACATGCCGAAAATGCTCTCCGCGGCCCTGACGCCCTCATGCAGCAGCGCCACCGCGGGCTTTGGGATCTTCAGCGGCATCGGGCTCGCGCCCAGGATGTCGCCGAGGATACGCCCGATTTCCGACCAGGCGCGCCCTTCGGGACTGTCATCGCCGACGTCGTAGATGCGCCCCGGCTCGCCCCGGCGCGCGGCCGCGGCGATCGCGGCGGCGGCGTCCTCGACATAGAGGAGCGAAGCGCGGGCGGGCGCCGCAGTCGCCGGCTCGAAAGCGAAACCCGATTTCAGCAGCTTGAAATAGGGAAGGGTCACGAGATCGCCCGGCCCGTAAATCGCCGGCAGCCGCAGCGCCAGATAAGCGTTTCCAGCGGAGGCGGACTTCACCGCGCGCTCGCTGTCGAATTTGCTTCTGGCGTAGGGGCTCGTCTCGGGCTGGCGCGCCGACAGCGATGATGCGTGCACGAAGCGTGCGCCGGCTTTTGCTGCGGCCTTCGCCGCCGCCGCCGCGCCCTCGACATTGATGCGGGCGTAGTCCTGCTCGGTGCGCGCGTGCGTCTCCCCGGCGAGGTGCAGGAAAGCGTCGGCGCCCTTGGCGAGCGCCGCCAGCGCATTTTCGTTTTCAAGATCGCCCTCGACCGCGTCGATGTCGCCGATCCGCTTCAGCCGCCGCGGATCCCGGGCGAGCGCGCGTACGGCGACGCCTTCTTGAAGAAGCTGGTCGATGAGCGCGGCGCCGATGAAGCCGGTGCCGCCGGTGACAGCGTAGAGCCTCACATGTGCGCTTCGGCGAGCGCCTTCGGCGCTGCGGCGTCGGCCGCGTCCTCGCTGAATTCTCCGGCGAGATATTTCTGTTTGACCTTGGCGCGGCTGAGCTTGCCCGACGAGGTCAGCACCATCGAGTGCGGCTTGGCGAGAATGACGGTCGCGGGCGCGCCGGCGGCGGTCTGGATCGTCTTGGCGACTTCGCGCTGCAAATCGGCGAGCGCTTCCGCCGACATGCCGCGGCGCTCGGCGACGACGACGATTTTTTCGCCTGTTCCGTCATCGACGGAGAAAGCCGCGACGCCGCCCTGACGCACGCCGTCGACTTTCTCGACGGCCCATTCGATGTCCTGCGGCCAGATATTGCGTCCGTTGATGATGATGAGATCCTTGGCGCGGCCGGTGATGACGATCTCCCCGTTGAGGAAATAGCCCATGTCGCCGGTGTCGAGCCATTCGCCCTGATAAAGGCGCGCCGTCGCGTCCGCGTCGCTGAAATAGCCCGGCGTCAGGCTCGGCCCCTTGATGAAGATGCGCCCGACCTCGCGGTCTTTCAGCGTCTCGCCGGTTTCGCCGCGCACGTCGATCGCGTGGCCCGGCAGCGGCTTGCCGCACAGCACGAAGCCGCGGCGATGCTCGGGCGAGGTCAGCGCCGATGAAGGCTGCGCGACGCCCGACCGGTTATAATGGCGCATGTCGACATGATCGACGTCGATCGCCGCCCCGATCTCGGTGAAGGAAATCGCGAGCGTCGCCTCCGCCATGCCGTAGCTCGGCAGGAACGCGCTAGCCTTGAAGCCGTTCGGCGCGAACGCTTCCGCAAACAGGTTGAGCGCTTCGGGGCGAACCATGTCGCCGCCGATGCCGGCGACGCGCAAGGTCGAAAGATCGATCGCGGCGTCTTCGGCTTTCGCCGAGCGGCGCGCCGACAATTCATAGCCGAACGACGGGCTGTAAGTGATCGTCGCGCGGTTGTCGGACATCAGGCGCAACCAGAGCAGCGGCCTGCGGACGAAGTCCGACGTCGCGATGAGATCGACCGAACGCTGTCCGTACATCGGCGCGAGCCCGAAGCCGATCAGACCCATGTCGTGATAGAGCGGCAGCCAGCTCGTCGCGCGATCGTCGGCGCGGAGTTTGAGGCCGTGCTTCGTGATGCCGTGAAGATTGGCGTTGACGGAGGCCTGCGTGCCGATGACGCCCTTGGGCGCGCTCGTCGAACCTGACGAGTACTGGATATAACAGAGTTCGTCGGCCCCGAAGGCGGCCGGCTCGGCCTCGGCTTCAAGCGCGGCGAGTTCTTCAAAACTCAGCACCGCGACCGAAGAATTGGCGGCGAGCGCATCGGTCAGGAAGTCCTTGATCGCCAGCGGGCCGACGGCCGCCGCCGCCTTGGCGCCTTCGACCATCAGGCGCACCTGCGTCAGATAGCCGTCCTTGCCGCCGAGATTGACCGGCAGCGGCATCGGCGCCGGGATGAGGCCGGCATATTGGCAGGCGAAAAAGGCCGTCAGAAATTCCGGGCTCGTTTCCGCGACAAGCGCAATCCGCGCGCCGCGGGGGAAACGAGCCGCGAGGCGGCGGGCGAGCAGGCGCGCGCGCTCCTTCAGCGCCGCATAGGAAAGGGTCGCGAAAAGACCGCCGCGAAGATTGTAGAAATTGTAGCCGGCGTCGCCCTGCGCAGCGTAATCGAGCGCGGCGGTCAGCGTCGGAAACAGGTCGAGCCGCAAAGGCAGCCGACCGGAATCGGTCGGTGTCGGAGAAAGCGCCGCCACGAGGTCAGCCCCCTCGCCGGCGCCCCTTGCCGCAGCGCCCGCATCAGCGTTGAAGGTCATTGACGCCCCTCGCCCTGTTGACGGCCGCCCGAACACCGGCCCTGTCGATCAACCGCCCCTCGCCGACGGGATTTCCACCGGCGAGGCTAACCTCGGGCGAATACCGTTTGAAGACAAAGCCGGCAAGTCGGAGGGCGTGACTCGCGGGCCTCAATAATTGCTCGCTGATGTTTCAGTTCCCGCCGGCGCCCGAAAAGCTGAACGAATCGAACGCCTTCCCTTCGGCGGCCTGCTTTGGCGTGGGTTCAGGCCGGCAGTCACGGTTGCTTGAACCGGCCGCGAAGCGCCCCGCCTTCGCCTGATGATAGTTACACGGACGAAACGGCCGAGGTTCCAAATGAATTATCCGGCGCGCCTCGCGTGTCCCGGAAAGACGCACAACTGGCGGTTAGCGCCGTCGCGGCGCCCGCCGATTTCCGATTGATTTTCCGGTTGATTTTCCGAGGCGGCTTTGTCATCAGTCCGGCCGATCTAATCGGGGGCTGATTGAAGCGCAGACGTTTCACACGTCGCGGCCATATCGGCGTTCTCTCCTCCGGAATTCCAATCAGCGGCCGTCAGCGGCCAAGGGAAGGGTGCTATGAGCCTTGAATTATGGCTGGTCATCGGGGCCGGCATACTCGCCATCCTCTATGGCGTCATAACCATCCAACAGGTGATGTCGCTTTCCGCGGGCAACGCTCGCATGAAAGAAATTGCCGCGGCGATCCAGGAAGGCGCATCAGCCTACCTGAAGCGTCAGTACACGACGATCACCATCGCCGGAGTCATCGTGTTTGCGATCCTCCTGTTCGCGCTCGGGCTGACGGCGGCGCTCGGCTTCGCCGCCGGCGCGATCCTGTCGGGCGCGGCCGGCTTCATCGGCATGCTCGTTTCGGTGCGCGCCAACGTCCGCACGACGCAGGCCTCCTCCGAAAGCCTCGCGAAAGGCCTTTCCGTCGCTTTCCGCGCGGGCGCGGTGACGGGGATGCTCGTCGCCGGCCTCGCGCTTCTCGGCCTCGCCGGCTACTACGCGATCCTCACGGGGCCGATGGGCCTCGCCCCGGAAAGCCGCGAGGTCGTCAACGCGCTCATCGCGCTTTCGCTGGGCGCCTCGCTCATTTCGGTCTTCGCGCGTCTTGGCGGCGGCATCTTCACCAAGGGCGCCGACGTCGGCGGCGACATGGTCGGCAAGGTTGAAGCCGGCATTCCGGAAGACGATCCCAGAAACCCCGCGACGATCGCGGACAATGTCGGCGACAATGTCGGCGACTGCGCCGGCATGGCCGCGGACCTCTTCGAGACCTATGTCGTCACGGTCGCCGCGACGATGGTGCTCGGCTCGATCCTCTTCGCCGCGAACGCGACGGCGTTCATGCTCTATCCGCTCGCGATCGGCGCGGCGTGCATCGTCACCTCGATCATCGGAACGTTCTTCGTCCGGCTCGGTAAGGGCTCCAAGAACATCATGGGCGCGCTCTATCAGGGCCTCGTCGCCACCGGCGTGCTATCGCTCGTCGCGATCGGGGTCGTAACGAACGCAATTTTCGGTTTTTCGGGCGCAATCGACGGCGCGACGTTCTCGGGGATGAGCCTTTTCCTCTGCGGGATCGTCGGCCTCGCCGTCACCGGCCTCATCGTCTGGATCACCGAATATTACACCGGAACCGGCTTCCGCCCGGTGAAGTCGGTCGCGGCGGCCTCGGTTTCAGGCCACGGCACCAACGTCATCCAGGGCCTCGCCGTGTCGATGGAAGCGACGGCGCTTCCCGCGCTCGTCATCGTCATCGGCATCATCGTCACGTACAATCTCGCGGGCCTTTACGGCATAGCGACCGCGGTGACGACGATGCTCGCGCTCGCCGGCATGATCGTCGCGCTCGATGCGTTCGGCCCGGTCACCGACAACGCCGGCGGCATCGCCGAAATGTCGGGCCTTGAAGGCTCGGTGCGCGAGACGACAGACGCGCTCGACGCCGTCGGCAACACGACGAAAGCGGTGACGAAAGGCTACGCCATCGGCTCGGCGGGCCTCGGCGCGCTCGTCCTCTTTGCGGCGTATACGGAGGACATCAAGCACTTCATCCATCTCGCCAACACGACGGACCAGCACCAGTTCTTCCGGGGCATGGAGCCGCTCGCCTTCTCGC
>CAZOEB010000026.1:0-28729 GCA_964578685.1 uncultured Caulobacterales bacterium
GAAGGAATCACTGTTCGCGAACCCTGCAAACCGTTTATGAGTTTACGTCCTAGACCAAGCTGCGCGATTTTGGAATCGCCCAGCTTGGTCTAGTTTATTGTTTGTCGCGGCGTTTCCGCGCAAAACCGCGTACACTTTTGCGCGCGCCGCTCTAATCCTCACCGCGCACGCGGCCGCGCCCCTGCTTGACGACGCTGCGCTTGGCCTTGTCCTCACGGCGCGTTCGCTTTTGCGATTTCGGCGTTTTGGTCGCGATGCGGGGGCGCGGCGGGGTGGCGGCTTTTTCGATCATCGCTTCAAGGCGCGCGCGCGCGTCGGCGCGGTTGCGCGCCTGGTCGCGGAAGCGGTCGGCGAAGAGAACGATGACGCCGTCCTTCGTCGCGCGCGCGCCGGCGAGTTTCAGCAGCCGCGCACGCACCGCCTCGGGCATCGCTGCGGCCGCCGTGTCATACCGAAGCTCGACCGCCGTGGCGACCTTGTTGACGTTCTGTCCGCCTGGTCCGGAAGCGCGGACGAAGCGCTCCTCTAATCGCTTTTCATCTATCTGCATACGAATTATCCAGACGCGGCCTTGCAGCCGGCATCGTCTGCGAGGGCGGCGACCGCCTGCGCCGTCTGGTCGTCCATCGCTTCAAGCGCGCGCGCGGACGCCGACCAGAGCCCGCAGGCCTTCGCAAGGTCTCCGCGCGCGGCGGCGGCCTGGCCCGCGGTCGCCTCGACGAAGGGCCGCACGCGGTCGAGCCCGTTCGCCTCGACGAGCGCCATCGCCCGGTTGAGCCGCGCATCGGCGAGATCAAGCTCGTTCCGGCGCAGCGCGAGATCGGCGAGGTTGTTGAGGTCTTCCGCGATGGATTTCGGCAGGCCGAGCCGTTCACCGATCGCAACAGAGGCTTCGAGATGGCGTTCGGCCGCGGCGAGATCGCCGCGCTCAAGCGCGACCGCCCCGAGATTGCCGATGGTCGTCGACAGCCGCCTCAGGTCGCCGAGCGATTCATGGATGCGGCGCGCTTCCTCCAGCCGCGCCACGGAAAGATCCGGGTCGCCTTTCGAAAAGGCGAGGAGCCCGAGCGCGTCCAGCGCGCGCGCCTCATAACCGCGGGCGCCGGCGCGTCGCGCCTCGGCAAGGCCGAAGTCGAGAATGCGCTCCGCCTCCTCAAGACTTCCCTCGCGGCGAAGCAGGAATCCGAGATTGCTGGCGGCGACAGCGGCGATTTCGGACTCGCCGGTCCGTCGCGCAAGGTCGAGCGCCGCCTCCATCAGCCGCCGGGCCTCGCCCTGCTCGCCGCGGCTGTCGGCGACAGCCGAGCGGCCGAGCATCGCCCAGCCGGCCTCCGGCGAGGAGGGCAGCGCGCGCGCTTCAATCGCCACGTAAAGACGCTCAGCCTCGTCGAGATTGGACTGTGCGAGCTGCAATCCGGCGAGCGCCATCTCGGTCGCCGCGTCGCCGGGCTGAAGCGCCAGCGACTTCTCATAGGCGTCTATCGCCGCGCTGATATTGGTCGATGCGTAGAGCGCGCCCGCTTCGCGCCAGCTCGCCGCCGCGCTTGCCGAGGCGTTCCCCGCCGCCTGCTGCTGTTGGGCCGCTACGGCTTCGATCAGGCTGGCTGCGGCGTCGACATCGCTCCGTTGCAGCGCCGCGCGAGCCTCGGCTTTGGCCGCATCGACGGACCCCAGAATGTCGGCGAGCGATGTTTCAATGGCGCCTTCAGCCGAAGGCGCGAGGTCGCGTCCTGCAAGGGCTGCATTCGTCCGCATCAGTTTCAGGATCTCGTCGATCTTGGCGTCGGCGCTCTCAACTTGCGCGCGCGTGTCCGCCACCAGCTCCGGCGTCGGGTCCCGGGCGAAGATGCCGAGCACGGCCGACAGGTTTGCGATGACGCCGATGGCGCCGCCCGCGAGGGTGAGACCGGCCCCTATCCGCACGGATTGCCGTTTCCACAGCGCCTGGGGGCTGAGCTGGCGAAGGTCGAATTTCATCCCGCTTCCCATTCCATCGGGCGCGCGTCAGGAAAGATCCGCCGCCTGCCTCTCGCCCATCCTCGCGCTCGCCCGCACCTTCACGCTCTCCGACTTCAACTGGCCGCAGGCCGCGAGAATATCCCGCCCGCGCGGGGTCCTGATCGGCGAGGCGTAGCCGGCGCGGTTGACGATGTCGGCGAAGGCTTCGATCCGGTCCCAGTCCGAGCACTCATAGGGCGCGCCGGGCCACGGGTTGAAGGGGATGAGATTGATCTTCGCCGGAATGTTCTTGAGAAGGCGCACAAGCTCCCGCGCCTCCGCATCCGTGTCGTTGACGCCTTTCAGCATCACATATTCAAAGGTGATCCGCTTGGAATTCCCCGCGGCCGGATAGGTGCGGCACGCCTCCAGAAGCTCGGCGATCGGATATTTGCGGTTGATGGGGACGAGCACGTCGCGCAAGCCGTCGTTCGTCGCGTGCAGCGAGATCGCCAGCATGGCGCCGGTGTTCTCGCCGAGCGGGCGGATCGCCGGCACGACGCCCGATGTCGAAACCGTGGTGCGTCGGCGCGAAATGCCGATGCCATCCCCATCCGAAATCGTCTCGATGGCGCGCGCGACATTCTCCGCGTTGAGCAGGGGCTCGCCCATGCCCATGAAGACGATGTTGGAAAGGCGCCGGTCATCCCCGCCGGACGGCCATTCCTCAAGATCGTCCTTGACCGCCATCACCTGCGCGACGATTTCGCCGGCCGTGAGGTTCCGGACGAGCGGCTGCGTGCCCGTATGGCAGAAGGTGCAGGTCAGCGTGCAGCCGACCTGGCTTGAGACGCACAGCGCCCCGGCGCGCCCGACATCCGGAATGAAGACGCACTCGATCTCCGCGCCCTTCGACACTTCGAGGAGATATTTGCGCGTGCCGTCGGTTGAAATCTGCCGCTCAACGACGCGCGGGCGCTCGAGACTGAAGAGCAGCGCAAGACCCGCGCGCATCTCCTTGCCGATGTCGGTCATCGCGTCGAAATCCGTCGCCCCGTAATGATAGACCCAGCGCCAGAGCTGGTTCGCGCGCATGCGCGCCTTTTTCGCCTCGAGGCCGAGCCCCTCACCGATCCGCGCCGCAATCTCCGCGCGCGAAAGCCCGAACACGGAAACCTGCGAGGTTTCCGAAGGGTTTGGCTTCAGGCTGAGATCAAGGGCGGTCATCGCGGGCGGGATATAGGCCCTGCTAGAATCCAAAACAAACCTCTATTGGTCTTTAGGTCAATCCTAGATTTTGCATGGCGAGCTTGCGGTGCCTTTCGACGAGCGTGGGAGCATCCGAAACCAGAGTTTCTTTTATTCGAGCCAATGCCGGCTTGCTGACAAAACCTCTATCAATGAGCGTCAGAAGCTCATCCGGCTGGAACGTCTTCGCACCGCTTAAGTCAACATAGCTTTTGTGAGTCAGTGCGCTGCACTCGTCAGGATAGATTTCAACTTGAGCGCTATCGGGAATACGCGGTTGTGAGTTTATAAAGAAGAAAAGCGGAGGATCCACGCAGAAACACAAGCTAATCTTGTTTTTCGGTGGCTTTATATAATTGCAGTATATAATGTATACTTTACCGCATTCTATCATTACTAAGCGCCAAAGACAGAGTTCTCCCAAGCCTGATCGAGAATCGTGTCTCTAGCTGGATTCGTGTCATCGATGAAGTTAGCATAATCCATCGGAGAGTTGGGCGCTGTGTCCAACCAAGCACGATCGCGATGCGTCAACTCGGAAAGCTCACCAAAAGTCTTGGTCTTGCAGAATTTCAGTGCTGCCATCAAGCACTGGATATCTGACTTGGAAAAAAGCTCCAAGTTCGGCTCGCGACGAGCTGAGATTTCGGCGTATTTTTTAGAACGGTCTACTTGTACAGATTCCTCAAACGTTCCCACAAAATCCGAAAAAAGTGCGTTTGATTCGATAAAATCTCTTATGGTTGACGGGACTGGTCCATAAGGCATTGCGATATAAGTGTCAGCGATAATGGGTCGACCAAACTTATTTAAGTGGTCTTTTTCAGCCAAAAAGAGTATTTTGGCGACGTAAAAAGGCGTTACTTGAGGCCAATTGGAAGCGATCCAAACGATCGATTCAATTGCTTTTTCTTCGTCTATTTTGAATTTAAGCATGAGTTCGATGTTACGAACAGGACCCCGCATGCCCATCCTTATAGCGAATATTTCAAAAGAATCAATAGGTTAAATTCCGAATCGAATCATTGGCTTAGCTGGCACCCTCCAATTCCTGCCCATCAAGGGGCCGGGAAAGCCCTGAGGACTTTGCAGACCGCGCGTCACGAATTGGCCGCCCAAATTAATTGTCTTTTGCCTTTGGCTACCCCTACCCCTTCGGCGTCGGCAGCGACCATTTGAAGACGATCGCCGCGGCCCTGAGGGCGAAAGCGGCCGCCATGCCGGCGGCAAAGGCGGGGCCCTCGCCGACGCCGCTGAAATGCAAGCCGCCGTAGACGCCCGCGCCGAGAAGCGCGGCGGTCGCATAGAGTTCGCCCGGGAGCAGCAGCATCGGCACCCGGTTGGCCACGACATCGCGCAGGAGCCCGCCCGCCGAGGCCGTCATCGTGCCCATGATCAGCACAATGACGAACGAATGGCCGAGACCCGCCGCCTTCGCCGCGCCCGCGACCGAAAAGAGCGCAAGCCCCGCGGCGTCGGCCCAGCGTAAAGGGCGGAAAGCGTCGATCGGCTTCCAGAGGAAGAAGGCGACGAGGCCGCCCGCGGCGCTGAGCCCGAGCGACAGCGTGTCGGCGAGCCAGAACACCGGCGCATCGAGAATGAGATCGCGCAGCGTGCCGCCGCCGACCGCCGTGAGGAAGGCGAGCACGAGGACGCCGAAAAGATCCATCTCCTTGCGCGCCGCGGCGATGCCGCCCGACAGCGCAAACACGAATACGCCGATGCGGTCGGCGAGAAGGAGGATCGGAAGGTCGCTCACGCGGCGGCTTTAGCGTGATTTGGCGGTTGTCAGGCCATGCAGGTTCTTTGCACAGTGGCGGCGACGGAACGGGAGAAGCGCCATGACCGAAACCCCGCGCGGGCCGCTCGCCGGGGTGCGCGTGCTGGACCTCAGCCGCGTGCTCGCGGGCCCCTATTGCACGACGCTGCTTTATGAGCTGGGCGCAGACATCCTCAAGATCGAGATGCCGGGCCACGGCGACGACACGCGCGCCTTTCCGCCCTTCAAGAACGGCGAGAGCGTCTATTTCGCCTCCATCAACCGGGGCAAGCGCTCGCTCGCGCTCAACCTGAAGGACGACGGCGACCGGGCGGTGTTTGAAAAGCTGCTCGCGCGGGCGGATGTTCTCGTCGAGAATTTCCAGCCCGGCGCGATGACGCGGCTCGGCCTCGATTACGACAGCGTGAAGGCCCGGCATCCGCAGCTTCTCTACGCCTCGATCTCCGGCTTCGGGCATACGGGGCCCTATCGCGACTTGCCGGCCTATGACCTGATCGTGCAGGCGCTCGGCGGCATGATTTCGATCAACGGCCCCGAGGGCGGGCCGGGCGTCAGGCTCGGAATTTCGCTCGCCGATCTCGCCGCCGGCGTGTTCGCGGCGCTGGCGATTTCATCGGCGCTTTATGAGCGGCGGGCGAGCGGAAAGGGCCGCTTCATCGACATCGCGATGCTCGACGTGCAGACGATGCTGCTCGAAAGCGCGCTGGTGCGCCAGCTGGCGACCGGCGAAACGCAAGCGCCGACAGGATCGCGACACCCTGTCATCACGCCCTTCGACGTGTTCGCGGCGAGGGACGGGCCGATCGCCGTCGCTTGCGCGAATGAAAGCTTGTTCGCGGCCTTCTGCGCCGTCGTCGGCCGCTCCGATTTTCTGACCGATCAGCGCTATGACACGCTGTTCGCCCGCTTTGCGAACCACCGTGCGCTGAAAGTCGAAATCGAGGCGGCGCTCAGCGCGCGCAGCGTCGCCGAGTGGACCGCCCTCTTCCGCGCGGCCGGCGTTCCGGCGGCGCCGATCCACACGATGGCGGACGTCGTCGAGGACCCGCAGCTGAAAGCGCGCGGCATGTTCGTCGAGGTCGACGATCCTGAAATGGGCAAGCTCGCGATGACCGGAAATGCGTTCAAGATCTCAGGCTATCCCCAATCGCCGACGCGCCCGCCGGCGCCGAACCTTGACGAGGCGCGCGCCGACATTCTCGCCGAGCTTGATCTTGGTACGGAGGAACGAAGGCCCCGGCGGAAAGAAGGGGAGAAGCCGCCGGTCTGGTGAACGTCCCCGCTAATCGTCATGCCGGATCGGCTTGCCGTCGTCTTCGAAGAAAAGGATGTCGCCCGGCTGGCAGTTCAACTCCTTGCAGATCGCCTCTAACGTCGAGAAGCGGATCGCCTTCGCCTTGCCGGTCTTCAGGATCGAGAGATTGGCGATCGTCACGCCGACCCGCTCCGACAGTTCCGTCAGGCTCATCCCGCGGTCGAGCAGCACCCGGTCGAGTTTGACGGAAATGGACATCAGACTGTGAGGTCCTGTTCCTCTTTCATGCGCGCGCCTTCGCGGAACACTTCCGACAGCACGAACACGGCGACGACCGCGATGAGGGTGATGCCCTCAAGGCCGGTGTCGACGTCCGCGTCGAAGATTGCAGCGAGAACGCCGATCAGGATTTTCGACCCTTCGCCGATAAGAAGCGCCCAGCCGAGCTTTCTGAAGCGGTCGGCGTTCTCCTTCACGAAGGGCGAGCCGAAGCGCAGCGTCTTGAGAATTTCGAGCAGGCGTTCGACGACATAGAGCGTGACGCCGAAGGTGATGAAATGTTTGAGGACCTCGACGAAATCGCCGGCGTCGACGTCGAGATCGCCGTCGATCGAGACGCCTTCGGCGCCCGCGACGAATTTCGCGACCGCCGGAAGAAACGGAATGGCGACGATCGCCGCCGACAGCGCCGCGAACACGATCCAGACGACGACGCGCACGACATGCAGCACGACAGCGAGGATGGAGGCGAGCGAGCCCTTGCCGATGGCCTTGATCATGGGGACCCTCCTGAAAAGCGGGGCGCGAGGCCTTCTCGTCTTCTCAGAAGAAGACGACGCCGCACAGCCTTTCGTCGCAGAGCCGCTGAACGGCGTTGCCGGCGTCGCCGCCGGATTGGGCGAGCGCGGCGGCGAAGAGGAGGGCCGCGCAGCCAAGCGCCGCGGCGAAGAGGAGGGAGAGAGCTTTGGTCATGGCGTCTTCCTTCCCGCCGCCCCCCGGTTTCGCCGGGCGGGCGGCCGATTGCCCTAGACGAGAACGATGCGGCCGAGCGAGGCGAGGTAGGACGCCCCGATCAGGACGACCATCGCCGAGGTGACAAGGCCGTTGACAAACCGGCCGGCATTGCCGATGTTGAAGGCGGCGTGATTGCGTAACATCTGAATTTCCTTTCGTTGGTGCGCGAACGCGTTTTGGCTGTTTTTTCCTGAGCGGCGTGGGAAACCCCGCCGCTCTTTTTTTATCTGAGGCACGTCTTCCTGGCTGTCTGCGGTCTTTCCGCCGCGTGCGGGGTGCGTCCCCGTCTTGTTGAATAACGATATACACTTATCGAAAAACGATGCAAGGGGTTTTCGTCGAAAAACGATAATTTTTTTTCGAAGAGCGATAAGGAGCCCTTTGGTGAGCCGTCGGAAATTGATTGCGGACCGGCTGGTGATCGCCAGCCATAACGCCGGAAAAGTCAAAGAAATCAACGAGCTGATCGCCCCGTTCGGGGTGGCGGCGGTGTCCGCCGGGGCGCTTCACCTGCCTGTCCCGGAAGAGACCGAAAATTCCTTCGCGGGCAACGCCAGCCTGAAGGCTTTGGCGGCGGCGAGAGGCTCAGGCCTCCCCGCCCTCGCCGATGATTCCGGCCTTGAGGTCGCCGCGCTCGGCGGCCGGCCGGGCGTTCACACCGCTGACTGGGCGGAAACGCCGTCAGGCCGGGATTTCGCAATGGCGATGGCGCGGGTCGAGCGGGAAATGCAGGAAAAAGGGGCGGCAGACCGTTCTGCGCGCTTCGTCTGCTGCCTCGCGCTCGCCTGGCCGGACGGGCATGTGGAAACATTTCTGGGGCGGGCCGAGGGGCGGCTCACCTGGCCGCCGCGCGGGACCATGGGCTTCGGTTTCGACCCGGTTTTCGTGCCCGAGGGCTATTCCAAGACCTTCGCCGAACTCGATCCGGAAACGAAACACGCCATCTCCCACCGGGCGGACGCCTTCCGCCAGCTGGTCGCGGCGTGTCTTGCCGGCTGAGCTGTGCGAGCATCCGCCAGCCGTTTCCGCAACAGATGACCGCGCCGCCAATGCCGTTGGACGCCGCCCTTGCAATCTACGTCCATTGGCCGTTCTGCGCGGCGATCTGCCCCTATTGCGACTTCAACGTTCACAAGGACCGCGGAGCCGACGCCGCTGCGTGGACCGCTGCGCTGACGGCGGAGATGGCGCACTGGGCCGCGCTGACGCCCGGGCGGCGCGTGACGAGCCTTTATTTCGGCGGCGGCACGCCGAGCCTTGCGCCCCTTCCCGTCATCGAGGGCGTCATCGCCGCAGCGGCGCGGTTCTGGGGTTTCGGCGAGGATCCGGAAATCACGCTCGAAGCGAACCCCGTCGATGGCGCGCGCTTTGACGATTTTCGCGCCGCCGGCGTCAACCGCCTCTCGCTCGGCGTGCAGTCCTTCGACGACGCGGCGCTGAAATTTCTGGGGCGCGACCATGACGGGCGCGCGGCGCGCGCGAGCGTAGACGCCGCGCTTGGCGCATTCGCGCGCGTCAGCGCCGACTTCATCTACGCCCGGCCCGGCCAGACGATCGCTCAGTGGACGGAGGAATTGCGCGCGGCGATCGCGGCCGGCCTCGACCACCTGTCGCTCTACCAGCTCACGATCGAGCCCGGCACCGCTTTTGACCGACAGGTCGCGAAGGGCCGCTGGACCCCGCCCGATGACGGCGCCGGCGCCGACCTCTTCGACATCGCGCAGGACCTCACCGCCGCGGCGGGCCTTCCCGCTTATGAGATTTCAAACCACGCGCGCGCCGGCGGTCGCTCGCGCCATAACGAAGCCTATTGGCGCCAGCGGGATTACATCGGGATCGGCCCCGGCGCGCATGGCCGCGTGACGATCGAGGGCGCGCGCCGCGCCACAGAAACCGCGCGCGCGCCCGCCGACTATCTCGCGCGCGCCCTCCGCGACGGCCATGCGGTGACGCTCGACGAGGCGCTGACGGAAGAAGAGCGCCGCATCGAAAAATTCGCGATGGGCCTCAGGACCGTCGACGGCGTCGAAGCGGACGCAAACGATCTCGCCGCGCTCGGCCCCGCGATAGAAGCGCTCGCGGCGGAAGGGTTCCTCACCCGCGCCGGCGCGCGCATCACAGCGACGCCAAACGGCCGACGGCTGCTCAATGCGGTGGTGGAAATCCTTTTCCGTTGAGCAGGAACTCTGGCAAAGTCTGTTGGCGCGCCGAGATTCTGCGAGCGATCAGTTCCCGCAAGCTATTCTTGATGCGATTGACTGAAATATGATGAGCGCGCGCGCACCGCGACAAGGCTTACGCCGGCGTTAAACAGCACCGCCTCCTGGCAGCCGCCAAGCACGTGCACGCCGATGAGCCTGCCTGTCTGGTCGATTATTCCGGAGCCTGATGAGTTGGCGAGCGTGTCGATGCTTGCATAGCGCAGTTCTTGACGCTGCGACGCGCCTGAAAAGGCCTTCTTGGGACCTGCGTGAATTTTCTTGAAATCGCCTGCAGGGTGCTGGATCACGGTTAGGAAGGTCGCGGCGTCATATGCGTCATGCTCGGCGCTCCATTTGATGTGTGCGAAGAGATCTCCCGGCCGCCTTCCGTCGGGAAGCGGCGCCAACTTCAAGAGCGCGAAGTCGATGCCGATCGTTCGGTCCGTGTTGATTCCGTGCTCGACCGCTTTCTCCACCGCGAAGGAGACGCTCGTCCGACGTGAGCCGTCGGGAGCAAGTTGGTAGTTGAACTCCGCGTCAAGCAAGGTCGCGATATCTTCCGGCGGAACGGATTCATAACCGCCGTCTGAAGTCGGCCGCAACGGCGTGACGCGATTTGTTCGCGGGCTAGGCCCGATCTCGATGCAATGGGCCGCGGTCAACAGGTGATCCGCATCAACAAGCGTCCCGGTGCAGGCCGCGCCGTACAATGTTCCTTGATAAGGCGCGTAGGCGCGCGCGCGGTCGGTGTTCCAAACGAGGCGCGCGGTCGCCGGAGCTGCGGCGAGAACGAATGCCCGAGCGGGTCCGAACTCGCCGTCATATTTCTCGACATCCTGGGCGTCATTGCGGCCTTCGCAAATTTGCTGAATGCGCAAATGGGCGGAGGCGTCAGGACGCGCCGCCGCGCTTCCGCTTTCAAAAGCGTTTGCGCCCGGCGCAAGCGCAACTGCCGGCGGGATGGGCGCAGGCGGCGCGCTCGCGCAGGCCGCAGCAAGCAAAAGCCCCGAGAAGATCACGCTGCGCGCGAACGCCATCAGCTTTTCTTCTCTTCTTCCTCACCAAGCGCCTTCTTGACGGCATCTTCGACGACTTTGTTCAGCGTGTCCTTGTTCGACGCAAAGGCGGAGGTGAGCAGCTGCAGCGCCAACGACGCGTCTTCGGTTTCAGCAACTAAAGCCAACACATTGGCGGCCTTCGGCTGGAATTTGCCTTCGACATAGGGGGGCGGCATCTTCTGAACCGCGCTCAGGCCGGTGAAGATCTCCGCGCCCTTATATACTTTACCGACCTGAAGCTCGCCGAAATTGAAGCGATAGACGGCGAAGGTGTTTTCCTCATTTATCTTGGCGTCCTGCGCGAGCGACTTCGCGGTGAAGCCGATGATAGCAACGATCTTTTTTGAGCCCTTCGATGAACGCTCCGCCGCGGCCAGCTTGCGATAATCGAGATAGATCGGTCTTAACGTAACGGCGTCGCCGACGGCCTCCGCCTTCGCCTCAAGATAAAAATCGGGGTAATCGACGAGGCCCATGGCGTCGATTTTTCCGGCGGTCAGCGCGCCGCGGGAACTCGCCGCCTTGCTTCGGAGCGCGCCAAACTCGCCTGACGCGATCACGACGCAGCCGAAGCTCAGCTTTGGGGACGAGGCGCCCGACGGCGGCGTAAACAACAGCGGGGCGGATGTTCCGGCGACGAACTCTCCGCTCAGTTCCGCCTTGCGTTTTGCAAGCCAGTTCTCGACCGCGCCGACCAGGAAATCAGCCGCGAAACTCGCCGCCAGGGCGATAAGCCCGCTCTCTGCCGCAGCGCTCGCCTCAGTCGGACAATCCGGCAGCAAATAGACCGCGGCGCCTTTGCGCGCTGCCGCCTCGATCGTCGGATTGGCGTTCGCGGGCGCGGAGAGCGCCGGCGAAGGCGAAGACACGATGGAAAACGCGGCGGAAGCGAGCGCAGCCAGACGAAAGGCGCGCGCAGCCGCGCGTTGACCCAAACTTTTCATGATAACCCCCATAATTTCAGAAAAGATCAAGATAAGGTAGAAAATCCGGGAACGAACTACTCAGCAGGAACTAGGTGATCGACAGCTCCCGACGCCGGAACGACAGATTAATCAGATTTGGCCGAAATGCCGACTGAACGAATTTCCTGTATTTTCGCCGCCCCCGAAACGACACAACGTTTTGTACGCGGACGAATTAATCAATCCGTGTTCAGCGTGTCAATGGCCTGACGCGAGTCCGACCAATGGAGGAGTTGGCCCTCCCCTTCCTCTCCCGGGGACTGCGCCGCCAAGGGCTTGACGCGCATCGCTGATCGTCGACTGGCTTATGCACGGGCCGGTCGCTGTTGAGCGGCCTTCAGCGCACCGGAAGCGCCGCCCCGAAGCGGTTCCATCCTTGGCATAGTCTGTAAGCGGGCGTCGACTTTGAATCATTACCCGGCGCCAGATTGACACAGGCCCCGCAAACGCGTTTTCGACACGCCCATGGAAAACGACATCGACGGCATCGGCCGCATCATTCAGCTTTCGGTGGCGCCGGTTTTTCTCCTCGTCGCCATCGGGTCGTTCCTCAATGTCGCGACGCAGCGCCTGGCGCGCGTCGTCGACCGCTCGCGCACGTTGAAGAAAGAAATCGGCGGCGATGCCGACGGCCCCGCACGCGAAGCCGCGATTGTCGAACTGCGCGGCCTCTCTCAGCGCATCAGCCTCGCCAATTATGCGATCTATCTGTGGTCGGCGGCGGCGCTGCTCGTTGCGATCGACGTCGCGCTGTTGTTCGCGGGCGCCTTTGCGGGGGCTGATCTTTACGCCCTTGTCGCGGCGCTGTTCGCGCTTGCGATGATCGCCGTCATCGGCGGATTCGGCTTCTTCATGGCGGAGATTTCGGTCGCGACGCGCACGCTGCGGATCAGGACGGACGCGATCCTCGGCAAGCCGGACAAAGCTTGAAGCGCCGCTATTTCGCCGCCGTGCGCGGCGGGGCGTCGACTTTCTCGATCGACGAATAGGAAAGCCGCGCCTTTGACGAAAAGGATTTGAACATCGCGCTTCCCTCCGCATCGGATTCGGAGGCGACCATCAGCGCCGGGCCGCCGGGCGTTTGCGGCGCGTAGACCTGCAACTGGCGCATCGCCGCGATCTTGACCGGCGCGGCGGGCTTGAACGGCTTCAGCGACCGGATTTCGACCGAGGCGACGTGACCCGTGCGCCGGTCGAGGACGGCGGTCGCGATGAGCGCCTCCTTCGCCGCCGCCGGCATGTCGGGATCGTCGATCGGGATCGAAAAGACGGCCCTCTCGGCGTCCGCGGAGAGGAGCTTCGCCCCCGGCAGCGCCTCGGCGAGGCCTTCATAAACGAGGGCGTCGTCGGCGTCGTCGTTTCTCGTCATACGGGCGAAGGCGGCCTTCTCCGCCTTGCCATATTGATCCTTAGGCGGATCAATCGCCGTCCAGCGTTCGCCGGCGGGCTTGCGCGGATCAAAGCGCACGCGGAAGGCGCGCGCCTGGTCTTCGCTGAGGTCGCGAAAATCGAGCGTGAAGGCGTAGCGGTCCGCCGCATGCCGCTCCGCGATTTCGACCGCGGCCTTCCGTTCCGCAAAGGCGGCGTCGTCGGCCGCGGCCTCCGCGCCGAGCGTCAGCGCTGAGAGCGCCGCGATCAATCCGCGCAAGCGTCAGCTTCCCGCGATGAAGGATTTCGGCGCGGGATCGATGACGCGGATGCCGCCGGGCTGGATTTCGAGAATGGCGAGGCCGCGTTCGATCGTGCCTTCCGGCGTGAAGCGGAAGAGCCCGTCGGCGCCGAAATAACCGGAGCGTGAAATGATCTGCCTTTCGTCGAAGCGGTCGCGCCGGCGCGGCGCCTGGCCGAGGCGCGCGGCGAGCAGCGTCGCGTCATAGGCGAGCGAGGAAAGGCGCGGCGGCGTTTCGCCGAAGGCCGCACGGAAGCGGTCTTCGAAGTCGCGCGTGATCGTCGGATCGGGCGCGGCGAACCAGCCGCCCTTCAGCGCCGGTTCGCGCGTCAGGCGCGGATTGTTCCACGCCGAGACGCCGAGGAGTTTCACCTCGTTGATGTTGACGTTGTAATAGGGAAGGAGCGGCGCGAGCGCGCGCAGGAGCGTTCCCTGCTCCGGCATCAGCACCGCCTGATAGCCGAGCGCATTGCCGCCGGCGGCGCCGACGGCGCGCGGCTTGTCGGAGTCGTAGCCGTGCCGGAGTTCCGGCGGAATGATCTCTTTCGAATAGGCCGCGAGGCGCTTCGCCGGGGCGAGCATCGCATCCGGCGACTGCTCGTAGCGTTCTTCATGCACGAGGACGCCGCCGCGGATCGCGAGCTCTTTCGAAAAGGCGGCCGACACGCGCTCGCCGTATTCATTCGCCGGGGCGAGAAGGCCGAAGCGTTCGCGCCCGTTCTTCATCGCATAGTCGGTGACGCGCGCGACCTCAATCTCCGGCGGGAAGGAGAGGAGATAGACGCCGTCGCCCGCCGTTTCGACATCGGAGGAGAAGGCGATCATCGGCGCGCTCGCCGCGCGCGCGACCACCGCGGCGGCCGCCGTTTCTTCCGAGAAGAGCGGCCCCAGAATGATCTCCGCCCCGTCGGCGAGCGCCGAGCGGGCCGCGGCCGCCGCCCCTTCCGGCGTGCCGCGCGTGTCCTTCGGAATGATGAGGAAGCGATCATCGCCCGCCTCGAACGCGGCGAGCTGGGCGGCGTCGAACATCGAAGAGGCGACCTCTTGCACCGCCTCCGTCGCGCCGGTGAAGGGAAGGAGGAGGCCGACCCGCACCGGCTCCGCGTTCTGGAGGTGCAGCGGCGTGACGAAGCGCCGCTCGTCATAGCGCGTGCGCTCGCGCCCGTCCGGCGGCGCGACGCGCGGATCGATCGGCCCGGACTCCTGTTCGCCGGCCACCACCGGGCCCGACGGCGCCCGCTCCGAGGTCGAGGCGCACGCGGCGAGGATCAGCACGCCGCCCGCGACGATCAGCCGGCCGAACTTCGGAAGCATCATGAAATCACACCCTGAACCTGACGGCGCGCACCCTATCCCCGGCCGCCGGGGCCGTAAACCGAGCTCCTGACCATCTCGCGCGACGGTTGACGGTTTCCCTGAAGCGGCGACAGGCTCCCCGCCATGACGCGCGCCGCAAAGCCCCTTGAACCCGGCCTTTATGTGGCGGCGACGCCGATCGGCAATCTTGGCGACGTCACCTTTCGCGTCGTCGAGGCGCTGAAGGGCGCCGACCGCATCCTTTGCGAGGATACGCGCCAGACGGCGAAGCTGCTCGCGGCCTATGGCGTGACGGCGCCGATGAGCCCCTATCATGACCACAACGCCGACCGCGTGCGCCCGGGCGTCATCGCCGCGCTGAAGGAGGGGGCGCGCTTCGTCCTCGTTTCCGACGCCGGCACGCCGCTCATCTCCGATCCGGGGGCGAAGCTGGTGCGGGAGGCGCGCGACGCCGGCGTCGCCGTGCATCCCCTGCCCGGCCCCTCGGCTTTCGTCGCCGCGCTCTCGGCCGCCGGCGTCATGACCGACCGGTTCCTGTTCGCGGGCTTCCCGCCGGCGAAGGCGGAAGCGCGGCGGAAGTTCTTCGCAGAGCTCGCCGGCGCCCCGGCGAGCCTTGTCTTTTACGAGAGCCCGCAGCGCCTCGGCGCCAGCCTCGCCGCGATGGCGGAGGCGCTGGGCCCGCGCCGCGCGGTGATCGCGCGCGAACTGACGAAAATCCATGAGGAATTCGTCGAAGACGCCCTCCCCGCCCTCGCCTCCCGCTACGCGGACGCGAGCCCGAAGGGCGAGATCGTCGTCATCGTTGATCCGCCTGCGGAGGAAACAGCCGCGGCGCCCGAAGACATCGACGCCTTCCTCGTCCGCGCGCTTGAAACGCAGCCGCTGAAGGACGCCGCCGCCGCCGCCGCCGACGCCTTCGGCATCCCGCGGAAAGAGGCCTATGCGCGCGCGCTGGCGCTGAAGAGCGCCACGTGACGGATCCTTCCGAGAAACGCGTCCGCGCCGAGCGGTCGGGGCGCTTCGCCGAAACGCTGGCGGCGTTCGCCTATCGCCTCCGGGGCTTTGAGATTCTCGACCGGCGGTTCAAGGCGGCGGGCGGGGAGATCGACCTTGTCGCGCGGCGGGGGGCGCTGCTCGTCTTCGCCGAGGTGAAACGCCGCGCCGATGTGGACGCGGCCTTGTCGGCCGTCACCTACAGGAACCGGCGGCGGATGGAGGCGGCGGTCAGAAGCTGGCTCGCCCGACACCCCCGGCTCAGCGGGTCCGACATCCGCTATGACATCGCCGCCGTCGCGGGGCTGCGTGTCAAAATCGCCGCGGCTGCCTGGCGGGAGGGGGACTAGGGACTGGGGACTAGTCCCTACCCCTGCCTTGATCCTGCCGCCAACGCACCCCATCACCGGAATGTCGCCGCCGGGATCCGTTCCGATGCTGAAACAAGTCGCCGCCCTCCTCATGCTCGCCCTCGCCTCGGCCTGCGCGTCGAGCCGCAACCTCGATTCCAGCGTCAGCGACATCGGGGCCGATTCCGAGCTCAAGGCCGTGCTCTTCGCCGACCGCACGCATGATTACAGCGATGTCGACATCACCGTCTTCGAGGGGCGGCTTCTCCTCACCGGGACCATGCGATCCGAAGACGGGCGCCAGCGCCTTGTCGAAAACGCGTGGAAAGCCGGCGGCGTCGACCAGGTGATCGACGAAGTCGTCGTCGGCGGGCGGACGTCCGTCGGGCAGGGCGTCGAGGACGCGCGCATCGAGGCGGCGTTGCGCACCAAGCTCGTCTTCGACGGCGGCGTCCGGAGCAGCAACTTCAAGATCGCGGTCAGCCAGGGCGTCGTCTACCTCCTCGGCGCGACGTTCTCGGAACGCTCGCTCAACGATGCGCTCGAACTCGCGCGGTCGACCGGCGGGGTCGAGAAAGTCGTCAGTCACGTTCTCATCAAGGCGCCCTGACGGCGCTTCATCCGCCTGCTAAGCCTTCGCGTCATGAAAATCGCCATCCAGATGGACCCCATCGAAGGGGTCAACATCCATGCCGACACGACGTTCGACCTTGCGCTTGAAGCGCATGGGCGCGGCCATGAGATCTGGATCTACCAGCCGGACGCCCTCGCGCTCAGAGACGCCCGCGTCAGCGCGCGCGCGCGCAAGGCGACGTCCCTGAAGCGCGCTGAGGGGGCGCATGTCGTCCTCGCCGCGCCGGAGCGTCTCGACCTCCATGGAGTCGACATCGTGCTGGTGCGGCAGGACCCGCCGTTCAACATGGCCTACATCACCGCGGCGCAGATCCTGGAGCGGCTCCAGCCCGGCGTCCTCGTCGTCAACGATCCGCGCGCCATCCGCGACGCGCCCGAAAAGCTTTTCGTGACGCAATTCCCCGATCTGACGCCGCCGACGCTGATCACGCGCGATCTGGCTGAAATCCGCGCCTTCCGCGCCGAGCACGGCGACATCATCCTGAAGCCGCTTTACGGAAACGGCGGCGCCGGCGTTTTTCGTCTGACCACGGACGATACGAATTTCAACGCGCTGACGGAGCTCTTCATGCAGGCCTACGCCGAGCCCGTCATCGCGCAGAAATACGTTCCCGCCGTCAGGAAGGGCGACAAGCGCATCATCCTCCTCGACGGGGAAGCGGTCGGCGCGATCAACCGCGTGCCCGCGGCCGGGGAAACGCGGTCGAACCTGCATGTCGGCGGCAGGGCCGAGGCGGTCGACATGACCGAGCGCGATCAGGAGATCTGCGACCGCATCGGCCCGGCGCTCTCCGAGCGCGGCCTCATCCTCGTCGGCATCGACGTGATCGGCGAATACCTGACCGAGATCAACGTCACCTCGCCGACCGGCGTCCAGGAAATCCGCCGGTTCGGCGGCCCCGATATTTCGGCGCTGTTCTGGGACTGGGCGGAAGGCCGCGTCGAGGGCGCGTGACGCGTTAACCATAAATATTTACCCTAATTATTTCTTGACATTGAGTTTCTTTGGCTTCATGGTCTGAGGGTCGCGCCGGGGAACGCCTCCCCGGCGCGTTTTGCGTTTGCGGCCGCCCGAAAGGCGTGGCTCTTTGAAAAGTCCGGTTTGTCGCGCGGCTCGGTGATTTCGCTGGCCGCGCGATGCGAAGAAACCATCCGCCGATCCGGTGATCGCGCGGTCTCAAACACGCGCGCCCCAATCGCCTCCGTCACCCCGGGGCGATGCGCAGCATTGAACCCGGGGTCCATCTTTCACCACGGGCTGAACCGCGGATCCCGGGTTCTCCGCTGCGCGGAGCCCCGGGATGACGGTCGGTGAAGGGGCGGACGGTCCTAAAAATCTACGCATTTTATCCAGTCTAAAATACGTAGTTTCGGGCTGGACCCCGCGGAAAGGCTCAAAGTTTCAGAGAGAGCCCAATGCGAAAAGGCGCCTTTTCGCAGCGAACGATCTACGGCGCCGGCGGGCCGGTGAATTCGGCGTCGATTTCGAAGCTGACCGCATCTCCGACGCCGACCGGGGCTTCCGGCGTCGGCACGCCGATGGTGACGCCGAAGACCGAGCGCTGCAGGACCCCTCTCGCCGAAAAGCCGATGCGGGCGTTCGGATCGTAGGGCGGAAAACCCGCATAGCCGCCGTTGAAGACGACATCCATGACGACCGGCGCGGTGACGCCGCGGAAGGACAGATCGCCCTCAACGCGGGCCGCGTCCGGCGCTGTCAGCGTCACCTTGGTCGAGTGGAAGGTCATTTCCGGGTGGCCGACGGCGTCAAGCCAGGCGGCGCCTTTGAGCTCGTCGAGGAACCCTTCCGGCGGCGACGGGATATCGAGCGAACCGACATCGATCGTCGCCGTCACCGCCATGGTTTCGGGAGCATGCGGATCGAACTCAAGCGTCGCGTCAAAGCGGCGGAACTGGCCCGTATAGTTGGAAAAGCCGATGTGATCGACCTTGAAGACAAGCGATGCGTGCGTCTTGTCGAGCCGGTAGAGGCCGGCGGGCGCCGGCGTTTCAGCAGGAACGATCAGAGCCGGCGCCCGAGCCCCTGCCGCCGGTTTATCCGTAGACGGAGTACAGGCGGAAAGGACGACGGCCGCTGCGACGAGCGATAGACGTGACATCGGGCGACCCCTCGAATAAGACGCTTCCGCTGAGCACGCTTCGCGAGGCGCTGCGCGTCATTTCCCCGACAGTTCGGCGACAGCGGCTTTCAGCCCGCCGGACGGCACGCGGATGCTTTCAACACGGTCGGCGACGCCGTAGCCGATGAAACGGACCTCGAAATTCTCCGCCGCGCTCAGCGCGTCGAGCGTCGTCGGAGACAGCTCCATGACGACGCGGCAGCCGTCCGGGAAGCAGACGTCGACGACCGCGGGCAACGGCTTGCCGCCGGCGCCGGGGACAAGGGCGACGCCGTTGCGGATCGACAGGCCGAGCGGCAGCGTCAGAACCAGCGTCGGGTTCGGGTCGGCCGCCGCCTTGTGCGCGGACGCCGACAAAGCGAGCTTGCCCGTCGTCTGGTTTTTGAGCCCGAGAAACGCCTGACAGGCGTTCTGCGCGTCGCAGACGACCTTCCAGGCGCCGAAGGTTTTGCCTTCATCTGCGGCGTGGGCCGCGCCGGTGACCGCGGCTACGGCGGCGGAAAAGGCGACAAGACGCTTCATCGGAGGATCTCCCGTCGGGATGCCGGGCATTCGCTGCCCGCTTGGTTCACGACTGTTTTCGACCGTCGCCCGCCGCGCCGCAAGGAGCGCGCCAACCGGCGCGGCAGCGGCTCAAAAAAAGCGGCCGGGCGCAGATGAGCCCGGCCGCTTTCAGTCGTTAACGGCCCAAGACGCTTAAGCGGCCTTCTTCTTCATCCGGCGCAGCGCGCCGAAACCGCCAAGGCCGGCGAGGAACAGCGGCAGCGCCGCCGGGACCGGGATCGGCGGGACAGGATCGCCGCCGACGCCCTTGAAGCCGAACACGAAGGTGTTGCAGCCCGCCTCGCCAACGCCGCGAGGATCGCTGGCGCACTGGCCGAGGGAGAACACTTCAGCGCCGACCGCCGCCAGAGCGGCGAGCGCGCCGCGCTCAGTCAGAGCAGCGCCGTAGAAAATCTCGAAGGTGAAGGTTTCACCATCGGCAAGCGCACCGAAATCGAAGTCGAAATTGGCGCCGATATCCCCCGGTCCAATATCGGTGAAATCGCCGCTGCCGCCCGCCGTAAGCGGATTGCACGCAGTGAAAACGTTCGAATCGCAGAAGCCGTTGTTGACGGCGCCGGTGACCGCCGTGGCGGCAGCGCTGCCGCCGATCGTCACGAACTCTCTGAAGGTCGTCGGTTCGACGTCCCAGTCAAAGGTGCGCCGATAGAGGAGGTTGGCGATATCGGATCCTGACGTGTTCGTGATCGACACCGTCACCCGGTAAAGGTTCGGCGTTTCCGCCGCCGGAGCAAAAGCATGGGTTACTTCGAGCGCGCCCATGCCTACCGAAACGACGCTGGTCGCGGTCGTCGCGTCCGAAACGAAGCTGATGAGCGACAACCCGTCTGCGCCGCCGAAGTTGTTGTTTGCGTCACCGCGAATGCCGGTGCCGCCGATGCCGACGCCCCAGCCTTCGCAAAGGCAGCCATGGGATGTCGACTCATTGCCGGTCTCGTTGAAGCGGAGGCCGACCGTTGTCGTCCGGGACACCGGCGACGGCATGCCGCCGGGAACATTCAGTTGTCCTTCATCATCGACGCCCAGCGTCACGGTGCCGTTTGTGATGATGGCGGCGGCGGACGCCGCCGTCGCCGCAGTCATGGCCGCAACGCCGACAAGCGCCGTTGCGAATAGTTTCATTGAACGCATCTGGAACCCCCTGTTCCGCTGAACGCCGACATGGATTTTTCGGCGTGGTCTCTCCCATGCCGTGACCGGCGCGACATGCGCCCGACGGCTAACGATTTGGTAACCCTCACGCCTTTGTGAATCAAGAAAATTGTCGCGTTTCGCGCGCCAAATCGTTGAAAGCCGTGAAGAAAATCACAGCTTTTGCAACCGGGAGGGGAATTTTCCCGGCAGATTCGACGACGCGTTGCGGGGCGCCTAGCGGCTGATCCCGCACTGGCCGGCCTTCGCCCCCCGGCCGGCGGCGTCGAGGGCGGCTTGCGCGGCGAGCGGCCGATCGGTCGCCAGGATGTCGGCGCCCATGGCGGCGATGGTCGGGTATCGGCTCTCATCGCCCGAGGCTTCGATCTGGCGGTCGATCGAGTCCCGCCCGCCGAGCGTGCCGAAAATGACCTCGATGTCCTGGGTGTTGAGGATCGAGAACAGCCGCGGCCTTGGATCCTCGACGCCGGTGAAGCCGAGAAGGCGGTCCGACGGAACGCCCGCCGCGACGACACGGTTGAGGTCCGACTGGGTCGAGACGCTCAAGGAGATCATCATTTCGGGCGCAAGGCGGTGGAGGCGCTCGGCCTGCGCCATCGTATAGGCGATGAGGACGACGCGATCCTCCGCACCCTGACGATTGATCTCGGCGATGACGTCCTCGTATCGGGTCGACCGCTTGAAATCGACCTGGAGGACGGTGCGGTCTTTGGTCAGCGCGAGCGCGTCGGAGAAAAGCGTCGGCGCGTAAGGCGTGACGGCGCCCGTTTCATCCTTGAGACGCAATCTTGAAATCTCGGCCCAGGTCTTTTCCGCGACGGGGCCCTCGCCGGTCGTCGTCCGGTCGAGCGTGTCGTCGTGATTGAGGAACAAGACCCCGTCCGCGCTCGTCGCGACATCGATTTCAATAAGGGCCGGCGCGGCGGCGAGCGTTGCGGCGATCGTCTCAATCGCGTTTTCAGGAAGCCCCGGCCGCGGGCCGCCGCGATGGGCGGAGACGAGCGCGACCTCGCGCTCTTCAAGGCATTCGAAAAAGCTGTTGAGGTCGCCTTCCGGCGCGATGCGCCACCCTGCGGCGGAGGCGTCGGCGGCCTCGGGCGCGCCTCGGTCGGCGGCGCAGGCGGCGAGCAGCAAAAGAGCCGAAAAGCTGGAGAATCGCATGGAGGTCTCAGGGCTTGAGGATGATGGCGCCGATGGTCTTGCCGGCTTCGAGGAGACGGTGGGCGTCTGCGCCTCTTGCGAGCGGAAAGGTCGCGGCGATCGTCGGCTTGATCGCCCCGGACGCAAGAAGATCGAAGAGCGCAGCCGCCATCCCCGGCAGCCGGTCGGGCGTTGCGTAGTGAAAGAGCGACGGCCGCGCGAGCGTCAGCGAGCCGCGGCGGGTGAGATCGAGCGGGGCGACCGGCGGCACGGGGCCCGACGCGTTGCCGAAGCTCACCATCATGCCGCGCAAGCTGAGGCTGTCGAGCGAAGCCTCGAACGTCGCCGCGCCGACGGAATCATATGCGACATCGGCGCCGCGGCCATTCGTCAGCCTACGGACGGCCGCGGCGATGTCCGGCGAGGCCTCCCGGTCGATGACGTGGGAAACGCCGAGGCGCCGGACCGCGGCTTCCTTGTCGGCGCCGCCGACGACGGCGATCACCCGGCCGCCGAGGTGAACCGCCCATTGGCAAAGGAGAAGCCCGACCCCGCCCGCCGCCGCCGTGACGAGCGCTGTCTGCCCGCGCTGAAGGGGGTAGACCTGCCGCAGCAGCATTTCCGCCGTCAGGCCCTTAAGAAAGGTCGCCGCGGCCGCCTCATCGGACAGCCCGTGCGGGATACGGGCGGCGCGGCCCCCATCGATGACGATCTCTTCAGCGTAGGCGCCGCCGCCCGAGAGATAAGCGACACGCTCGCCCTCCCGGAAGGACGTATCCGCGCCCGCAGCGACGACGACGCCCGCTCCTTCCTGGCCGAGCGTTGCAGGAACCGAGACCGGGTAAAGGCCCTTGCGCTGGTAGATATCGATGAAGTTGACGCCGATCGCAGTGTTCCGCACGCGGACTTCATTGGGCCCAGGCGCGCGGGGCGCGCTCTCGCGGAGCGCGAAATGTTCCGGCCCGCCGATCGCGGTGAGAGAGAGTTCTTTCATCGGTCAATCGCCAGCTTTTGGGGTCGCGCCGATTTGCGCGGAGGCGCCCCCGCCGCCTATATGACGTGAAAACGGAGCCCCCGCCATGCGCCTCACCATCAATGTCGATCTGACGCCGCAGGAAGCGCGCGCCTTTTTCGGCATGCCCGACGTCGAGCCCCTCAACGAAATGGTCGTCGCCGAGATGATGACGCGCGCGAAGGACCAGATGGACACGCTCGCCGACCCCGAACGCTTCGTCGCCCGTTGGATGGAGATGAGCGGCAAGGGGATGGATGCGTTCCAGGGCCTCATCGGCGCGGCGATGAACGCGGCGGCGAGCGCGCCGAAGAAGAAGTGACGGAAAAAAGCCGCGCGACGGGGCCTGACGGGCCGGCGACGATTTTCGCCCGCGCTACCGGCCCTGGAAAAGCCGGTATTGCGGTATTCCGGCTCTCCGGCCCGCAGGCTTTTTCGATCACGGAAGCGCTCTCAGGGGCATTGCCGCCGCCGCGAACAGCCGCGTTTCGCGCGCTCCGCCATGATGACGGAACGATCGACGAGGGATTGGTCATCCTCTTTCCGGGGCCGGCGAGCTTTACCGGCGAGGATGTCGCAGAGCTTCACCTCCACGGCTCGATCGCGGTCGAGGACGCGCTCTATGGCGCGCTTCGGGCGCTTGGCGCGGTTCCCGCCGAGCGCGGCGAATTCACCCGGCGCGCGCTTCTCAACGGCAAGCTCGACCTTGCTGAAGTCGAAGGCCTTGCAGACCTTCTCGACGCCGAAACGGCCTTGCAGCGGAAACAGGCTTTGGGTCAGCTCGGCGGCCGGCTTTCGGCCCTTGCGGAAAGCTGGCGCGGGCGCCTCATTGCGATTATGTCGCCCCTCGAAGCCGAGATCGACTTCTCTGACGAGGAAGGGGTCCCTGAGGGCGTCGCGGCAAGAGCGATCGGTGAGATCGACGCGTTGATCAGCGACCTCGAAAGCTCGAAAGCCGGCGCCCGGCGAGCCCGCGCCGCCCGCGAGGGCGTGAAGATCGCCATCGTCGGCGCGCCGAACGCCGGCAAGTCATCCCTCCTCAACGCGCTCGCAGGATCCGACCGCGCGATCGTGTCGGAAACGCCCGGAACGACACGCGACGTCATCGAAGCACGGCTCGACCTCGGCGGGACGCTGGCGACCCTCTTTGATACGGCCGGACTGCGGGATGACCAGTCCGACCCGGTGGAGGCGGAAGGAATACGACGTACACGGATCAAAATGGGACAGGCTGACCTGCGTCTGCTCGTCGTCGATGTTTCACGTGAAACACAGGAACTGAAGGATGGCCGGTACGGCTTCGGGTATGACCTCAGCGACGGCGATCTTCTCATTTTAAATAAAATTGACGCCAATGCTTCCTTCGTTCGCCCGAATGTTTCACGTGAAACATTTCTGGTGTCGGCAAAGACCGGCGCCGGCGTCGATGCTCTCCTCGCGCGGCTGACGGCGATCGTCACGGACCTCGCCGGATCGGGCGCCGATGCGGGCCTCTCTCGCGCACGGCATGAAGAAGCGGTCGACACCGGGATCGCCTATTTGCGCCGCGCCCGGGAAAAGGTGACGGTATCGCCCGAACTCGCAGCGGAAGATATGCGCCTTGCCGCGCGTGCGCTCGGATCAATCACCGGGGCTGTCGGCGTCGAAGACCTGCTTGATGCGATCTTTTCAAGTTTCTGCATCGGCAAGTAGGCGCAATCGCGTCCTTTCTATTTCCCCGGCCCCGTTTATATGAGCGCCCATGAAGTCGTTCGACGTCATCGTCATCGGAGGCGGGCACGCCGGCTGCGAGGCCGCGGCGGCGGCAGCGCGCATGTGTGCGAGGACGCTGCTCGCCACCCACAAGGCGGCGACGATCGGGGAGATGTCCTGCAATCCGGCCATCGGGGGCCTGGGCAAAGGCCACCTCGTCCGGGAGATCGACGCTCTTGACGGCCTCATGGGCCGGGCGATTGACGAGGCCGGCATCCAGTTCCGGATGCTGAACCGCTCCAAGGGACCGGCCGTCCGCGGGCCCCGGTCGCAGGCCGACCGCAAGCTCTATCGGCAGGCGATGCAGCGGCTGATCGCCGAAACGGCGGGCCTGACCGTTCTGGAAATGGCGGTCGAAGATCTCCTCGTTTCAGAGGGAGCCTCGGTTCTCGGCATCCGGGCGGCGGACGGGACCGACTATCTGGCGCCCGCCGTTGTCCTGACGACCGGCACCTTCCTCAAGGGCGTCATCCATATCGGCGAAAAGCGCATCCCGGCGGGGCGGGTCGGCGAGGCGCCGGCGATCGGGCTTTCGGACCGGCTTTATGGGCTTGGCTTCCGGATGGGCCGCCTCAAGACCGGGACGCCGGCCCGGCTCGATGGCCGGACGATCGACTGGGCGAGCCTTGACATGCAGCCCGCCGACGCCGAGCCGGTCCCGTTTTCCTTTCTAACCGACCGCATCCGGGTCCCGCAGATCGCCTGCGGCATCACCCACACGACCAGGGCGACCCATGCGGTGATTGAGCGGAACCTCCGGAAATCCGCCGTTTATTCGGGCTCGATCGCCGGCCGGGGCCCGCGCTACTGCCCCTCCATCGAAGACAAGGTCGTCCGTTTCGCCGAGAAAGAAAGCCACCAGATCTTCCTCGAACCAGAGGGCCTCGACGATCCGACGGTCTACCCGAACGGCATCTCGACCTCGCTGCCGGAGGACGTTCAGGATGAATTCCTCAAAACCATCCCGGGCCTCGAAAAAGCGGCGGTCCTCCGGCACGCTTATGCGATCGAGTATGATTACGTCGACCCGCGCGAACTGCACCCGACGCTGGAGACGAAGCGCCTGAAGGGCCTTTTCCTCGCCGGGCAGATCAACGGCACGACCGGCTATGAAGAGGCGGGCGCGCAAGGGCTGGTCGCCGGGGCGAATGCGGCGATCACCGCCGGCGGCGGCGGCCCCATCCTGTTCGACCGGGCGGAAGCCTATATCGGCGTTCTTGTCGATGACCTCATCACCCGGGGCGTCACCGAGCCCTATCGGATGTTCACGAGCCGGGCTGAGTATCGCCTCAGCCTCCGGGCGGATAATGCGGATTTGCGCCTCACAGGCCGCGGGATCGACCTTGGCCTCGTCGGCCCGACGCGGGCGAGCGTGTTTCACGTGAAACAGACGCTGCTGAAGGAGGCCCGCGCCTGGGCCCTCCGCAGCACCCTCACGCCCAATGAGGCGCGCGGGCTCGGCGTCACCATTAACCAGGATGGCCGCCGGCGGACGGCGCTCGACCTGCTGGCGCTTCCGGGCGTCACCCTCAAGACCCTTGCGGCGGTCTGGCCGGAAGCGGCCGGGCTCCGCCCCGACATCGCCGAGCAGCTTGAGATCGAGGCGCTTTATGCCGGCTATCTGGGCCGGCAGGAGGCGGACATCGTCGCCTTCCGCAAGGACGAGTCGCTGCGGCTCGCCCCAGACCTCCCCTATGAGGCGATCACCGCGCTCAGCCACGAAGTGCGGCTGAAGCTCGCCGAGGCGCGTCCGGCGACTTTGGGCGCGGCCGGCCGCATCGAGGGGGTGACGCCGGCCTCGCTGGCGGTGCTGCTCGCCTGGCTGCGGAAGAACGAGCGCGCGGCGGGTTAGAGATCACCCACCGCCATGACCTACACGCCCACCAGCTTCGCCGGCGAATTCAATGTTTCACGTGAAACAATGGCCCGGCTCGAGGCCTATGACGCCTGCCTCCTCGACTGGTCGGCCCGCCATAATCTGATCGCCCGCTCGACCATCAAGGAGCGGTGGGACCGGCACTTCCGGGACTCGGCCCAGCTTCACCCGCTGATCCCCAAAGACGCCCGCAGCCTTGTCGATCTCGGCAGCGGCGCCGGCTTTCCAGGGCTTGTTCTCGCGGCGATGGGCGCTCCCGATCTTCAAGTGACGCTGGTTGAATCGACGGGCAAGAAAGCGGCCTTCCTCGCCGCCGCGGCGGAGGCGATGGCGCTTCCCAATGTCCGGGTCGTTCCGGCGCGAATCGAATCGCTGAAGATCAGGAAACCGGACGTGATCACGGCACGAGCGCTCGCAAACCTTCTGAAGCTTTGCGGCTACGCCTATGAAATCGGCGGCGAAACGGCCCTCTGCATATTTCCCAAGGGACAAGATGTTGAGGTTGAATTGACCGAAGCCGCTAAATGTTGGCATATGAATATCGAGCGGCGGGCGAGTCTGACCAGCCCCGGCTCTACCATCTTGATGATCGACCAGCTCCGGCCGAAGCGGCCGCAGCGCTGATCCGAGGGCCTCGCTGAGTTGATGACGGGCGTCATTCCACCGCGAATTCTTGCGATCGCCAACCAGAAGGGCGGGGTCGGCAAGACGACGACGGCGATCAACCTGTCGACGGCGCTCGCGGCGGTCGGGGAGAAGGTCCTCCTTGTCGACCTCGATCCGCAGGGCAACGCCTCGACCGGGCTCGGCTCGGAAGCGCCCTCACGCAGCGTCACGACCTATGACGCGCTGATGGGCGAATACCGGCTGGAGGCGGCGGTCATCGACAGCGGCATTCCGGGGCTCAGCCTCGCGCCCGCGGGCATCGATCTCGCCGGGGCCGAGGTTGAGCTCATTGACGCCGAACGGCGCCATTTCCGCCTCGCCGACGCGCTCCGCGACTATCTCGGCGCGCACCAGGAAACGACCTACGTCCTCATCGACTGTCCGCCGTCCCTGTCGCTGCTCACGCTCAACGCGCTTGCGGCCGCCGACGCCGTCATCATTCCTTTGCAGGCGGAGTTTTTCGCGCTCGAAGGGCTCAGCCAGATCCTGAAGACGATCGAGACCGTCCGTCTACGGATCAATCCGCGCCTCGATCTCCAGGGCGTCGTCCTCACCATGGTCGACGGACGCAACAATCTCGCCACGGCGGTTGAAAAGGACGTGCGCGCCCATCTCGGCGAGAAAGTTTATCAGACCGTCATTCCGCGCAATGTCCGCATTTCCGAGGCGCCGAGCCACGGCAAGCCGGCGCTGCTCTACGATCTCAAATGCGCCGGCAGCCAGGCCTATATCCGGCTCGCGAGCGAGGTGATCCAGCGCGAACGCGATGCGCGGAAGGCGGCGTAACATGCGGCGCGCGAGATCCGCCCCATGACCCCCGCCAAACCTCCGCGCGGCCTCGGCCGCGGTCTAGATGCGCTTCTCGGCGACATCGGGCTTCAGCCTCAGACCGGCCCCGCCAAGGCGCCCTATGAAGGCCAGCCCGACAGCCCGCTGGGGCTCGCGCAAAGCCGGCGCCTGCAAACGCTGCCGATCGAGTTCCTGAAGGCGAACCCCAACCAGCCGCGCCGGCATTTCAGCAAGGCGGACCTCGAAGACCTTGCCGAATCGATCAAGGCGCGGGGCCTTCTCCAGCCGATCCTCGTGCGCCCGCTTGGGCCCGACCTTTACGAGATCGTCGCCGGCGAGCGCCGCTGGCGCGCCGCGCAGCTGGCGATGGTTCCCGATATTCCGGTCATCATCCGCCAGCTCTCCGACGAGGCCGCCGCAGAAATCGCCCTCATCGAAAACGTGCAGCGCGTCGATCTCAACCCGATCGAAGAGGCCGCCGCCTATCAGCGCCTCATCGAGGTGCACGGCCGCACGCAGGAGGAAATCTCCGGCGCGGTCGGCAAATCGCGCAGCCATGTCGCGAATCTCATTCGGCTGATGGGCCTGCCGGAAAGAGCCCGCACCGCGCTGGAGGAAGGGAAAATCACCGCCGGCCATGCGCGCGCGCTCCTTGCAGCGAAGGACCCGCTCGCCGCGCTCGACATCGTCCTTCGCCGCGGCCTCAACGTCCGCGACACCGAGCGCCTCGTCAAAGAGGAACCGTCCGCGCCCGCCCCGGCGAAGACGCAGGGTCCTGCAAAACCCTCCGTCCCCGGAAAGAAAGACGCCGACACTCGCGCGCTCGAGGCCGATCTCGCCGCGGCGCTCGGCCTCGACGTCGCGATCGACCACAAGCCGAAGGGCTCAGGCCAGATCACCATCGCCTATCGCAGCCTCGACCAGCTCGACGACGTCTGCAAAAGGCTGATGGGCCAGGGCGTTTGAGGCCCGCGGATTCTACGCAGAATTTTCCGCGCGACGCCCTGAAACGGCGGAATTTGGCGCCTTTTCGCATTGAGCTCTCTCTGAAACTTTGAGCCTTTCCGCGGGGTCCAGCCCGAAACTACGTATTTTGGCCGGCGGAAAATGCGCAGATTTTTGGAGGGGTCCGCCCCCTCCACCGTCCGTCATCCCGGGGCCGCGCGAAGCGCGGAACCCGGGATCCACGGCGCAGCACGCGGTGAAAGGTGGACCC
>CAZOEB010000027.1:0-24532 GCA_964578685.1 uncultured Caulobacterales bacterium
GTCGGGCGGCCTTGGGTGTTCATGGTCATGATAAACGATCGCTCAGTTGAATTTTGAACCGCTCATCCCGGCGAAAGCCGGGATCCAGAGTCCGGAGAGCGGCCTGCGAGGTCGGCGTGGATCCCGGCCTTCGCCGGGATGAGCGGGGGACGGCGTGCAGCTCACAAGACATCGCGAAGCGCCCCCGCATACGCCTCAATATCCCCGTCCGTCACGCATTCCGTCGCGGCGACGATGAGGAGGTTGTGCGTCTCCGGCTCATAGGGCCAGAGCCGTTCGCCGGGGACGCCGCCGAGGACGCCTTTAGCGGCGAGCGCTTCGACGACCTGATCGGCGTTTTTCGGCAGGCGCAGCGTGATCTCGTTGAAGAACGATTTCGTCAGCACGCTGACGCCCTTCACCTTGGACAGCGCGTCCGCCGTCTTCACCGCCGCTTCGTGATTCAGCATGGCGACGCGCCTGAGGCCCGCTTCGCCCATCAGCGTCATGTGGACGGTGAAGGCGAGCGCGCAGAGCCCCGAATTGGTGCAAATGTTCGAGGTCGCCTTGTCGCGGCGGATATGCTGTTCGCGCGTCGACAGCGTGAGAACAAAACCGCGCTTGCCGTCGGCGTCGCTTGTGAGGCCGCAAAGCCGGCCCGGCATCTGGCGGATGTATTTCTCGCGCGTCGCGAAGAGGCCGACATAAGGCCCGCCGAAATTGAGGCCGTTGCCGATCGACTGGCCTTCGCCGACGACGATGTCGGCGCCCATATCGCCGGGGCTTTTGATCGCGCCGAGCGACATGACCTCGGTCACAACCGCGATGAGGAGCGCGCCCTTCGCCTGCGCGGCTTTCGCGATAGGCGCGAGGTCGCGCAGATTCCCGAACACGTCCGGGTTCTGCACGATGACGCAGGAGGTGTCGGCGTCGATCGCCGCGATGACATCCTCGCGCGCCTCCGGATCGGCGGACATCAGCACGACCGTGTCGCCGTGCAGCTCGCTGTTGGTGCGGACGACCGCGCCGTAATGGGGGTGAACGCCGCCCGAGACGAGGACCTTGCCCCGCCTGGTGATGCGCCGCGCCATCAGCGCCGCCTCGCCGCACGCGGTCGAGCCGTCATACATCGAGGCGTTGGCGACCTCCATGCCAAGAAGCGCCGCGACCTGCGTCTGGAATTCGAAGAGATATTGCAGCGTCCCTTGCGCGATTTCCGGCTGGTAGGGCGTGTAGCTCGTCAGAAATTCCGAGCGCTGAATGATGTGATCGACGGTCGCCGGCACATGGTGCTTGTAAGCGCCGGCGCCGACGAAGAACGGCCCCGCCCCCGCCGCCCGGTTCTTCGCCGCCATCGCGCCCAAAAGGCGTTCGACTTCGAGTTCGCCCTTGTGCGCGGGGAGATCGATCTTCGCGTTGAGCGCGTCGCGGGGCACGTCGCGATAGAGATCGTCAACCGACTTCGCGCCGATGACGGCGAGCATCTGTCGGCGGTCGGCGTCCGATAGCGGCAAATAACGCATGGTTCAGAGGGTCCCGAGATAGGTTTTGTACGCGGCCTCATCCATCAGCGCGTCCGCTTCCGCGACGTTCGACGGCTTCATCTTCACGAACCACGCGGCGCCCGCCGGGTCTTCGTTGACCTTCGCCGGTTCGTCGACGATCGGCTGGTTGACGGCGACGATCTCGCCCGAAATCGGCGCATAGACGTCGGACGCGGCTTTCACCGATTCGACGACCGCCATGTCGTCGCCTTGTCTGAACGACTTGCCGACCGCCGGAAGCTCGACGAACACGACATCGCCGAGCTGCTCGGCCGCGTGCGGGCTTATGCCGATGACGGCGAGCCCGCCCTCCATCCGCACCCATTCATGGTCCTTGGTGTAGCGTACAGTCATCCTGGTCCTCCTAACCCCGATAATAGGTATGCGGAACGAACGGCATGTCGGCGACGACGGCGGGCAGCGGTTTGCCGCGCACCATCAGCGAGACCTGCGTTCCGGTCTTGGCGTGCGCCGCGTCGACATAGCCCATGGCGACGGGCGCGCCCAGCGTCGGCCCGAAGCCGCCCGAAGTGACGACGCCGATCTTCGCGCCCGAAGCGTCGACGATCTCCGCGCCTTCGCGCGCGGGCGCGCGGCCCTCGGGGCGGAGGCCCACCCGCAGGCGCTTCGGCCCGTTCGTCAGCTCCCGGAGGATGCGCGCAGCGCCCGGAAAATCGCCCGCTTCCTTGCGCCGCTTGCCGAGGACGAAGGCGATGTTCCCTTCGACCGGCGAGGTCGAAGGATCGAGATCATGCCCGTAAAGGCAAAGCCCGGCTTCAAGGCGCAGGGAATCGCGCGCGCCGAGCCCGATCGGCGCGACGTCCGGGCGGGCGAGAAGCGCGCGGGCGAATTCCTCCGCGCATTCCTCGCGGATCGAAATTTCAAATCCGTCCTCGCCCGTATAGCCGCAGCGCGACACGATGAGATAGGCGCCCTTCCATTCGCCGGGCGCCGTCGTCATGAAGGGCTGGCGCGCGACGCCCGGCAGGAGACTTTCAAGCACGTCCGCCGCTTTCGGGCCTTGCAGCGCGATCAGCGCGCGCGATCCGGCGAATTCGTTCGCCGCGTCGCAGATTTCGAGTTCGGCGCGCCCCGCCAGCCGCTGGCTGATCAGGCTGAAGTCCTGATCCTTGCAGGCTGCGTTGACGACGATGAACAGGCGGCCCTGCTGGTCGTCGCGCAAGGGGCGCGTGACCATCAGATCGTCAAGGACGCCGCCCCCGTCGTTGAGGAGCGTCGAATAGCGCATCGCGCCTTTTTTCAGTTTCCGGATCTCACCGGGCAGCAGCGTTTCGATCGCTTCCGCCACATCGTCATGCGCGGCGTCCGAGCCCAGCGGCCGCCGGGTCGTCCGCAGGAACGCCTGGCCCATATGCGAAACGTCGAAGAGGCCGGCCTTCGCGCGCGTCCAGAGATGCTCTTTGAGGACGCCCTCCGGATATTGCACGGGCATGTCATAGCCCGCGAACTCCACCATCTTCGCGCCGAGCGAGAGATGAAGCCCGTGCAGGGGCGTGCGCTTGAGGGGTTTGCCGGCGTCTGTCATTGCGATTCCCATGAGCTTCCGGCCGCCGGTCGGCGGGCGAAACCCCGGCTGTCACGGGAACCTGAGAGATTTCCCCCCGCGGGCGCGAAGGTTACTCCGTCGGTGTACGGAGCATCGAGGCGCTCCGTCGCTTTCCAGCCTTTAGTCGCGCGTCGCGGTCCTTCTGCCTGAGAGTTTCCGGGGCGGTTGCTCCTTCGGCGCCCGGCGCAGCCTCCTTAAGGAAGCGTGCCGGGTCTCTCCCGCGAGGCACGGGTTCGCCGGGCGAGCCCGGCGGCGGCGACCATAGATGCGGGGCCCGGCCAGTCAATGAGTCGTTTTCGCTGATCAGGGCTGGGGCGCCGGATTGACGCAGTCCGCGCAGACCCCCCGCGCTTCAAGGCGCGCCGTTTTCAACTGGAACGCCGCCCGGCGGATCACCGGGCGAAGCGCGGCCTCCACCCCGTCGATCTCGACTTCCGTCGCCGACGCGCAGGTCTCGCAGACGAGGAAGACCTGCACGTCGTGCGGCCCCTCATGCTTGCAGAGGACGAAAGAGTTCAGCCCTTCGAGCTTGTGGATGAAGCCCTTCTCTTCAAGGCCTTCGAGCGCCCGATAGACAGTCATCGGCGCGCGCACGCCGCGCGCCTTCAAGAGGTCGAGAATTTCATAAGCCTTCAGCGGATCGACGCTTTCGTTAAGCGCATCCCACACAAGGCTTTCATTCCGTGTCAGCCCCGCCGGATGCCGGCATTCCGACGCATCATGGTCGTGGTGGTCATGGCCGTGGAAATGACCGTTACCGCCCTTGCGCGATCCTGGCATTTTGAACTCCCCTATAACGGGAAAATGTTATAGCAATGTTATATCAGTACAAGCCTAAAAGTCGAAAACTCGCTCGCGAAACCACTTCGAGGCGAGCCATTTTTCCCCAGATGTGACCGGCAGGCCCGCATGGCGCGAGGCGGGGTCGCCGCGACCATCCTCAGTGACGTTTGAAAATACGAGCACATCGCCCGGCTCGCCGCGCACCTTGATGCCCGGACTGAGAAATGCGGTCTCACCGCCTTCATAGGCGTCATTGAGGTAGAGCAGCGCCGTCTTGATGCGCTGGCCGTTGCGGTCGAAGTCCGGTCCCGGCGGGATGATGTCGAAATGCGGCCGATATTCTTCGCCGGGCCGGTAGCGCATGACGCTCAGAAACTCTCCTTGCGCGTCAGGAACACCGGCGAGCGCGCTGATGCGCCGGTTAAGCGCCACGAGCGCGAGGTCGAGGTCGAGCGGACCGAGGCTCGCCGTCGCGGAGGACCGCAAGGGATCGCGCATCATGCCGCCGCCGCGCGGATCGTAGACGAGCGCCGGTCCGAGGCGCGGCGACGCGCGCTCGATCACATAGGCGCAAACGCCAAGCGGAACCGCGCCGCGATAAAGGACGACATCGGGAGAGGCCGCGACCCTCTCCATGGCGGACGGCGGCGGCGGGTCAAGCGAGAGCGATCGGTCGTCCGTATCGTCCCTATGCTGAAGAAGCCGCAGCGCCGCGAGTTCGCGTTTTGCGGGTTCAAGACCTTGCGCGGCGAGGCGCGCGATCGCCGCGACCGCGGCGGCGTCGTCCTTGGCAAAGCCCATTTCCATTGCGCTGAGGACGCCGACGATACGGGCCGCCGACGGCGATCCCTTCACGGCGGCGTCGGCAAGCCGCGGCGCCATCGCGGCGCAGCCTGCGCGCGTATGCATCTCCCGCGTCGCAAGCGTGAATAACGCTTCGGGTTCGCCGTTCGCCGCAGCGGCGTTCAGCCAGCGGTCTGAGTCCTCGCGGCGACCCGCGCGCGCGCAATAGGCGGCGAGACCGTATTGTGCGGACGCCTCGCCCGCCTCGGCGCGCTTCGTCAGCTCTTCGAGAGAAATCCGGACGCTCACGGCGACGCAGTCTAGCGGAATCGGCGCCGCCGGCTACTTCCACCCGGCTTCGTCAAAAACCTTGACGGCTTCGGCCTGATTCTCGCCGAGGGCGGCCATCGGCAGGTCGTCCTCGCGGAAGCTTCCAAGCGCCGCGACCGGCCCGGCCGGGGGCACGCCGGCGACCACCGGATATTCGTTGTTGCCGAGCGCGAAGGCGCCCTGCACCTCGTCGCGGAGGAGATAAGCGAGCAGCTTTTCGGCGCTCTCAGGATTCGGGGCGTGGCGGGCGACGCCGGCCCCGGAGACGTTCACATGCGTTCCGGTCGTCTCCTGGTTCGGGAAGATGACGCCGATTTTTTCGCCGATCGCGTCCTTCGCGGCGTCGCCGGTCCCGGCGTAGCGCGCGACGTAATAGGTGTTGACGACGGCGATCCGGCAAAGCCCGGCCGCCGTCGCCTCGATCTGGGCGGTGTCGTTGCCTTCCGGCTCGCGTGCGAAATTGGCGACGACGCCCTTCGCCCACTGAAGCGCCGCCGCGCGGCCCTGATGGGCGATGATCGCGGCGAGCAGCGACTGATTGTAGACGTTCGTCGAGGACCGGACGCAAATCGCTCCGCGTAAGGACGGATCGGCGAGGTCTTCATAGGCGTCGAGACCCGCGGGCGCGCCGGCCTCCTTGTTGTAGATGATGACGCGCGCGCGCTTGGAAAGGCCGACCCATTCGCCTTCCGGATCCCGGAACTGCGCGGGCGCGCGGGCGAGCACGGCGTCGTCGCTGATCGCGCGCAGCACGCCGCGTTCCTTCGCGCGCCACAGCATGCCGGCGTCAGCGGTGAGGAAGAGATCGGCGGGGCTCGCCGCGCCTTCAAGCGCCAGACGCTCGATCAGCGCATCGCCCGCCGCTTCGATCACATTGACCTTGATCCCGGTTTCCGCGGTGAATGCGTCGAAGATCGCAAGATCGGAATCATAGTGGCGCCCGGAGTAGATATTGACCTCGCCGGCGCCCTGCGCGGCGGGCGCGTCCGCGGGCGATTTCGCTCCGCAGGCGGCGGCGAGGAGCACTGCGGCGATGAGGGCGAGGCGGCGCATGGGGCGTCTTTCTTTTCTGCTTGATCGCCGCCATACTGCGACTAAGTCGCAATTTCAATCGTCCGGGCCCGGCGACTCGAAGAACCTGACACGATCCGGATCGAAGCGGATGGCGGCGCGGGACCCCGGCGACAGCGGCCGGGAGCTTTGCGCCCGAAGGAAAAGGCCAGGATGCTCAAGGGGTTCGAGCGAGACTTGCCAGTCCGGCCCGGCGAAGCGGCAGTCGGCGACGCGCAAGGGACCCGCTTCCGCGGCTTCCGCCGCCGCGCCGCCCGGCAGGATGACCGCGAGCCCGGAGGACGCCGCCGATTTGACGTCGATCGGACCGAACGGCGTCAGCGCGCCGGCCCCGTTCGCCGTAAAGGCCGCGCGCTGCGCCCCGGAGAAAAGGAGCGCGCCCGCCGGCGTCTTCGCTTCCCGCCACAGGCTTTCAGGACTCCGGTCTTCGATGATCCGTCCACGGCGCATGATCGCGATGCGGTCGCCAAGCTCCACCGCCTCCTCGGCGTCGTGCGTGACGACGATCGCGGGCCTTCCGCGTTCCTTCAGCATACGGCGCAAATCGGCGCGCAGGCGCCGGCGAAGGCTGGCGTCGATGCTGGCGAACGGCTCGTCAAGGAGCAGCGCTTTGGGATCGCGGGCGAAGGCGCGGGCGAGCGCCACGCGCTGCTGCTGCCCGCCGGACAATTCCTGCGGGCGGCGCTGCTCAAGCCCGCTGAGGCCGACGGCGGCGAGTTCGGCCGCGACACGGTCGCGGCGCGCTCTTGCGCTCAGATGATCGAGGCCGAAGGCGACGTTCTCCGCCGCCGTCATATGCTGGAAGAGAACGAAATCCTGAAAGACGAGGCCGATGCCGCGTTTTTCCGGCGGGACGTGAACGCTCGCCGACGACAGCACGGCGCCGTCGAGGCGGACCGTTCCTTCACGAAGGCGCTCAAGCCCCGCCGCGATGCGCAGCACGGTCGACTTGCCGCAGCCCGACGGGCCGTAAAGGCAGACGATCTCGCCGGGCGCAGCGCCGAGCGTCACGCCGTCAATCACCGGCGTGCGCCCGTAACCGAACCTGATATCGCTGAGGTCGAGCGTCATGGCGGCTCCGTCTCGCATCATTGCGCGGCGAATGATAGGGCTCAGCGCATGGCGGGGCGGGCGGACGATTTCCATCGGGCGGCGCATCAACGGGCGATGCCCGTTCGCGGGCGACGACGGGATCAATAGCGCCATGGCGAAAGGACCGTCCGCGTACAGAACCGCAGCCTCGCCCCTCACGCTCGCCGCGTTCGCGATCGCCGCCGCGGCGTCGGCGCCGCTCATCGCCGTTCTTGCAAGCCTTTCCGAGCCCTTCGGCGCGACGATCGCCCATGTCGCGACGACGACCGGGCCCGGCTACGCCGCCGGCACGTTCGGCCTGATGGCGGCGACCGGAGCATGCGCAAGCCTCATCGGCGTCGCCGCCGCGCTTTGCGTTTCCCTCGCCGATTTTCCGGGCCGGCGCGTCCTGTCGCTCGCCCTCGCCGCCCCGCTCGCGGTTCCCGCCTACATCGCGGCCTACGCCTACGGCGATTTTTTCGGGCCGTTCGGGTTTGTCGCGCGCGCCGGCGGGCCGCTGATCGACATCAAGAGTTTCTGGGGCGCCGTCCTTGTCCTGACGATGACGCTTTATCCTTATGTATACCTCGCGGCCCGCGCTGCGTTCGATGCGCGATCAGGCGCCTATCTCGAAGCCGCGCGGCTCGCCGGCCGTCCGCCGCTGCGCGCCAGTCTCAGTCTCCTCGCGCCGTCGGCGGCGCCAGCGATTATCGGCGGCGCGCTGCTGGTGATGATGGAGACGGCTGCGGACTTCGGCGTCGCCGATTATTTCGGCGTGCCGACGCTGAGCGTCGGCGTCTTCCGCACCTGGAACGCGTTCGGCGACCTTACGGCTGCGGCGCAGCTCGCCTCGCTCCTCGTGCTTGTCGCGATCATTCTTGTGACGCTCGACACGGCCGCCCGTCGCGGCGGCGCGTTTGAAGGCGCGCGCGGGCGGCGAATCCGCCGGCGACTGCCGCTGCGCGGCGTCGGCGCGGTCGCGGCGTTTCTCTTTTGCGCGCTGCCGGTGGCGCTCGGCGCGGTCATCCCGGTCGCCGTGATCGCAGCGTCATGGGATGGCGGATCCTCGATGCGCGGGCTCGGCGCGGCGCTGGGAAACTCCGCCCTTGCGGCCGCCGCGGGCGCCGCGATCATCATCGTCGCTTCGGCGCTGCTCGCTTACGCCGCGCGCGCCGCGAACGGCCCGCTCACCGGCGCGGCCTTGCGCGTTGCGACGCTCGGCTACGCGGTTCCGGGCGCTGTCATTGCGATCGGCGTTTTCAGCGCGGGCGCGGCGCTGTTCGGCGCCGGCGCTGTCGCCGCGGCGACGGGGCTCGGCGCGCTGCTTTATGCTTACGCGGCGCGGTTCATGACGGCGGGGCTCAATGTCCTTTCCGGCGGGCTCGCCGGCGTCAGCCCCGCGGTCGATGGGGCGGCGCGCGTTCTCGGCGCGGGCCCCGCGCGTCTCGCCTTGCGTATTCACGCGCCCTTGATGGCGCCGTCGCTCGCGGCGGCCGGCATCATCCTCTTCGTCGACATCACCAAGGAATTGCCGGCGACGCTGATCCTGCGCGCGTTCAATTTCGAAACGCTGGCGACGCGCGTCTACCGGCTCGCCGGCGATGAACGCCTTGCGGAGGCCGCGCCCGCCGCGCTGACGCTGATCGGTCTCGGCGTGCTGCCGGTCGTCTTGCTTGGCGCCATCAGAGGTCGCAACGACTAGCGGATCGCCGCCTCGACGCAGTCGCAAATATAGTGGACCTGATCGGGGGTCAGATAGGGATGCATCGGCAGCGAGAGAATGTCGCCCGCGACTTCCTCCGTCGCCGGCAAGGGCCTTGCGGGCGCATAACGCTCGAACGCCGGCATGTGATGGAGGGGCGTCGAGTAATAGATCGCCGTCGGCACGCCCCGCGCCTTCAGCTCCTTCGCCACCTCGTCGCGGCGCGGCAGGCGCAGCGAATAATAGCCGTAGCCCGACTGCGCGCCCGGAAGATGGCGCTGCAGCCGCGCAACGGCGCCGAGGCGGCGGTCATACATGGCCGCGATGCGGCCGCGCGCGTCGAGCTCCTCGTCGAAGATCGCGAGCTTTTCGAGCAGCACCGCCGCCTGAAAGCTGTCCATGCGTCCGTTGAACCCGACGCATACGGAGTTCTTGCGCGCGCTGTCGGTGCCGTGCCATCGGATCGACATCCACCGTTCGACGACGCCGAGGTCCTGGCTGAGGATGGCGCCGGCGTCGCCATAGGCGCCGAGCGCCTTGCCGGGGAAGAAGCTTGTCGCCGTCGCGGGGGCGAGATCGCCGACCCAGCGCCCGTCGAGCCGGCCGCCGAAACCTTGCGCGCCGTCCGCGAGCATGAAGAGACCGTCGCGCCGGGCGATGGCGCCGATAGCGCCATAGTCGGCGGGCGAGCCGAACAGATCGACCGGGATGACGGCGGCCGGCCGCAATTTTCCGTCACGCTTCACGTCAGCGATGCGGGCCTCGAGATCGGCGGCATCCATGTTGAAGGTGTCGGCGTCGATATCGACGAAGACAGGCGTCGCGCCGGTGAGCAGCACGGCGTTCGCCGTCGCGTTGTAGGAAAACGCCGGAATGAACACGGCGTCGCCGGTGTCGATGCCGGCGGCGATCAGCGGAATGATGAGCGCCGCCGTGCCGCTGGCGCAAGCGACGGCCGCCGCGGCGCCGGTGCGCTCGGCGAGCAGGGCTTCGAGCTCCTCGATTTCGGGGCCGGCGATGTAACGGCCATGGTCGAGCACGGCTTTCAGGCGCGTCTCGATCTTAGAGCGAATGCGCCGCTGCTGCGCCTTCAAGTCGATGAACGCGATCTCGCCCACCGCCGTCGTCCCCGCAAGCGACAGATTGGCGACGCCGTTCATGCGCGCTTCCTCGCTACGCCGAGCGCTTCACGCGCATCCTCGACAAGCAGCGCCCATTCGAGAGCGCCGCGACCCGCCTTGCCGTCGACGATTGCGCGTTTGCCGTCAAGGACCGACGCGACGAACGCATCAACGCTCGCGCCCAGGGGATCGGCGAGCGCCGCCGGCCCGGCCGCGAAATCATTGGCGGCGAGCGGGGCCGCCGTTTCGTTGCGAATGGTGCGATTGAGAAAGTCGATTTCGATGACGCCGTCGGCGTAAACAGCCTTCATCCGGCGCGCGCGCTCATCTGCGCGGCGGCTGGCGACAAAGGAGGCGGTGCGCCCGCCTTCAAACATCAGCGTCGCAACCGTCTCATCATAGGAGCCGCACGCGTCGACTTTGACCGGGTTCATGAAACCGAAGAGGCGCGCAAGATCGAGATCGTGGATCATCAGGTCGAGCGCGACCGCGACTTCTTCTCCGCGCCCGGTCGGCGGGCCGGCGCGCCCGAATTCCAGCGACAGGGGCGCCTGGTCGCCGCGCGGCAGTCCCATGGCGGCGAGAACGAATCGCTCCTGATGGCCGACCTGAAGGACGACGCCGTTTTCTTCTGCGGCGGCGACAAGCGCGTCGGCGTCGGGAAGGCGCAGCGCCAACGGCTTTTCGACGTAAACATGCTTGCCCGCGGCGATTGCGCCGGCGGCCATGCGGAAATGCGCCGGCGCCGGCGCCGCGATCGTCACCGCTTCGACATCGTCGAGGAGGTCCTTGAAAGACGCGTAGGCGCGGACGCCGATTTCACGCGCCAGCAAGGAAGCGCGTTCCGCGTCGAGATCGTAGATCCCCGCAAGGTCGATCCGGGGCGCGTCGCGGTGCTTGCGGGCATGATGGCCCCCAAAGACGCCGGCGCCGACAACCCCCGTTCTCAGCCTCGACGCCACGCAGCGCACTCCCCTTCACCTGCCGGGCGGGACCATAGCGACGGTCTCGGGGCGGGAATATGGCTGCAGGGGGCCTTCGCCCTCAAACAATGTTGCGGCCTGTTTCCAAAGAATTATCGGCCGTTTTCGCGGTTCTTCTTGAGATTGTCGGCGAGAACAAAGGCGAGTTCCAGCGCCTGTGTCGCGTTGAGGCGCGGATCGCAGTGAGTCTGGTAGCGCGATGAGAGGTCGGTCTCGCCGATCTCCTGCAGGCCGCCAAGGCATTCGGTGACGTTCTGCCCGGTCATTTCGAGATGGACGCCGCCGGCGTAGGCCCCTTCCGCGCGGCAGACGGCGAAGAACCCGTCGAGTTCCTTCTTGATGTCTTCGAGCCGTCGCGTCTTGAAGCCGGACCCCGCCTTGATCGTGTTGCCGTGCATGGGGTCCGACGACCAGACAACCTTTCGCCCTTCCGCGACGACGCGGCGGACGAGCGGAGAAAGCCCCTCCCCGATCGCATCCGCGCCGTAACGCGCAATCAGCACGATGCGCCCGGAGACGTTCCCGGGATTGAGAATGTCGAGCAGGCGAAGCAATTCGTCCGGCTGCAGCGAGGGCCCGCATTTGATGCCGATCGGATTTTCAACGCCGCGGCAGAATTCGACATGCGCGCCGTCGGTCTGGCGGGTGCGGTCGCCGATCCAGACCATATGGGCGGAGGTGTCGTACCAGCGTCCCGAGGTCGAATCGACGCGGGTCATCGCTTCTTCAAATCCGAGAAGCAGCGCTTCGTGGCTCGTATAGAAATCTACTTCGCGGATCGAACGCACTTCCTTCGACGTGACCCCGCACGCTTCCATGAAGGTTAGCGCCTCGGAAATGCGATTGGCGAGCTCGCGGTAGCGGTCCGCCTGCGGGTTGTCCGAGACGAATTCGAGATTCCATTTGTGGACGTTGTGAAGGTCGGCGTAACCGCCGTTCGCAAAGGCGCGGATGAGGTTCAGCGTCGCCGCCGATTGGCCGTAGGATTTGAGAAGCCGCTGCGGATCGGGCGTGCGCGCCTTCTCGGTGAAGTCCATGCCGTTGATGTTGTCGCCGCGATAGCTCGGCAGCGTCACGCCGTCGATCGTCTCGGTCGGCGCCGAGCGCGGCTTGGCGAACTGGCCGGCGATGCGCCCGATCTTGAGGACCGGCATCGCCGCGCCGAAGGTCAGCGCGACCGACATCTGGAGAAGGACGCGAAACGTGTCGCGGATGTTGTTCGGATGGAATTCCTTGAAGCTCTCGGCGCAGTCCCCGCCCTGGAGCAGGAACGCTCGGCCCTCGGCGACGCGCGCAAGTTCGGCGCGCAAGGTGCGCACTTCGCCCGCAAAGACGAGCGGGGGATAGCTCGTCAGCTCGGTTTCGACGGCTTTGAGGGCCTCCGCGTCGGGATAATCCGCCGGCATGTGCCGGGCGGGAAACCGCCGCCAGCTGTCAGGCGTCCATCCCTGACTGTCTCCGAAATCCGGCACCCGACGCCTCTTCAACCCTTCAACCGACCCCGTCCTACCGCCGGGCGTTCGCGGCTGCAACAAACCCGCTGTCGCGGGCGACAGCATCCCCGATATCGGGTTAAGGAGGCCTGACGAAACTGAAGGATCGCCCCGATGCGCCCCATTCTAGCGCTCAGCCCTCTCGCCCCCAGCGTCCTCGCCCTCAGCCTAGCCCTTGTCGCCGCTCCGGCGCTCGCCCAGCGGGACTTTTCAAGGGTGGAGATCAAGGCGACCGAGGTCACGGCGGGGGTTTACATGCTCGAGGGCGCGGGCGGGAATATCGGCCTCTCAGTGGGCGCGGACGGGGCCTTCGTCATCGACGACCAGTTCGCCCCGCTCAGCGACAAGATCATGGCGGCGATCAAGGCGATCGACGCGCGGCCGGTCGAATTCGTCCTCAACACGCATTGGCATGGCGACCACACCGGCGGCAATGAAGCCTTCGGCGCGGCGGGGGCCCATATCGTCGCGCATGACAATGTCAGGAAGCGCCTCAAGGAAGGCCTCAAGCGCGAGACAAGCGAAACCCCGCCGGCGCCCGAAGGGGCCCTCCCCGTCGTCACTTTTTCGGATCAGGTCTCGTTTTACTGGAACGGGCGCGACATCCGCGTCATCCATTTGAATGATGCGCATACGGACGGCGACGCCATCATTCATTTCCGCGACGCCAACGTCATCCATACCGGCGACATCTATTTCAACACCGGCGGCTATCCTTACGTTGACTTGCAGTCCGGCGGAACGTTCGACGGCCTCATCGCCGCGCAGGAAGCGATCCTCGCGCTCAGCGACGACAAGACGGCGATCATACCGGGACACGGGGCGCTGGCGTCAAAGGCGACGCTGGCGGCGAACATCGCGATGCTGAAGGACGTGCGAGCGCGCATCGCCGTATTGATTACGCAAGGGCTGACCGAAGATCAGGTCGTCAAGGCCGATCCTCTGAAGGACCTCAGCGAAACCTGGGGCAAGGGCTTCATCAACGGTGAGGCGCTGACGCGCACGGTTTACAAATCGCTGAAGCGCTGACGCGTCTTATCGCATTTCCGACTTAACCCGCCGCTTGATCGCCGACCGGCGCCCGCGCGTGATCGAGATCACAGCGCTCCGCGAGAGCGACTCTACATTCAAGGAGCGGGCGGAACAGCCCGCCAGGAAAAGACAGCCAAAGGAGAGTGACCTGATGACCAAGACCTTTATCGCCGCCGTCGCGCTCGCCGCAATCGTCGCCAGCGTCCCGGCGTCCGCCGAGCCCTTCAAGTTCCGCTACAAGCCGCATGAACTCGAAACGGTCGGCGGCCGCGAAGCGATGATGGAGCGCCTCGACCGTCTGGCGGGCAACTATTGCGGCGTCGATGCGACGAGAGGGATCTTCGTCCTGCGCAAGGCGAAAGAATGCCGGAGCGAAATCGTCTCGGAGATTTCCGTGAAGGTCCAGAATGTCGAATTCGCCGCCCTCGTTGAGTAAGGGGCCGGCGTGGCGACAGCGGCGGGCGGCGACGCCCGCCGCACATTTTCTCGTCAGGCCGCGCGACGGACGATGACGGAGCCTGCGGAATAGCCGGCGCCGAAACCTGATATGACGCCGATGTCGCCGGGCTTCAGATCCGCGCGATGCTTGTGGAAAGCGATGATCGAGCCGGCCGACGAGGTGTTTGCGTATTCATCGAGGATGATCGGCGCGTCGCTGCGCGAGGCCTCGCGTCCCAGCACGCGCTTGGCGATCAGCTCGTTCATCGACTGGTTCGCCTGATGCAGCCACAGGCGCTTCACATCGGCGATGGCGACGCCGTTATCGCTGAGGTGCCCGGCGATCATCTCGCCGACCATCGGCACCACGTCCTTGAAGACCTTGCGGCCTTGCTGGATGAACAGCTTGTCGGTGTTCCAGCTGCGTTGCGGATCGGCCGGCTCGCTGTCGGCGCGCTCGGCGTGGTTGAGGAAGCCGAAATTGTTGCGGATATTGTTCGAGAACACCGTTTTCAGCCGCGTCGAGACGACGTCCCACGCCTCGCCGCGCGGCGGGCCGTCGATGCGCTCCAGGATCACCGCCGTCGCGACGTCGCCGAAAATGAAGTGCGAATCGCGGTTCCTGAAATTGAGATGCGCGGTGCAGATCTCCGGATTGACCATCAGGATGCGGCGCGCGCCGGCGCGGATGAGCCCGAGCCCTGTCTCGATGCCGAACGCCGCCGAGGCGCAGGCGACGTTCATGTCGAACGCAAATCCGTCGACGCCGAGCGCCGCCTGCACCTCGACCGCCATCGCCGGATAGGCGCGCTGCATGTTGGACGCCGCGCAGATGACGCTGTTGATGTCCGCGGCGCCGAGATCGGCCGCCTTCAGCGCGTCCTGTGCGGCCTTGACCGCCATTTCGGCGAGCACCGAAAGCTGATCGTCGGCGCGCGCGGCGATGCGCGGCGCCATGCGCGCGGGATCGAGGATGCCGGCTTTGTCGACGACATAGCGCGATTTGATGCCCGAGGCCTTCTCCACGAACTCCGACGAGGAAGGCTGCAACGGTTCGATCGCGCCGGCGCTGATCGCCGCCGCGTTCTCGGCGTTGTAACGGGCGACGAAGGCGTTGAAGGCCTCGACGAGCTCGTCATTGGTGATGCGCTGGGGCGGCGTGTAGAGGCCGGTGGCGATGATGCGGACGTCAGGGGAGGGCATTTCTGTCTCGGGTTGCGCGGCGGACGGCTTTTCCGGCGGGAATCAACGCCGCGCCGGGCGACAAGGCAATAGGCGATCGAGGAAGTCCGCCGCCTTATCGCCGGCCGCCTACCCCCTCTTCTGCACCGCTTTCCACCGGGAACACGCAATTTCGTGATCGTTGACCATGCCGGTCGCTTGCATGAAGGCGTAGACGATGACCGGGCCGCAAAACTTGAAGCCGAGGCGCTTCAGCTCTTTCGCCATCGCCTCCGATTCCTTCGTCTTGGGCGCGACTTTCTTGTAGTTCTCGACCCGGTTGACGATCGGTTCGCCGCCGACGAAGTCCCAAAGGAGGCCGGAAAACCCGTCGTCCCGCGCCTCCATCACCTTGAGATAGGCCTTCGCATTCGTCACCGCGCCCTCGATCTTGAGGCGCGAACGGATGATGCCGTCGTCGGCGAGCAGCTTTTCAATCTTTTTCGGCGTGTAGCGGGCGATTTTTTCCGGATCGAATCCGTCGAAGGCGCGACGGAAATTCTCGCGTTTGGCGAGAATGGTGCGCCAGGAGAGCCCCGCCTGAAATCCGTCGAGGACCAGTTTTTCGAAGAGCGCGCGGTCGTCCCGCTCCGGCACGCCCCATTCTTCGTCATGGTACTGACGATAGAGGGCGTCGTCCATCGGCGCCCATGCGCAAGGATGGGGCCCGTGCATCAGAGAAGATGCGCGAGCGAGAGGATCCAGAGGATCAGGATCGCGTTCTGGCCGATGTAAAGGGCGAAACGAATGAGCACCATCGGCCGCGCGGTCGACAGCAGATGCACGCTCGACTGCGCAAGGCGAAGGCCGAGAAACGCCATCGCGAAGGGATCGGTGATCGCCGTCTGGTTCGTGGCGATCGCGTAGAGCATGACCGCCGCGGCGACGGGGAGGTTTTCATAGCAATTGGCGTGCGCCCGCGTCGCGCGATAACCGAAGGAACCGAGATCCTCGCCCGTCGCCCTGAACTCGTTCGCCTTTTTCTTCCCCGCGAAGACGAGACCCGTCCGGAATAGTCCAAGCAACATGACCATCAAGATGGTCCAGGCGGCGAAGCCCAGCAGGGCGACTGCGGTCGGCGTCATTGAAGGCCCCTCCAGCGGCGCAACGACCCGTTTGCGCGCCGCTGGCGTTCTAGCGGAAGATTCGCCGGGCGGAAACCGCAGCGCGCAGCGGCCTCATGCGCCCTCAAGATAGGCCGGCGATTCAAGGCGAACGGGCGCGCCGCCGCAGGCGATCTCCGCGCCCTCAGCGCGCGCCGCGGCCAGCCGGTCGATACGCATGAGCGCAAGGCCCCGCTCGCCGCGAACCGACATCACTTCGCCGATGACGACTTCGCCGGCCTTGACGGCGGCGCCCTTTTGCAGCGCTGCGCCGCTGATCATCAGCGTACGTTTCCTGATTTCGCCCTTGCGTTTCATCCGGCTCGTGACTTCCTGCCCGACGAAACAGCCCTTCTTGTAGCTGACGCCGGCGAGCGCGTCGTAATTGACGTCAAGGAGGAACACTTCCTCGCCGGCGAAGTCGCGGCCGAATTCGGGAACGCCGGCGGCGAGGCGCAGCGCGTCATAGACGTCGTCGGCTGCCGGCGCGTCGGCGACGGCGGCAATCGTCCGTGCCGGGAGCGATGGCAGGCGGGGATCGGCATAGGCGGCGCGCACGCCGTCACGGGGTCCGACGAAAACGCCGAGCCCCGTCTCGGCCGCCAACGTCACTTTGGCGCGCAGCTTGTACATTGAGAGACGCTTCAAGAGCGCCGGGGCCGCCGCGCCGTCGCAGTCGATGAGATAGCCGCCGGCGACAGGAACGAGAATGAAATCGAAGAGAATTTTGCCTTGCGGCGTCAGCAGCGCGGCGAAGACGGGCTGAGCGCCCGTCACGTCCTGCGTGACGAGGCCCTGCAGGAACCCCGTCGCGTCCTCGCCCGTCAGCGACAGCGCCGCGCGCGTTTTGAGAAGTCCCTCCACCGCCGCCTCAGACGCTGATCCGCGCGGGCCCGCCGGTCATCCGGCCGATCACCGCGGCGTCGTGGCCGTGCGCGCGGAAAACAGCGAGCGCATCACCGGCCGCCTCCGCCGCGCAGGCGACAAGGAGGCCGCCGGAGGTTTGCGGATCGCACAGGATGTCGCGTTCCGCATCGCTCAAGGCGCCGTCGACCATCGCGCCGACGCTCGCCCAGTTGCGGCCCGAAGCGCCCGTCTTCACGCCTTCGGCGACGAGGCGGCGCGCTCCGGGGAAGACCGGCACGGCGCCGCGGTCGAGAACGGCGCCGAGCCCGGCGCCGCGGCACATTTCGGCGAGATGGCCGAGAAGGCCGAAGCCCGTCACGTCCGTCATCGCGTGAACGCCGCCCTGACGCGCGAGCTCCGCACCCGGACGGTTAAGCCGCGTCGTCGAGGCGATCATCGCCGCATAATCATCGGCCGGCAGGATTCCCTTCTTGAGCGCCGCGCTGAAAACGCCGACGCCGAGCGGCTTTCCGAGAATGAGAACGTCGCCCGCCCTCGCCGTCGAATTGCGCTTCAGGCGCGCCGGGTGAACGAGCCCCAGCGCGACCAGCCCGTAGATCGGCTCGACGGAATCGATCGAATGGCCGCCGGCGACGGGGGCGCCCGCCTCCTCAGCGACGCGCCGTCCGCCGTCGAGGATCTTTCTGATCGTCTCCGTGCAGAGCTTCCCGACCGGCATGCCGACGATCGCGAGGGAGAAGATCGGCGAAGCGCCCATGGCGTAAATGTCGGAAAGCGCGTTCGTCGCCGCGATGCGCCCGAAATCATAAGGATCGTCCACGACCGGCATGAAGAAATCCGTCGTCGCGACGATCGCCGTCTCGTCATTGACGCGCCAGACCGCGGCGTCATCCGAGGTCGCGGCGTCGACGATAAGATCCTTCGGCGCCGGCGAGGAAAGCCCCGCCAGCAATTCCGACAGGACATTCGGCGCAAGCTTGCAGCCGCAGCCGCCGCCATGGGCGAGCGAGGTGAGGCGCGGTTCTCCGATAACCCCGGTCATGGCGCGGGATATGGGGCAAGACCTTTTGCGCGGCAAGCAGGCCGTCTATCCCTCGCGGGCATGATCGAACCCGTCGCCGATCTCAGCCTTGAGCGCCTCGCGCTCCACGACCGCGTGATTGATGTGCGCTCGCCCGCCGAATACGCCGAGGATCATGTGCCGGGGGCGATCAACCTCCCTGTCCTCAGCAATGAGGAGCGGGCGGAGGTCGGGACGATCTATATGCAGGAATCCCGCTTTCGCGCACGCCGCGTCGGCGCGGCCTATGTCGCGCGCAACGTCGCGCGTCATCTCGAGACGGCGCTGGCGGACGCGCCGGCGAAGTTTCGGCCCCTGCTTTACTGCTGGCGCGGCGGCATGCGGTCGAACGCGATGGCGACGATCCTCTCCGCTATCGGCTGGCGGGTCGGCGTCGTCGAGGGCGGGTACAAGACGTGGCGCCGCATGGTCGTCCGCGCGTTGATCGACAGCGATGCGCCGCTAAGCCTCGTCCGCCTCGACGGCGAAACGGGCGCGGGCAAGACAGCGGTGCTGACGGCGCTCGCGCGGCGGGGGGCTTCCGTCATCGACCTCGAAGCGCTCGCCAATCACAGAGGCTCGGTCTTCGGCGGAGCGCCCGGCGGCGCACAGCCCCCGCAGAGACTGTTCGAGTCGGCTTTGTTCGACGCGCTGCGCCGCGCTCGCGAAGGCCCGATCCTGGTCGAGGCGGAGTCTGCGCATATCGGGCGCATCACTCTGCCCCGCCGCTTTTGGAAGGCGATGGCGGCGAGCCCGCGCATCGCGCTGTCGGCGCCGATCGGGGCGCGCGCCGCCTATGTCGCCCGCGCCTATGCGGATTTCATCGCCGCGCCCGGCGCGGTTGAAGCGGCGATCGAAAGGCTTCGGCCCTTTCACGCGAAGGAACGGATTGAAGAATGGCGCGAAATCGCCGCCGCGCGTGACTGGACCCGGCTTGCGCGCGCGCTGATGGAGCGTCACTACGATCCGCTCTACGCCCGCGGCAGGAAGCGCGGCCCCGCGCCGATCGCGACCGTGAGGCTCGATCATCTCGATACGGAGGAGATTGAACGGGCGGCTGTTGAGACGGCGCGCGTCATCGGAGCGGACTTTTCTTGATTTCAGCCTTGCCGGACGGCGATCGCCTATGAGTCTCATGGCGTCATCCCCGGGCCGCGCGTGAGCGCGGAACCAGGGATCCGTCTTTGGCGCGTGGGGAGAAATGGACCCCGGATCGGCTTCGCCGTCCGGGGTGACGGATTCTTTGGCGTCAGCAGCATGCCGAGAGTCGGCAGCCCCTACATCGCGGCGGGGGCGGCGGCGACGATCGACTTTGACTGGAAGCGATAGAATTTGTGCGTGCCGATCACCGCCGTCGGCGAGAGATTATCCGCCCACGGAGGAGAAACGTAATTCGCGTGATAGTGCGTCGCGTTGCGGCTGACCGGCTTCCTGACGCCCGCCATGATGGCGCCGGCGAGAAGCTCGGCCTCGCGCCACTGGCGCTGGTTGCGGCGCGCCTTCATCGAGCCGTCGCAGGTGAAAGAGAACTGGCACCCCGTCCGGCGCTCGGATCCCTGATACACGACCTCGCAGATCGAGTCCGGATAAACGGGGCTCGCGACGCGATTGAGGATGACGTCGGCGACGGCCATGCGCCCGACGCGGCTTTCGCTGCGCGCTTCGTAATAGATCGCTTCGGCGAGGCATTTGCGCTCAGCGCCTTCCAGTCGCGCGACGTCGAAATCCGTGAAGTCGATTGCGACGAGATCGTCGATGCGGGGCGCGGCGCCCGCAAGGGCGGCGGGACGCAGCGCCGGCTTCACGCGCGGGGCTTCCAACTCCTCACGCGCCATGGCGGTCGCCTCCGCGAGGAACGTCGCATATTCGGCGACGAGTTCCGCCTCGTCCGCGAGGTCCTCGGCGGCGGCGCGGGCGATCTTGCCTTCCTTGACGGAGGCGGTCGCGCTCATGGCGGTCATCAGGATGCAGACGGCGACGCCAGCGACGGCCAAGAGGCTGCGGGCGGTCCAGTTGACCTCGCGCCAATGGAAATCGGGAATAAGATGCAAGTCAGGACGCTTCATCAGCGGTCAGTCCCTCGGGTCTCTTCCGTTACGCCTGCCCTTTCAGCAGGCCCGTTCAATTCCAGGACCGGTTTCGGCATCGCGTCCGCTTTCTCGCGGATCTCTTGCCTTCCCGGCCAGTTCTCTCACGCTCTCGTAACCGACGCGACCTCGCGACCGGCCATTCCTAACGGGCCCGCGCCGCGCACGGACCCCTGAAGCCCCACTAGCAAAAGACGCGCCTCACGCGCGCCTTGTTGAACCGGAATATGGCGCCCCAGCGGCGGCGCCGCAAATTAAAAATTGCTCCGTCAACCGATAATTAACCTTTAGGTCTGGCCAATCAAGTGACTGAAATTGCTTAAAAATCCTCGCCGCCGGACGAATCGTTAACCATCGATCCCATTGTTTTTCCTCAGGCGAAGCTGGATTTCTTTTGCGTTGCAGCAAGAGCGGCCTGCGCGGCGGCGAGCCGGGCGATCGGCGTCCGGTAGGGTGAACAGCTCACATAATCGAGACCGCAGCGCTCGACGAAATCGATCGAGTCGGGGTCGCCGCCATGCTCCCCGCAAATGCCGAGTTTCAGGCCGGGACGTGCGGCGCGCCCCTTCTCGGCGGCGATCTTGACGAGCGCCCCGACGCCGGCCGGGTCAAGTGTGACGAACGGGTCCTTCTCGAAAATGCCGGCGCGCAGATAGTCCGGCAGGAAGGAGGCGGAATCATCGCGGCTGAGGCCGTAGGTCGTCTGCGTCAGGTCGTTGGTGCCGAAAGAGAAGAACTCGGCGTGAGCGGCGATCGCGTCGGCGGTGAGCGCGGCGCGCGGCAGTTCGATCATGGTGCCGACGAGATAATCGAGCCTCGCCTTGCGCTCTGCGAGCACCGCCGCGGCGACGGCGTCGACGCGCTCCTTCATCAGCGCGAGTTCCTTCTGGTCGGCGACCAGCGGGATCATGATTTCGGGAACGATCGTGTCGCCGCTCGCCTCGTTGACGTTGATCGCCGCCTCGATGATCGCACGCGTCTGCATCTCGTAAATTTCCGGATAGGAAACGCCGAGACGGCAGCCGCGATGGCCCAGCATCGGATTGAATTCCGAGAGCTTGTGCGCGCGGTCTTTCAGTTTGCCGGCGTCCATGCCGGAAGCTTTCGCGACCTCGTCGATCTCGGCGTCCGAATGCGGCAGGAACTCATGGAGCGGCGGATCGAGAAGGCGGATGGTCACGGGCAGGCCCCGCATCACTCGGAAAATGCCTTCGAAATCGGAGCGCTGCATCGGCAGGAGTTTCGCGAGCGCCGCTTCCCTCCCCTTCTTGTCCCCGGCGAGGATCATCTCGCGCACCGCGATGATGCGCCCTTCGTCGAAGAACATGTGTTCGGTGCGGCAAAGGCCGATGCCTTCGGCGCCGAAATTCCGGGCGACTTCGGCGTCATGCGGCGTGTCGGCGTTGGCGCGCACTTTCATGCGGCGCGCCTTGTCCGCCCAGCCCATCAGCGTCGCGAAATCGCCGGTGAGTTCGGGTTCGATCGTCGCGACGCGGCCGTGGAAAACCTTGCCGGCGGCCCCGTCGACGGTGACGATATCGCCTTTCTTGACGACGCGCCCGCTCGCCGAGAAGGCCTCGCCCTTGGCGTCGATGCGCAGTTCGCCCGCGCCGCAGACGCACGGGCGCCCCATGCCCCGCGCGACGACGGCGGCGTGGCTCGTCATGCCGCCGCGCGCGGTGACGATCGCGACCGCCGCGTGCATGCCGTGAATGTCCTCAGGGCTCGTCTCAACGCGCACGAGCACGACCTTGCGGCCCTCCTGCGCGAGGCGCTCGGCTTCGTCGGCGGAGAAAACGACTTCGCCCGACGCCGCGCCGGGCGAGGCCGGAAGCCCGGAGAGGACGAGGTCGCGCGGCGCCTTCGGGTCAAGCATCGGGTGCAGAAGCTGGTCAAGCGAATGCGGATCGACCCGCAGAATCGCCTCGTTTTCGCTGATGAGGCCTTCGCGGCAGAGATCGACGGCGATCTTCAGCGCCGCCTTCGCGGTGCGCTTGCCGTTCCGCGTCTGCAGCATCCAGAGTTTTCCGCGTTCGACGGTGAACTCGATGTCCTGCATGTCGCGATAATGCTTTTCGAGCTTCTCGAAGATCGCCGACAGCTCGGCGTAGGCCGCCGGCATCGCCTCTTCCATCGACGGCGCCGACTCGCCCATTTTCTCGCGCGCGCGCTTCGTCAGCGTCTGCGGCGTCCGGATGCCGGCGACGACGTCTTCGCCCTGCGCATTAATGAGGAATTCGCCATAGCGATAATTCTCGCCGGTCGAGGGGTCGCGCGTGAAGGCGACGCCGGTCGCCGACGTCTCGCCCATATTGCCGAACACCATCGCCTGCACGTTGACCGCGGTGCCCCAGCTTTCCGGAATGCCGTGGAGGCGCCGGTAGACTTCGGCGCGGTCATTGCGCCATGAACCGAACACCGCCCCGATCGCGCCCCAGAGCTGTTCGTTCGGGTCCTGCGGGAATTCGCGGCCGAGCTTCGCTTTCACCGCCGCCTTGTAGTCGCCGATGATCGCCTTCCAGTCCTCGGCCTTGAGGTCGGTGTCGAGGAAGCGGTCATGTTCTTCCTTGTACGTGTCGAGGATCTCCTCAAAAGCATGATGATCGACGCCGAGGACGACGTTCGAATACATCTGGATGAAGCGGCGATAGCTGTCATAGGCGAAGCGCGCATCGCCGGAGAGTTTCGCAAGCCCCTCAACCGTCGCGTCGTTGAGGCCGAGATTGAGGACCGTATCCATCATCCCCGGCATCGAGGCGCGCGCGCCGGAACGCACCGAGACAAGGAGCGGATTCGCCGCGTCGCCGAAGATCTTGCCGACCAGCTTGCCGACGGCGGCGAGCGCGGCCGCGACCTCGCCGGCGAGCGCGTCCGGGTATTTGCGGCCGTTCGCGTAATAGGCGGTGCAGACCGCGGTCGTAATGGTGAAGCCCGGCGGCACCGGGAGCCCGAGATTGGACATCTCGGCGAGGTTCGCCCCCTTGCCGCCAAGGAGGTTCCGCATCGAGCTGTCACCGTCCGCGCGGCCGGCGCCGAATGCGTAAACGAGTTTTGACATGGCGGCCTTAGCGTTCTCCCCGGCGCCAGGGAGGGGTCCCGGGCGTGTTTACCAATGCAATCGCCGTGCCTCGTCCCACGATGCGGCGGCCTCCGACGGCGACCGGATTAGGGCGCCGGACCGCCAAGGCCAAGCCCGAAAATGCCGCAACGCACCAAGGGGGCAAGGCTCTAATTGATGACGACGCGGAAGCGGATCGACGCCGTCCGGTCGGCCGCCATCGCCCCTGAAAGCGTGACGCGGAGATTGGTCACGGCGGGGTCCGCGCCGGCCGCGGGCGAGTAAGCGTAGGTCGCGCCGTTGTCGTTCGAATAGGCGACGCCGCCGGCCGTGAGCGACAGGCCGCTTGCGGGAGAGGAGTCGACGAACGCGACAGCGCCCGAACCCGGCCCGCCGATATTCGAGTTGAGAAACGTCGTGTTCGCCGGGATCGCATCGACGATGGTGATCGTGTCGGCGTCGATCACGCCGGGGCCCGGATTGGTGAAGGAGATGAGATACTCAATGGTCGCGCCGGGGATCGCAAATGGGTTGCTCGCGCCGTTGACGGTGTCGGAGATGACGCTCGCGGTCTTGCCCGCGCTCATCGCCCCCGTGACGACGAGCGTCGCCGTCGCCGTGTCTCGGTTCGAGACCGCACGTCCGCCGATCGTCGCCGTCAGCCCGCCGACCGCGACGGTGTTGGGATAGGGTCCCCCTGTCGTTGATGTCGTATCGACCGCGATGTCGCAGCTTGAATCGGCGGCGAGCGCGCCGGAGGCGAGCGACAGCGACCCCGCGCCCGCAGTCGCCGTCACCGTTCCCCCGCACGCGTTGGCGAGATTGACCGGCGACCGGTTGACGAGGCCTGACGGGTAGGTGTCGGTAAGCGATAGGGCGGCGAGCGCGTCCGTCGGATTGCGGTTGCGGATCGTCAGCGTCATGCGCCCAAGCCCGCCGCTGGAAATCGTCGTCGGCGAGAAAGATTTGGTGACCACGGGCGAGCATTCCGCTCCGGATGACAATCCCGGTACGAGCGATCCGCTGACCGACGTCGCCGTCCCGCTGTCGCCGCCGACGGCGCCGTAGGCGGGACCGAAGGTTCCGCCGTTGACGGTCACGCCCGCGCTTCCGCCGGAGACGTCGCCGGATGCGCCCCAGCTTGTCGCGATGAATCCGCCGCCGCCGCCGCCGCCCGGGCCGTGCGCCACCCCGCCGCCGCAATTCGACCCGCCGTCGCCGCCGCGCGCGCGCAAGGAG
>CAZOEB010000027.1:24542-28632 GCA_964578685.1 uncultured Caulobacterales bacterium
CAAAGAGAGCGCCGCCGTCGGCGTATCGGTCGTCGTCACGAGGATCGCCCCGCCGGCGCCGCCGCCGCCGTTCGAATCATTGCCGACACTCGAATTGGCGCTCGCCCCGTTCGCCGACAGCGTTCCCGATCCGGTGATCGTCCCGGCACGGACGATTATGACGCCGCCGCCCGCCGCGCCGGAAGAGGCGAGGCCCGAGCCCGGCGTTCCCGTGCCGTTGTTGGTCGTGCCGGCGCCGCCGCCGCCGCCCATGATGAGCCGCGTCTCGTCCTGCGACGTGATCGCCCCGCCGCCCCAGCCGCCGGTTTGCGAACATCCCGTCGGCGCTGTCGGACACCATGCATGGCCGCCGCGCCCGCCGGCGCCGTAATTCGCCCCGCCCCCGCCGCCGGTGTTCTGGTCGTTCGCTGCCGGATTGCCGTCCGTGCCGCCGCCGCCGGCGTTGGCGGGCGCCCCGCGGGCGTAAGAGCCGTTCGGATAACCTTCGACGCCGGTGTCGAGCAGCGACAAGCCTTCGAGCACATAGCGCGGCGTGCCGCCGACGCCTTCACCCTTCGAGGCGTTGGCGTTGTTGGTCGCGAGCGTCCGCCGGTCGTCATTGGCGCCCGCCCCGCCGCCAAGCTGGCGTCCGCCGCCGCCGCGAAAGCCGAGCCCGTCGACGGAGATCGTTCCGGCGCTCAGTGCAAGCTCGCTGGCGACATCGAGAACGACGACGCCGCCGGTCCTCCCGTTCCAGGCGGGCGCCGTAACGGTTCCGGCGATCGTCGCATCGTCATATTGCGGCACGCGGATGACCTGATAACGCCGCTGGCCGGTCGTTCCTGACGCGTTGGCGTCGTTGAAAGCGATCCCTGTCGATGCGGCGATCGTCAGCGTTCCGCCGGAAAGCGGCACGGCGCTCGTTGCACGCGCAAACGCAAAGCGCCCTGAATTGCGGAGATTGGTGAGTCCGTTGTCCGGATCGCCGTTGACGTTGTCGCCATAGCCCTGATTGTTTCCGCGATCGAACCGGGCGTCCTGCATCTGGATGATGAGGACGAGATCGCCGCTGGCGATCGGCGTCGCAGCGCCAGTCGCGGCCCCGAGGGAGACCGATGATCCGCCGGCGCCCAGATCCGACACGGCCGGATAATAGGTGTTGACGACGCCGGAGATCGTCGCCGACCCTTGCGCCGCCGGGGTCGCGCATTCATTGGCGCGCGCCGGCGCCCCGGCGACGATGACGCCGGCGCAAATGGCGAGCGCTCGTCGCAGCGATGCGATCGACACCTCCAGCCCACTCTGCTTCCCTTCCGAAAGGAGCTATGGCGGCTTGGTTAAGATCGGGTCACTGCTCGCAGCCGTGTTGAGTCGGCGTTCAGAGTCGTAAAGGATGGCGAGGATTTCGAGGGACCGCCCGCATGAGCGAACTTATCGTTGAAAAATCCGGCGGCGTGCTGGGCGTGACCATGAACCGCCCGGAGGCGCTGAACGCGTTCAATCCGCCGCTGCTGACGAAACTCACGGCGGCGATCCGCGCGGCCTCAAGCGATCCTGATGTCGGCGTCGTCGTCCTCTCGGGCGCCGGCCGCGCCTTTTCGGCGGGCGTCGATCTGAAGCTGCTGCAACAGATGTCTTTCGAGGCCGGCCGGCTCGGCGGCGCCTTCGACGGCGAGGCGGCGGAGGCCGCGAGCGCGATCCGCCGCTGCCTGAAACCCGTCATCGCAAAAGTGCACGGCGCCTGCTTCACCGGCGCGCTCGAGCTCGCCCTTCATTGCGATTTCATCTTCACGACCGTCGACACGAAATTCGGCGACACGCACGCCAAATGGGGCCTGCGCCCCACCTGGGGCATGAGCCAGAATCTCGCCCGCGCGATCGGCGTCAGGCGCGCGCGCGAGCTATCCTTCACCGCGCGGTCTTTCACCGGGGCCGACGCCGCGCGCTGGGGCCTTGCGAACGAGGCGCTCGCGGACAAGGCGGCGCTCGACGCGCATGTCGCAGCGCGCGCTAGCGACATCGCCAGCGGCAGCCGCGGCGCGGTCAGCGCCTATAAAAAGCTCTACGCGCTTCACGAAGAATATCGCCCCCTCGAAGAAGCGTTGGCGACGGAAGTCGAGCTTGAGTTTCCGGAGATCGACGACACCGCCGAGCGCCTCAAAGGATTCGGCCGGTGAAAGCGCTTGTCGTCGATGTGGTGTCGGATATCGTCTGTCCGTGGTGCTATGTCGGCGTGAAATCCGTGCTCGCCGCCTGCGATGCGTTGAAAGACGAATACGACATCGCTGTGCGTTTCCGGCCCTATCAGCTCAATCCGGACGTGCCGGAAGCAGGCGTCGACCGCCACGCCTATTATGCGCACAAGTTCCCCGACGCCGCCAAACTCGCGGCGGCGCGCGAGGCGATCCGCGCCAATGCGCGCGCCAGCGGGTTCGACTTCGACCCGGCCGCGCCGCCGCGCCTTCCGAACACGCTGAAGGCCCACCAGCTGATCGCCGCGGCCGATGCGGCGGGCGTGCAGACCGAAATGACGCTCGCGCTTTATGAAGCGTTCTGGGACAGGCTCGCAGACATCGGCGACGACGAAACGCTCGCCGCGATCGCGGAGGATGTGGGCCTCCGGCGCGCCGAAGCGATCGACGCGCTCAGCCGGACCGGGCCGACGGTCGCCGCCGAAGCTGAAGCGTGGCGTCGCGCGGGCGTTTCGGGCGTGCCGACGTTCGTCGTCGGCGAACGAACGGGCTTTTCCGGCGGCATGCCGCCTGCATCGATGGCCGCCGCGCTGAAGGAAGCCGCGCGCCGCAACGAAGGAACGCCCGCATGAGAACGATCGCCGTCGCTGTCCTCGCCATCGTCGCGACGGCCGCCGAGGGCGCGCCGGGAAACAGCGCCTGGCTCGCCGAGGCGATCAACAGCGCCAAGTCCGGCGCGGTGATCGACATCCCGGCCGGCGACTACGACCTCACCGATTTCAAGATCTACCGTTCGATGACGCTCAAGGGCGCGGCAGACGGCAAGACGGTCCTGCGCTCGGCCGCCGTCACCGACAAGGGCGTCCTCGTGCCGCTGACCGGCGTCGATCTTCGGATTGAGAACATCACCTTCGCCGGCACGAAGTCATGGAGCCGAAACGGCGCGGGCGTGCGTCATGAAGGACGGAACCTGACGGTCGTGAATTGCCGTTTCATCGGCAATGAGGACGGCATTCTTTCAACCGGCGACAGGAACGGCGTCATCACCATCGAGCGTTCGCTGTTTCGCGACAACGGCTTCGGCGACGGACAGAGCCATGCGATCTATGTCGACGGCGCCGCCCTCGTCGACGTGAAAGACAGCAAGTTCGAAAGCACGCGCATCGGCCATCACCTGAAGAGCCTTGCCGACAGGACGGTCGTCAGGAACACGACGTTCGACGACGGCCACGGGCGCAGCAGCTATGCGATCGACGCCTCGCGCGGGGGCGCGCTGATCGCCGAGAACAACGTCTTCGTACAAGCGTCCGACGCGGAGAATTATTCCGTTATCAATTACGACCTGACGCGCGGCGGCTCGGCTGACGGGGTGACTCTCACGGGGAACAAGGTCGTCAATCGATTTCGCGGCGGCGTCTTCCTGCGCAACGACACCAAGGTCGCGCCGCTGATGAGCGCGAATGAGATCGAAAATCTCGGCGGCAAGACCATGGCGCTGACGAATCCCGGATCGCCCAAACCGCGCGGCGAATGAGCCCCGCCGCCGCGATCACGTTCTTCTATAACGCTTGACGGCGCCCTCCCGGCTCTTTCTAAGTACTCGCCGCGACTTTGACTGGCCTTTCGAACGCCGACCACGCCGTCTCAAACGCCCGCCTAGTTGCTGCGCCCGGCGCTCGATCTTGCGCCGCCAAAGATACGCCTGACAGGGAGAAATTGATGGCGACCGGAAAAGTGAAGTGGTTCAACGAAACCAAAGGCTACGGGTTCATCACGCCCGACACCGGCGGGAAGGACGTGTTCGTGCATATCTCCGCCGTTCAGAAGGCCGGGCTGCAGGGCCTCAAGGACAATCAGAAAGTTAGCTATGACCTTGCCGAAGAGCGCGGCAAAACTTCTGCGTCGAACCTGAAACTGCT
>CAZOEB010000028.1:0-28546 GCA_964578685.1 uncultured Caulobacterales bacterium
AAATTGACGATCATGATGACAGTGAACACGACGAGGCCGATGAAGATGTTTCCGTCCATGATGAACATGGCGAAGCCGTGAATGACGGCGCCGGCCGCGTCGGGCCCGGTATGCCCTTCCCCGATGATGAGGCGCGTCGATGAGATGTTCAGCGACAGGCGCAGCATCACCGCCGCGAGAAGAATTGTCGGAAAACCCGAAAAATCCACCGGCCGCTGGACGAACAGCGTCATCGCGAAGACGAGCATAGCGAGCGCGAAGGAGATCGTGAGACCGATATCGACCAGCACGGGCGGCGCGGGCAGCACCATCATGGCGATGATCGCGATGAGCCCGGCGGTCATCACCGTGGTCGCGCGGCTGTTCGCCGGAAAGAAATCGTGAAGGGGGGAGCCGGCGCCGCGCGCGGCGCGAATTGACGCCATGATCAGCCTCCGGCGATCAGCGGAACAAGGCGAGTGTCAAAGAACGCCGCCAGCATGCGGCCTGCCGATCCCGCCGTGACGGCGAATACGATCAGAATGACGGCGAGCTTCGGCGCGAAAGTCAGCGTCTGTTCCTGCACTGAGGTCAGCGCCTGAAGAAGGCCGATGATGAGACCCACGACGAGCGCCGCAATCATCAACGGCGCGACCATGACGACGCTTAATGACAGCGCCTCACGCAACAATCCGAGGATGTCCTGTTCGGTCATTGCGGATCAGACCGGCATCCGGAGGATTTCCTGGTACGCCTCGACGACCTTGTCGCGCACCGTGATCGCCGTTTCGATTGCGATTTCCGCCGCAGCGATCGCTTCGACGACCGAGTGCGGATCGGCGCCGCCGGTCATCAGCCCGATCGAGGCCTGCTCGCTTGCATTGATGACGCCGGCGAGTTTCTGGATCGCTTCGAACGCCAGGCCTGCGTTCTCGCTTTTGGCGGCGGGCGCCGTGACCGCTGATTTTGCGGCGCTATAGGCTTGCGCGGCTTGAAAAGGGAGCATTTTCATCGCCCGCCGCCTATCGTTTCAGGACTTCGAGGAGGCCGGAATACATCTGCCGCGCTTGGGAGATGATCTGTAGGCCTGCTTGATAAGACTGGTTCGCCTCTTTCGCGTCGGCGAGTTCGGTGATGATGTTGACGTTCGAGCCTTCGACATAGCCCTCGGCGTCGGCGAGCGGGTGCGCGGGATCGAAGGTGCGCGCGCGCGGCGACGGGTCGAGGCTGATGCGCGAAACCCTCACGGTCTCGACATTCGTCGCATGATCGATGGCGCGATCGAACGCGACCGTCTTGCGACGGTAGCCGTGGGTGTCGGCGTTTGCGAGATTTTGCGCGACGATCTGCAAGCGATAGGCCTGCGCACGCAATCCCGACGCCGCGGCGGCGGAGGTTTTGGCGAAGATGTTCATCGTTTTCACCGCGGACGCGCGCCGGCGGCGCGCAGCATGGCGATCGTTTTTTGAAACACCGTCGCTGCAATCTCGCCCGCGCGCGACGCCTCGCCCGCGCGCAGCATTTCATTTTCGAGCGACACCGAATTGCCGTTCGGCGACGCCGCGCCAAGATTTTCGGCGACTTTCGTGCGGAACACAGAAGCCTCGCCGCCCGCGCGCAGGCGGCGGACGGCGTCGCTGAACGACTCGATGTCTTTTGCGCGATAGCCGGGCGTGTCGGCGTTGGCCACATTGACCGCCGCGGTCGACAGCCGCGCCGCCGCATGACGACCGAACGCCCCGGCGAGGCGAAGCAGGGTGAGATCTGACTGCATTTTGACGGCTCCTTAACCTTACCGTCGAATAAATTCGCGTCAAAGTTGCAATTTATGGTTAATGCCACCGATGAAAATTGAAATCGCCGCGCCGTTGATTGACCCTGCAATCATGGCGGCGCTGACGCCGTCCGTATTCGGCGTGGTCGTCGCCGTAGACGGGCCGAAAATCCGCGTCGGCGGCCTGGCGCGTTTCGTGCGGGTGGGCGACCGTGTGTCGATCGCGCGTCCTCACCGTCCGGCCTTGATCGCCGAAACTTTCGCCGTCGAACGCGACGCTGCGGTCGCTTACGCCTTCGAAACGACGGACGGCGTCCCCGTCGGCGCGCGCGTCGATCTCAGACCTGACATTGCATTCGTGCGCCCGAGCGAAGACTGGTTGGGGCGCATCATCAACTGGCGCGGCGAAATCATCGGCGGTGCGAAGCCGGGCGGCGGCGCGCGCGCGATGCGATTGAACGCGCCTCCGCCGCCCGCCGCGCTGCGCCGGCCGCTTGGCGCGCGGCTGCCGACCGGCATGGCGGCGTTCGATACGTTTCTGCCCCTGTGCCGCGGGCAGCGCATCGGCGTCTTCGCCGGTTCCGGCGTCGGCAAGTCCACCTTGCTTTCACACTTCGCCGCGGGCGTCGAGGCCGACGTCTGCGTGTTGGCGCTGATTGGCGAACGCGGCCGTGAGGTCGGCTCTTTCGTCGCCGCCGCGCGAGACTCCGGCATTCTCGAAAAAACGGTCGTCATCGCCTCGACGTCGAACGAGCCGCCGCTTGCCAGACGCGAATGCGCGAGGCTGGCGCTGGCCGTCGCTGAATATTTCCGAGCCGAGGGCGCCCACGCCCTCTTGATTTTCGACAGCCTCACACGTTTCGCCGACGCGCACCGGGAAATTGCGCTCGCAAAAGGCGAGCCGCCGTCGCTCCACGCTTTTCCACCCTCGACCGTAAGCGCGCTCGCCGCCTTGGTCGAGCGGGCGGGACCCGGCGTCGAGGGCGAAGGCGACATCACCGCCCTCTTCTCGGTGCTGGTCGCCGGTTCGGATATGGAGGAGCCCGTCGCCGATATGGTGCGCGGGCTCCTTGACGGGCATATCGTCCTTGACCGCACGATCGCCGAGCGCGGCCGCTTTCCGGCGGTGAACATAAGGCGATCGGTCTCGCGCTCTTTGCCGGCGGCGGCGAGTGCGGCGGAGAACGATCTCCTGATGCGAGCGCGCCGCATGCTCGCCGCTTATGAAGAGGCGGAGCTGATCTTGCGTGCGGGGCTTTATGTCGCCGGCGCAGATGCGACGACCGATCGTGCGATCGCGCTCTGGCCGAAGCTCGACGCGTTCATCGCCTATCGGGGCGCGGCGAGTCCGGAGGAGAATTTCGCACGCCTGCGGGAGATCTTGGACTCACAATGAAAAAGCGCCGACCCTTGCGTTGAACAAGGCGGCAGGCGGGGCGACGCTCGCCGCCGACAGAAGCGTCAAGGCCGCCGCGCCGCGTCCTGTCGCCGTGGCCGACTGCGCCGCGTCCGCAAGAAAGAAGCGCCGTAGCGTCGTGTCAACGGCCTCCGCGCTGGCGAAGATCGACGGCGAGCGCGCGCCGAGCGCTTGTTCGGCTTTTTCTTCCAGAATCGCGCGCTGGCGATCGATGGTGAGACTGGCGAAGCTTTCCGGCAAACCGAACGCCGCTTCGACGACGCGCCGCAGCGGCTGTTGGCCGAGGATCTGAAACCAGCCGGCGCGCTCGACCGCGCCGCCTTCGGCGATCGTCTTGATCTCGCGTCGGAAATTCAGGGCGAGGCGAAAGTCTGCGTTCGACTCTCCGATCGCGCGCTCGAAAGATCGTTCGGCATATCGGGCCTCGATGTCGCGTTGAAACGCAGTCGAGGAGAAAGCGGGCGCGCCGCCGGCGAATCCGAATGTCCGCGCAAAGGCGCGCCATCGCGGATCGCTGAGGCGATTTGCGAAAGATTTGGGGTCGGCGGGCGGCTGCTCGAGGACGCGGCGAATGATCGCCTTCTTGGGAATCTCCGTCTCAAGTCCGAATGCGCCGAGCGCCACGGTGAGGAGGCGCCGGTCGGCGACCAGCGCCTCAGCCGACGTGACCGAGCCTATCTTGTCGCGAAAATAATCGATGTCGCGCTGCAGCGCCGGCGAATTGGCGAAGGTCTCGAATTGCCGCGCCGCCGTCCGCTCGAACACTTTCCAACCCGCAAAGCCGCCAAAGGGAACGAGCGGGACGACCATCAGGCGGCCTCCGGCGGCGTCCCCGCGCTCAAGAGGGGCTTGATCGCACGCATGACTGTAAAGAGCCGTCCGCCCGCCGCTGCGTCGCGCGCCTTCAGATAGGCGGCGCGCTGCCGATCGTCCGCCGCGGCGTCGACCGACTGCTCAATGAGCGGCGCAATCTCAGACAGCGCATGCTCCGCTTCGACTTCGCCGGCCACGGCGAGCTGCGCGATATAATAAATGCGGCCGGCATTCGACGCTGCGTTGAAAGGATGAATCGCGTCGCGCAGGCGCAGCACCGAGGCGTCGGCGGAGCGCACGCGGATGCGAGTCGCGCGCGGGCCGTTCTGGAGGACGGCGCCGTTGACGAGAAGCTTCTCAAACGGTTTCAACTTGAGGACGAGGCCGGTCATTCGACGGCGGACTCCTGCGATGCAAGGGGCGCGAGGCCTGCCGCAATGTTCTTGTTGATGTCAAGAAGGACGTCGAGTTCCGCTTCCTCGCCTCGCTGCAGGCGCAAGGTTTGATGCCGCACGAACGCTGCGAGGCGAATGACGTCCGCGCGCAGTTCCAGGGGCAGGCCGTTTCTTGGGTCTGCGGCGTCAGCCGCAAAACGCGTCCACAAGGTGAGATTTCGCGAAAGCGCCGCAATGTAACCCGGGTGATCGGCGATAATACGCGCTGAGGCTGCTTTGATGTCGGCGGCGGCGCGCGAAAGCGCCGCGCCTTCGATCGAGCGCGGGCTCGCGGTCGCGAGCATCGAAGTCTGGTATCCTTTGGACGCTAAGGATGCGTTCGCCATTGCGCGATGCTTACCGTTCTTGTGTTACTTGAACCCGAAAAGAAGCGGGAGCGCCGACGAGCGGCGCTCCCTTCCCCAGCCGCATTAACGGAACAGCGCGAGGATGGACTGCGGAGACTGATTGGCGATCGACAACGCCTGCACGCCGAGCTGCTGCTGGACCTGCAAGGATTGCAGACGCGCCGACGCCTCTTCGAGGTCGGCGTCCGTAAGCGCGCCGATGCCGCTTGTGAGCGCATCGGTCAACTGACGGACGAATTCGTTCTGCGTCTCGATCCGCTTTTGCGACGACCCGAAGGCGGCGGCTGCATCGATCGCCGTCTGCACAAGGCCTTCGATCGCCGTCAAGGCGGCGGTCGCGCCGGCAGCCGTCGAGACGTCGATGGAGGCGAGCGCCGCAAGACCGCCGCCCGCCCCTGTCTCGAGGCTCTGTGCGGCGACCGAAATGCTGCTCGCCGTCACCGCGCCCGCGGAGTCGCGGTCAAGCGAGGCTAGGAACGTCACGGTTCCGGTCGCCGCTTTAACGAGATTGAGACCGTTGAACTGCGCCGCATTGACGATCGAGTCGACTTGGTCCGTCAGTTGTTCGATGTCGGTCTGAATTTTGGTGCGATCTACGTTCGATTCCTGCGACTGAACGATCAAGCCCTTGATCTGCGTCAGGATGTCGGTCACCTGTTCCGCCGCGCCGCGTGCGACCGCCACGGTCGACGAGCCGAGATTGAGCGAGTCCGAAATTCGCTTGAATCCTTCGACGTCGGATTTGATGACCGTCGAAATGGCGTAGATCGACGCGTTGTCTTTCGCGTTGCTGATCTTCTTGCCGGTTGAGATTTGCTCTTGCACCGCCGAAAGATTGCGATTGACGGCGCGGAGGTTTTGCAACGCGACGATCGCACTGTTGTTCGTCTGAATGCTGGCCATTAGGCTTCCTTTCTTCGATTCAGATTCTGCTGAACTCAAACTGATCCGGCCCCGACGGATGTCTTGACCGGCGCGCCAGCATTCAGCGGGCTTTTGGAGCGTTCTGCCCCAGCGCTGACGGTCTCACACCAGCGGCGCAAATGATTGCGCATCCATACTTATACAACCTATGGTATACTAAAGCGTTAACGGCTCAGGCGTTCCGGCCGGCCGCTGTTCGGACGCCGAAGCGGCCCTTTCCATGGGCGCCATAAAGGCCCGCCGAGCGCTCCTCCGCGAGGATGGTTTCAAGGCGCGCGCGGGCGCGCGCGATGCTGTCGCGCAGGGCCGCGAGACGCGACGCATTTTCCGCACACAGAATCTGCAGCCGTTCAAGGTCGCGTCGCGTGGCCGCGTTCGGCGCTTCCTGCGGCTGCGTGAGAGCGGTTTCCAGCCGGTCGGCCAGAGCGCGCTTTTCATCGGCGATCTCAGCGAGCTCGGCTATGCTGCGCTCTTTCAGCGCGCGCGTTTCTTGCTGGAGAAGGTCCATCAGGATACGGACCGTCTCGGAGACCTTGTTTGCGCGCGCGGTCATCTGCGAATCTCCAGCCTTTGCTCGATCATCGCCGCGAGACCGAGGCCGCCGCGCTCGGCGATCAGTCGGCTGAACTCTTCGACCAAAAAACTGGCCATCGCTTCGCCGCCGAAGCCGCTGTCGAGGGCGACCGCGCGGGCGACGCCCGAATGTTTCAGCATCTCGGAAACAAAAGCCGCTTCAAACGCCTGCGCGGCCGACGTCGGCGTGCTCGCGCGGCTGTCGACGCCGGCGGGGGCGGCGGTCGCGGGCGCGGCGGTCGGTTCGATGCGGGTCACTCTTAACCTTTCTATAAGTCATGGCTGCTACCTATAGTTGTATCGATTGAACACTTTGTTACCAAGGTTGCCGCCGCCAGTGGAAGCATTCGGATCCCTTCGGACCACCACCGCTGGTGCGCAGCGGCCCCGGGCGATTGGGCCGGAAAGCGGGGGTCCTCTCGCCGGTCTTGGTGAGTTTGACGGCCTGGTCGGCGTCCAACCAAGATCAGCAGCGATCGCCGCCGCCGACAGTCGGCCGACCAAGATCCCGGCGTCCGCTGAACGCGCGCCAAGCACGGAAGCCGACAAGAGGACGACGAAGGAGATATCGGCAGATCCGCCAGCGACGGCAATCCTGTTGGCGGAACCGCAGACGCCCCCATCCAACGTCGCGCGCCCGCTCCTCCGCGCGGACGCTATTGCGGAGAATGATGAAAGTCCGTCGGACTCGCCGTCTGTGGCTGACAAGGGCTTCCACGCGACGGCGGCGGAAACGACGGAAGACCGAGCGAGCGACCTGATCGCCGCTTCGCTCCTAATCGGGCCTTTCGCACTGGATCCGCTGCAAACGGCCGGGCCGGCTTCAACGTGGCAACCGCCTACGGTCGGGCAGGCTGACGGTTCGACGCGCGCGGCGAAGGCAGCGCTGCATGCCCCGCCGATCGCGCCGACGTTCGAAAGGTCGGGGCTGAGCGCGAGCGCCAACACCGAAGAAGCAGATGTCGGGGGTGGAGCGGGAATCCGAATTGAGCGCGACGTCGCTCGACCTGTTGCGGATTTCGCGCCGGTTGAGGCCTTCACACGGGACAGCGCACTGCCGGCGCAAAGCGCGTCATTCGTCCCTGAGGGCGTTGTTTCTGCCGACATTACGCCGGGCGGCGCGAAAGTCCCCGGCGGCGCTGAGACGCCGACCGGTCCCCGCGCCGCAACCGCCCAACCCGCGGAGCTGCAATCTGCAAGGTCCGCGCCCTTTGACCTCGCGATCGTTTCGCGGCGAATAGACGGCGGGCTTGAAATCAGGCTCGATCCGCCTGATCTCGGATCGGTCTCCATCCAGTTTTTTGAAGACGGCGCCGGCGCCCTGCAAGCGTCGATCCTCGCCGACCGCGGCGAAACGCTTGACCTTCTTCGTCGTCACGCCGATTTCCTTCAGCGGGAATTGGCGCGGCAAGGGGCCGGCGATTTCATCTTGAGTTTTTCCGACCGCCGTGAGGGCGGCGCGCATGCGCAGGCGAACGGCGTGCGCGACGGACGGATCATTCGGTTCGGCGAAGCGCCGGAGGCGTTTGTCCGGGAATTCGTCTGGCCGGCTTACGCGCCGACCGCGGACGGCGTCGATCTGATCGCGTGAAGGAGCGCCCATGCAAATCAATCTTCAGGCTGCGGGGACTGCCGCGCAACCAAGACCGATCGAAGCGAGCAACGCCGCCTCGGTCGACTTCCAGAGTTTTCTCCGTCTGCTCACCGCGCAGCTTCGCAATCAAGACCCACTGTCGCCGCTCGACTCGACGCAATTCGTGGCGCAGCTTGCCAGCTTTTCGACGGTCGAACAGCTCGTCTCCGCGAATGCGCGACTTGACGCGCTTGGCGAGCGCCTCGCTGGCGGCGGCCTTGACGCTTATGCCGACTGGATCGGACGCGTTGCGGAGATCTCCGGACTGCCGGCGTTGTTCAACGGCGCCCCGATTGCGGTCGGGGTGGCGCAGCGGCCGGACGCAACGCGCACGGAGATCATCGTCAGGAACGCCGCCGGGGTCGAAATCGACCGCTTTGCGATCGCAATTGGCGCGAGCGTCGGAGTCTGGACGCCGACGAACGCGCAAACGGGCGGCGTCTACAGTTTCGAGGCGGCGTACGAATTCAGCGACGGCTCAAATGCGACAGCGGCCGCATCGACTTTCGCCGCGATCGACGCGGTGCGCGAAACAAGCGACGGCGTCGTGCTTGAACTTGAAAATGGTCTGGCGGCGGCGCCCGCCGCGGTCGTCGCCTTGCGGCGGTAGCAGGACGATCCGCGCCGCGAATTCCCGATCAATCAGGCCTGGTCGGCGCGCTTAATCCCGCGCATGACCTGACGGTTCGAGGACCGGTTGGTTGCAAGCCGGCGACGGCACCTCAAAACGGCTGATAGCCGACATCCATCAAGAGCACCGAGCGCGCCTCCTCGCCGATGACCTCGCGCACATTCTGCAGCACTGCGCGGCGGGTCGATTCAAGAAGCTCGGGATCGCTCAGCATATCCGGCAGTTCGCCGTTAGCCGACTGTGCGAGCAGCGCTTTGAGCACGGCGTCGCGCAATTTCGGCTCGTCTGCGTAAATTGCGTCATCCGCTTCCGGCGAGAGTTCAATCATGACATCGAGGATCATCATCGCTTTCGGCTCGCCGCTTGAGACGATCGGCGCCACGAACTGACGGCTGAATTTGAAATAGACGGAGTCCCCCGTTTTGTCGCCGTGTTTGTCTTGAGGCTTTTTCTTCGCCTTCTTTTTTTCCTGATCGGGATTCCCGCCGGACGATCCCGCCTCTTTTTGCGGCTTCGCAGCGGCGACCGTCTGGTCCGCGGTCTGGAGGACGCTCTTTTCAGCGGCCGCTCCGACGGCGTTGTCGGCCGTCGCCCGCTTCGCTCCGAGACCAGCGACGCGGAGGCCGGCGCCGGCGCCGGCGCCGACAAGCGCGGCGAGCGCGGCAAAGACTATGGGGGATGGCTTCATGCTCAGAACGGCGACACGATGTCGATGATTTTCTGGCCGAAGCGCGCGCGATTGACGCGGCTGACATCGCCTTTTCCGCCATAGGCGATGCGCGCCTCTGCAATCTTATCATAGGTGATGATGTTTGCGCGCGTGATGTCTTCGCGCCGAACAACGCCCTCGACGCGGAGGTCGCGAAGTTCATCGTTGACGCGCACTTCCTGGCTTCCGCGCACGACAAGGCTGCCGTTCTGCGTCACGTCGACGACCGCCGCGGCGATCCGCAGCGTGATGCGCTCGCGGCGGCGGATTGCGCCTTCGCCATTTGACTGCGACGCGGAAGTAACGTCGATCGCGGGATCAAGCCCGGCCGCGCCCGGCAACACGCGTTGCGCCAGCGTGTTGAGCCCGAAAAGCGCCGGAACGGACACTTCCTCGGTTGCGTCGCGTTCGCGCTCCGTGCGGTTGCGAAGATCGGCGCCGTCGTCGATTTCAACAACGACGGTAAGAATGTCGCCGACAGCGCGGGCGCGGCGGTCGCCGAATAGCGATTGCGGTCCCGAGCGCCACAAGCCGCCCGGCGCGGCCGGTTCGGCCACGTCGTTCAATTGCGCCGGCGGAGCTGCGGCGAACTGCGTCATCTCCGGCGCGGAGAACTCCGGGGCCTTAAGGCCGCTGGCCCGCAGCGACGCGCAACCAGGGGCCGCGGCGGCGACGAAAGCGAGGCTGAGCGCAACCGGTATTTTCATTTTATTTGCACCACGCCTTCGGCGACGACGACGCCGATGACCGTCGATTTCGACGACAAGGCGAGAACGCGAACCGTCTCGCCCAGCGCGCCGTTCGACAACGCACGTCCTTCAGCGGAAATCATCAGCGCGCCTTTGATGAAATGCATCCGGACCAGCGAATTTCGTTCGACCAGCGTCGGCGCGCGCACGTCTGACATGCGCACAGCGGCGCCCTCCGGCATGAACCGGCGCAATTGCTTGCCGGTCAGCTCGGTTATTGAGGCGGGCGCGCCGCTGAGGTCGTCGGCCGCGAGAATCGCTCCGGCGGCTTGCGCCCGGACGAGCGACGGCGACGGATCGGCGGCGCCCGCAGCTTGCAAGACGGCGATCAGGACGAGGGCTTTCATCGCGTCACCGGATCTGCGCGGTGGCGGCGAGCATCTGGTCGGCCGCGGTGATGACTTTCGAGTTCAGCTCATAGCCGCGCTGGGCTTCGATCAGTTCGGCGATTTGCTGCACGACATCGACGGAGCTTTCTTCGAGATAACCCTGCCGAAGCAGGCCTCTCCCCTCCTCGCCCGGCGCGCCCCGCAAGGCCTCGCCCGAGGCGGCCGTCGCGCGGAAAAGATTGCCCCCGATCGCTTCGAGCCCTTTCTCATTCGCAAATCCCGCGAGTTCGATCTCGCCGATTTGGGCGCCGTCCGGGTCGCCGTCAAAAAATGCGAAAACCTCGCCCCTCGCATTGATGGTGACGCGGCGCGCATCCGGCGGCACGGTTAAGTCGCCGGCCAGCGGCAGGCCGTCATTCGTGACCACGAGTCCTTCCGCCGTGCGTTTGAAGGAGCCGTCTCGGGTGAACCCGGGTTCGCCGGAAGCGAGAGTCACCTCGAAGAATCCGTCTCCTTCGATGGCGAGATCGAGATCGCCGCCGGTCTGTTCAAGCGATCCTTGCTGAAAGTTGACCGCCACGGACGCCGCGCGCACGCCGAGGCCGATCTCAACGCCCGAGGGCGCGATCTGGCCGCTGGCGCTGGTGATCGCACCAGGCGCGCGCAATTGCTGATAATGGAGATCCGCGAATTCGGCGCGCCGCGCCGAGAACGCGGTCGTGTTCATGTTGGCGATATTGTTCGATATCACCTCGACGCGCTTTTGTTGCGCATCCATTCCTGTCGCCGCGATTCTGAGCGCTTGCATTGTCCTTACTCCTTATTGCTGACGGCCGCCGCCGAGGATGGAGATCGCACGTTGGATCCGCGCTTCTTCATCCGTTAGTAATTGCTGACCGAGTTCGAAGGCGCGCTGCACTTCGATAAGGCGCGACAGCTCCAACACCGGCTTGACATTCGAAGCTTCGATGAACCCCTGCCGCACGACCGGCGCGATGTCGGCGAGCGGGCCTTCCGCGCGAAAAAGCGTCGTTCCCTCGCGCACCAGGAGCGTTGGCTCTGCGGTTGCGACCCGAAGCTGACCGATGACCGCTCCGCCCGCGGAAATAACGCCGTCCGCCGAAATGACCAGGTCGCCATCCGTCACCGCGATCGGACCGCCGCCGGCCCCCTGAACAAGATGCCCGTCGCTTGACGCGAGAAGCCCCCGTTCGTTGCGCTGGAAGGCGCCCGCGCGCGTCAGGCGGTCGCCTTGCGGCGTTTCGACGACGAAAAACCCTTCGCCTTCGATTGCAAGATCGAGCGCGCCGCCGGTCTGAACAAGGTCGCCCTGCGCGCGGTTGATGAGGCGCCCGCCGATGCGGGTTTGCGAAATGCTCGGCCCTCCCGGCACCGCATTCACATATTCGGAGAAGATCTGGCCGTCGCCGCGAAAGCCGGCGGTCGAGGCGTTGGCGATATTGTTCGCAAGGCTCGCCAGTTCCTGACTGAGCGCGGTTTGTCTCGACAGCGCAGAGTAGATCGCATTACTCATTGTTCACCGCCGCGCGCAAAAACGCGATTTCTGATTTCCGGTATTGCGTAAGGCGTTCTATCTCGTGCGGGTCGGCGACGGCCTTCGTGGGGACGCTCATGAACAGCGCCGCCACCGCGCCTGACTGATCGGCGGACATCAGCGGCTTCTGCGGCGTTTTCCGCGCCGCCAGAAACGCCAGAGCGACCCTTTGCGCCGTCGCGGCGTCTGCCGGATTCGTATGTGCGAGCGCCATCAGCGCCGGAAAGTCTCCCACGCGCCAGTAAGCGGCGCTGAGGACGGACGGTTCGGCGGACGGCGGCGCCTTTTCCTTCAGTTCCTGCGCATCCGCCTCCGAATAGGCCGTCTGCAGCAGCATTTGCGCAACACGCGGATCCTCCGCATTAGGCGCCGCCAAGGCGCGCGCTTCCGCGATACGACCTGCCTGGCCCAGCGCGCGGCTTTTGAAATAGGCATGGTCGCCGGCCTCTAAAGATGCAGCCGAGATGACCTTTGCAAGGGACTCCTCCGCGCCCAGATCAGCCAGCGCCGCCGCCGCAAAACGGACGTCCTCGGCCGTCAGGCTTTCTGCGGCGAGCGTGGGCTCTAGCGCAATCGCCTCGAGCGCCGCGAGGCGATCCGACGATGTCTTCGATCGCAAGAGCGGGGCGGTCATGGCCCCAAACCGGGCCGTCGCGCCCGCCCGCGCCCGCTGGTGATGCGCGGCGGCGCCGAGCGCTCGCGCGGCGCCGCGGAAATCGCGGTGCGCGATGCGCCGTTCAGCGAGAGCGATGTTAAGGGCGGAAGTAGACGCCGAGAGCGGCGCACGGTCGACGTCTTGGACGGCGCCGGCGTTAGACGCCGCCGTCGTCGCGGCGGGGACGACGGCGTCGAGCCGCGGGCCCAAGGCATTGAGCTTCGGCGCGCCGCCTGAGGCGGAGGCTGCGCCAAACGCCGCGAGCGCCGGGGCGCCCGCTTCCGATCGATCCATTGCTGCATTGACGAGTCTGCGTGAGCCGAACGCCGCCCCACCTTCGACAGTCGCGAGAGCAGGTTTCGCCGCCGTTTCGTCGGCTCGAGGAACAGTCACGGCGAACGCTTCGGCGATGCGCTGGCGCAGCGGCGAGGGCAAGGCGGACAACGTTGAACGCAGCGCGTCGGACAATTCCACATCCGCCCCGCCGAGAATTTTTGCGGCGTCGAAGATGAACGCATAGAGCGCGCCGCAAGCCTTGTGCTGCGCGACCTCGGCGAAATCATGTTGATCCGCGGCGCCCGCGAGCGCGGCCAGCCCGGCGATGGCGGCGGCTTCGGCGCCGCGGCGCGCCGCCGCGATCGCGTAGGCTTCCTCGGCGAAGCCGATGACGAGGTAAGCGCGCGCCAGAAGGAGTTCGGCGCCGACGCGGTTCTCAGCCTTTTCCGACAGCAGGCCCGCGCGCAGGCGATCGAGCGCCTGCGCCTTGTCAGGACCGAGCCCTGCTTCTGTTCGGGTCAGCATCGGCAAGGTCAGGCAGCCGCTGAGATCTGCATCGCGCAAATCAGGCGGGTCCGACGGCATTAGTCTTTCTTGGGGCGCGCCGCGCACCGCCACCGCCCCGCCCGCCTCGGCGGCTTCAATGCGACGCGAGAGTTCCGCACGGGCGCGGGCGATCGCTTCGGCGTCGGCGTCGCTTACGGCGGCGGCTGCGCTGAAGCCCGTCAATGCGGCGGCGGAGAAGCAAATCAGCGCGCGCATCATGCAGCTTCTTTCTTGACTTGCTTCAACGCCTCTTCGATCTCGGCAAAACTCGGCCGTGAGGTCCGGGGAATGTTTCGCCGTCCGACTTCGACGCACATTTTCGGTTCATGCATTTGCAGGCTGGCGACGATCGTTTCCCGGATAAGCGCGTAAAAGCGATGATCCTGCGCGTGCACCGCCGCGATGCGATCGGCGAAGGGGCCGACAAGGCCGTAAGCGAGGAAGACGCCGAGAAAGGTTCCGACGAGCGCGCCGCCGATCATTTGGCCGAGCACCTCGGGCGGCTTGTCGATCGACGCCATGGTCTTGATCACGCCGAGCACCGCCGCGACGATCCCGAGGGCCGGCAGGCCGTCGGCCATCTTCTGCAAGGCGTGCGCGCCCGCACCTTCCTCGTGCGACATCGCTTCGAGCTGCTTTTCGAGCAGCTCCTCCACCTGATGCGGGTTGTTGAAGTTCATCAGGATCGACCGAATCGTATCGCAGATGATCTCGACCGCTTCGTGTTCGGCGAGAATCTTCGGATAGCGCGCGAAGATCGACGAGCCTTCGGGATTTTCGATGTGCGATTCGACGCGCAACGCGCTCTCGCGCGCGAGGCGCAACAGCTCAAACATCAGACAAAGCACGTCCTGATAATCCTGGCGTTTCCATTTTGGCCCGCGGATCGCTTTGCCGATGTCGCCCAGCGTCGCTTTGACCGTTGCGAAATCGTTTCCGACGAGGAACGAGCCGACTGCTGCGCCGCCGATGATCATCATCTCGTAAGGCAGTGAATGCAGAATGATCTCCAGCTTACCCCCGGCGATGAGATATCCGCCGAACACCATGGCGAGCGTGATCGCGATTCCAGCAAGACTAGTCATGACGCATCCGCCATTAGAACGGTGATCGCATAGGCTTTCTCAGGCGGCAGCGCGCCTAGAATTGCTGAGGCGTTTTCGCCGTTCATTGAGAGAAGAAGACTTGCGGCGAAGGCCGGGTCCATGCCGCCGACGATCCCTCCGGCGAGGTCCGGCTTCATTTTCTCATAAAGCGCCGCAATTTTCTTCGCGGAAGCGCGGTCGTCATCGGCGACCTTCATGGCGACGGCGGTGAAGGCGTCGCCCGCCTTTTCGTAAGCGTCGATGCGTTCATTGACGTGCTGCAGCACGACGGCGCGCGTGCGATCGGTCTCGGCTTGCGCCGCTTTCGCCGCCTGAAGGCGGGCCGCTTGCTCGAGAAGCTCGTCGGCGAAAGTGCCGTTGACGCAGACATCCCTGGAGGGAGTCGGCGCTTCGCCTTCCGAGGCGCGCGCGGCGAGAACCGCCGCGCGCCCGGCGAAGGCGCTCAAGAAAACGGCGCCGAGGATGACCAGCGAGCCTGCGCGCATGGCGTATCAAGCCGCCTTTCCTGCGCGCGGCTGCGCTGACGCGGGGCTGGTCGCGCGCATCGCAGCCTCGGCTTGCAGCCATATGGCGTCAGTCGCCTTTGCCCGCGCTTCTTCTATGTCAAGCGCGGCGACCTCGGCGGCCTCCGACATCGCGTCCAGAAGGCTTTCGAGCTCGGGCGTGATCCGATCTGCGTCTTCGACAAGGCCGCGCAGGCGCGCTTCGCCTTCCTGACTGACGCGTTTCGCTTGTTCCAGGGTCAGGCGCGTCTGATCGAGCATCTCCGACATCGACGCGACGGTCGCGCCGAAGCCGCTGCGCAAATCATTAAGCTTCTTGAGCCGGCCGCTCAGGACAAAGCAATACACGCCGGCGGCGATCGACGCCGCCAGAAGCGTAAAATCGACGATCATCTGCATAATGGCCTCAACTCAGGATGAAATCGGTGATCAAGACGGCGTTGACCGGCGCCGGATCGACGATGAACGCGATGCGGCGTCCGATTTGTTCACGAATGCGCGCCATCGCTGCGGGATCTTCGAGCGCGCTCACCGGCACCGCGCGCAGATAACTTGTGAGGGTGTCGATAATGCGGAGCTCGCCCTCGATGAAGGCGCGCTCGCTTTCCGGCGTCGTTTCGACGGCGAGGATCACCTTAAGATAGCGGACCCGACCTTGGGGCTTCAGCGAGACGACGATCGGCCGCGGCGTGAATACGCCCATGGATCCTGTGACGAAGAATGTCGACGCGCCGGCGTCGACTGCGCCCTCAGTCTTCTTCGCGCCGGCCTTTTTTTGGTGACCGCTTTTGTCGACGGATTGCGCAGGGCTCTTTCTTGTCCCTGCATTGCTTTTCGCCGCGGGCTTATGGTCTTCGCCGCCGGCTGCCGCGGATTCCGGCGCCGTGAAAAGCGACGCCGGCGTCAGCATGTAACTCGCCGCCCCGGCTGCGCCGCAACAAGCAGCTGCAGCGAGCGCTGTGCGCATCAACCGCGGCTTGTTGACCGCAGCCTCGGATTCGGCGTCGGACGCGTCATCCTTTGCGAGGTTTTTATCCTTGGGCATGCGAGACTCAGCAGCAACCATTGGTTGTTTTCATGCTGTATTACAATTTTTGGTAAACGTTTCTTTAAGTCTCTCCGTCTAATTTTGACCTCGCCGCGGTCGCGTTCAGCGCCGCCGTCGGTTCGTCAATCCGGTCGTTGGAGACCCTCGTGCAGTTTGTCGATGCATGGCGTTCCCTTTCTTTTCGCAGCAAAGCCGCAGCGGTCGGCGCGTTCGTCATCATCTTGCTGATGCTCGGGCTTCTTGGCCGAGCGGCCTCGGCGCCGCCAATGGCGCTTCTTTATTCCGGTCTTGATCCGTCTTCGTCCGGCGAAATTCTGGAGGCGCTCAAGGTCATGGATGTATCCTACGAGGTTCGCGGCGATGCGATCTATGTGCCGGAAAGAAAGCGCGACGCGACCCGCATGGGCCTCGCGCGCGAAGGCCTTCCGAGGCAAAGTCAGGCAGGCTTTGAGATCCTCGACGAACTGAGCGGGTTCTCGACATCGACCGACATGTTCGACGCCGCCTATTGGCGCGCCAAGGAAGGCGAGCTAGCGCGCACTATTCTTGCTGAACGCGGGGTCAAATCGGCGCGCGTGCATATCGCGGTGCCGAAGCGGACGGCCTTCGCACGCGAGAAGGTCGCGCCGAGCGCGGTCGTCACCGCCGAAATGACTCGCGGCCGTCTGGACGTGGCGCGAGCGGAAGCGATGCGCCTTCTCGTTGCGCTGGCGACGCCTGGGCTTGCGCCTGAGCAAGTCGCGGTTCTTGACGCGGCGGGCGGCGTCGTTCTGGCGCCCGGCGGCGAGGAAAAGACGACGCTCTCCAGCGCCGCCCTGATAGAACGCGAACGGGCGCTTGAGCAGGATCTCGTCAGCTTGCTTGAAGCGCGTGTCGGCCCCGGCAATGCACGCGTGAAGGTCACGCTCGCAATCAGCGATGAACAAACGGTGCGCCATGAACGAAGCGTCGATCCCGACCGACGCGCGCTGACCACCAGCGAATCTACGGAATCTTCCGAGCAGGGAGCGGACGGCGGCGGCGTCGTCACGGTCGCCAGCAATCTGCCCGACGGAGACGCCGCACCGGCCGCGCCGGCGGTTGCGCAGTCGCGGCGCAGCGAAAGCCAATCGATTAGCCGCTTCGAAGTGTCGGAAGTGAAGACTGAGACGGTCATCATGCCCGGCGCTTTGCGCCAGGTGCATGTCGCGGTCCTCATCAACGACGACGCCGCCGCAGTCGACGATTCGGCCGCTGCGTCGACAAAGCGCACGGCAGACGAGATTGAAGCGCTCAGGAAGCTTGTGGCGGCGGCCGTCGGCTTCAATCAGGCGCGCGGTGATGTCGTCACCATTGAAAGCATGGCGTTTGACCGGCCTCAACCCGCCGGCGAGGCCGCGTCGGATGCGGGGATCGTGGACATCGCCCGCGATAATCTGGTTCCGATCCTGCAGCTCGCGATTCCCGCGATCGTTTCGCTAATTCTGGCGCTCTTCGTGCTGCGCCCATTGCTGGCGACGACGAAGCCTCGCAGTGAGGCCGCGACAGGAGACCAGAGCGGTATGCCGCCGCTTCCGGCGGCGGCCGTCGCCGCGCCCTTGGCGCCGGCGACGCCGATCGACGACCTGCAGCGTATCGCATCGGAACAACGCCCCGCGGCGTCTGCTGTCCTGAAAACCTGGCTTGAACAAGCGGAGCCGGCGCGATGAGGCTTCGAGCGGCGGTCCTTCCTGCAATCAACCCCGCGCCGCGCCTCGCCTCGGACGCGTCTGAGGATACGCGGTCGGAGTTCGAGGAAGGGTACGAAGCCGGCGCGCGCGCCAAGTTCGGCGAAATCGAGACGGCGCTCGCCGCGCTGCTTGCCGCGCGAGCCGACTTGGACCGTTGCACGGCGGCGCTTGAGGCGCAGTTTCGCCGTCAATGCGCTGCGACGCTCGCCGAGATCATCAGCGCTGCAGCGCCGTCGATTTGCGCCGCCGCCGCCCGCGAGGCGATCGCCGGCATTTTCGGGCACGCCGCCGGCCCAGCGACCTTCTCCGAATTGAAGTTGCGCGCCTCGCCGGACATTCTTGAAGCGATCAAGGACGCGGTGTCGCCGCATCAGTCAGCTTATTTCACGATGGACGATACGCTCGCCCCCGGAACGCTCGAAGCGCGCTGGAGCGACGGCGGCCTTGATTGCGATGTCGGCCGCTCGCTTTTCGCCATTGTCGAGATCCTGAACGCGCACAAGGCGCCGAGCGCCGAGGAGCAATCGCCATGACGCAAGCCGCAGACGCCGACGAAATCTACGCTGAAGCACGGGACGTCGCGCGAGCCGCCGGATCGGCGGCCCTGCTTGCAATGCCGGTCACCGTCTCCGTTTCGGTCGGGAAAGCGCGCGCGACCATAGAGGAATTATTGGCCATCGGCCCGAAATCAATCCTGACTCTCGAATCGAAGATTGACGATCCGGTCGAGCTCATTGTCGGCGAACGCGTCATCGCACGCGGGCGTCTTGTGGAGCTTGGCGAAGATGGCGCCTTCGGCGTTGAAATCATCACACTTGCCGGTCCGACGGATGCTGCCTAGGCGCCTATGAAATCCCTTGTCAAAACGTCGGCGATCGCGCTTGCGGCGTTCGCCTTTCTGGCAGCGCCGGCCGGAGCCGAAGGCCTGACGCCTGAGCTCGGCGTCGGGCTCTCCGAGCGCGTCATTCAGATCTTCCTGACCGTTACCGTCTTGAGCCTCGCCCCTGGCATCGCGATGATGGCGACGAGTCTTCCCTTCATCGTGATCGCGCTGTCGATCATGCGACAGGGAATCGGGCTGCAGCATGCGCCGCCGAATATGCTGATCATGGGGCTCGCCTTGTTTCTGACGTTCTTCGTGATGGAGCCGGTCTTCATCGAGGCTTGGAGCGCCGGGATCGAACCGATGGTGCGCAAGGAGCTGACCGAGAAGGAAGCGCTCGAGAACACCCTGGCGCCGTTCAAGGAGTTCATGAACGCCCGGCTTGAGCCGGAGGCGCTGTCGACGTTGGCCGAAGCGCGAGGGCTCGCAGGAGAGGCGCTCGAGCGGCCGGATCTGGCGCTGCTCGTTCCGTCCTTCATCCTTTCCGAGATTCAGCGGGCGTTCGAGGTCGGTTTTGTGATCCTCCTGCCCTTTCTCATCATCGATTTGATCGTCGCCTCCGTGTTGATGGCCATGGGCATGCTGATGGTGCCGCCGTCGATCGTTTCATTGCCGTTCAAGCTTTGCTTTTTCATCATGACTAACGGCTGGGTCGCCGTGTCCGGCGCGCTGGTGAGATCTTACGCATGAAAACCTCGCTTGCGACGTTGCCGCCGTCGAATAATGCAGCGCTGACGCCCGCGCAGAAGGCGGCGATCGTGCTCGCTTCACTGCCGCGCGAAATCGCCGCCGCGATCGTCGCCGACATCGATGACGCGCAGCTCGCCGCCGTCATTCGCGCCGTCAGCGAAATGCGCGCCGCGACGCCGCAGGCCCGCATCGCCGCCGCGCAGGAATTCATTGCGGACGTGCTGCGCCGTCAGGAGGAATTGCCGGCCGGCCCGGCGGAAGCGAGCCGACTCCTCGCCGAAATCGCGGATAAGGCGCGCGCTGAGCGCGTGATGGCCGCGGTCGCTCCCACGAGCGCGAATGTCAGCGACTTGTGGCGAAGGGCGGCCGCGCTCCCGGTCGAACGCATCGTTGAATTTCTGCGCGACCAGCGTCTGCAGACCGCAGCGGCGATTTTGTCGAACCTGCCGGCGGCGCCGGCGGCGGCGGTTCTCGCAGCTGCGCCGATCGACTTCAGCAAGCAGCTCGCCGCCGCGGTCGCGCGTCAGCAGAAGCCGGACGATGCAACGAATGAGGCGATCGCCCGCGCCGTCGAGAAGGCGCTTTTGAACGCGCCCCCGCCGCCCAGCGCGACTCCGGCCGCATCGGGGCTTTTCATCGACATGCTTGACTTCTTGCCGGCCGCCCTGCGCGACGGTCTGATAGAGCACATCGCCGCAAGCGATGAAGCCATGGCGGCCGCAATCCGGGGAACGCTGTTGACGTTCCAAATCTTGCCCGAACGCCTCAATGAAGGCGCTGTCGCCGCGCTGCTTCGGGCGGCTGAGCGCGCCGTTTTGATGCAGGCGATGAAACACGGGGAGAAGAACGCAGCAGCGACCAAAGAATTCCTGCTCGCCAACATGTCGAAACGCATGGCCGACCAGTTACGCGACGAGCTCGCGGCGCTGTCGCCGCCTTCCGAAGCGGAGGGCGAATCAGCCCAGCGCGCAATCATCGGGGTTCTCAAGGCGCTTGAAAAGTCCGGCGAAATCAAAATCAGCCGCGCTAAATGACGACGAGTTCGGCGTGCAGCGCGCCGGACGCCTTGATGGCGGTCAGAATATCAATGAGATCGCGCGGTCCGACGCCGAGCGCGTTCAGGCCCTCGATCAGATCGCCGAGGGCGATATTGTCCTCGACAATGCCGATTCTGTCGGGGCGGCTCTCGACGATCTCAATATCGGTGCGCGGCACGACAATGGTTTCTCCGTTGCGCGAAAACGGATTGGGCTGCGACACTACAGGATTTTCGCGCACGGCGATCGACAGGCCGCCTTGCGTCACCGCAAAGCGCGAAATGCGGACATCGGCGCCGATTACGACGGTTCCGGATTTCTGATCGATGACGACGCGCGCCCGCGTCACCGGCTCGACGAGCAGGTTCTCGATCCGCGCCACGGCATGAACCGGCGAGAGGCCGGCCCGCTCAAGATCGACGTCGATCGTGCCGGGGTCGAGCACGGCGGCGGCGCCGGGCCCAAGGGCCGCGTTGATCGCCGCTTCAGCGCGCATCGCGGTCGTCACGTCGGGCGATTTCACGGAAAGTCTGAGACGCCTCAATGTCCCAAATTCAAATCCCGCTTCGCGCTCGACACGCGCGCCTTCTGGAATCGCGCCGGTCGTCGGAGCGCCGAATGACACGGACGCCGCCTCCCCTTTCGCCGCGACCCCGCCGCCGAGAATCGGCCCTTGCGCGACCGCATAAGTTTCCCCGTCGCCGGCCCGCAGCGGCGTCATGATAAGGGTGCCGCCAAGAAGGCTCGCAGCGTCGCCGATCGCCGCGACATTGACGTCGATCTGCATGCCCGTCCGCGCGAAGGGCGGCAGTTTCGCGGTGACAATCACCGCTGCGACGTTTCGTGAACTAAAGTTCTCTCCCTGAACGTTGACGCCGAGTCGTTCTAGCAGTCCGGCGAAGATTTCCTGGGTATAGGGTGCGTTACGGATGCCGTCGCCCGTGCCGTCGAGGCCGACGACGAGGCCGTAGCCGACGAGGTCGTTCGAGCGCACGCCCTCAACCTCGACGACGTCCTTGAGACGCACTTCCGCAGCGGCGGGGCAGATCGCCAAAACGCCCGCAACGATGATGGAATACGCGGGTCGCACGCCGTCACCTCAAGAAGTTCGCGAGCGTGAGCTGCGAAAGACGCGATGTCGCAAGCAGGGAGGCGTTGAGTTGCGCCTCGAGCGCCTGCAGGCGCGTCGCGGCGTCGAGGGGATCGCGCGCCGTCGCAGCGTTATAGGCTTCTGTGAGCGCCGCCTCCTCATCTTCGAGCCCCGCCGCCGCTTCCGCCGCGCGGCGCTCCGCGACGCCGATTTCAACCCGCAGGGCGATGAGTCCTTCCGATCCGGCGAGCGCGGCGTCGCCGGCGGACGCCAATGCGCCGTCACGGAGCGCGGACGGCGCTGCCGCGCCGGGGACGGCGATGACGGCGAGGCCCCGGAGCACGTTTCGGATCGCGGGGTCGTCGGCGCGCGCCGTAAAGACGGCGCGGTCGCTCCCGCTGATTTCGATGGTCGGCGCGCTTCCCGGGCCCCCTCGATAAATCCCTGTCCTGAAGGTTCCGGCGGGGTCATCGAAATAAAAGTCGAGCGCCGCATCAAGGTCAGCGGCGCTCGCTGCGCCGGCAAAGATCGCTTCGACATCGGCGAGCAGCTGCTCGGCGCCGCCGAGCGCCGTGCGATCGGTCGCATCGCCCGAAAATATGAATTGCCCGGCGATCTTGGCGTTGAGGCTGGAGAACGCCGCTTCAATCCGGCCGCGCGCCTCGCGCGCCGAAGTGGACAGCGCGGCGTTATCGCCGCGGCCATTGGCGGCGAGGGCGTCGGCGACGATTGACCTTGCGCCTTCGGTTATTTCCGTCAGCACGCGTTGCGAGACCGAGGCGATGAGGTCGGCTTGCGCAAGGCCTTGACGGCGCACGGCGATCGCGTCGAACGCAGCCCTTAACGAGGACGCTTCGCCGATCCTGGCGCCGAGCGCCCTCGGCAGATCGGCGATCCGGCCAGTCGACAGCTCGATGCGGGCTGACTCGCTCTGCCGCCGTAAAGACGCGGAAGCCGAGGCGACGCGTTGCGCAGTCAGGAGGGTCGGCGGACCGACGGTTCTCACTTAAAGCTCCGTTAGCTGATCGATCATCCGCCCGGCGACTTCGATGACGCGCGCGTTGGCGGCGTAAGCCTGCTCGACGAGAAGAAGCTGCTGAAGCTCGGCGTCCGTGTCGACGCCCGTCTCACCGAGTTCGGCCTCAGCGAGCGCGTCGCGATAGGCGGCGGACCCGGCGGCGTCGTTTTCAAAGGCGGCGCGCGCGGCGCCTCGAAGCGCGACGACCAGGCCGGCGGCGTCAACGGCGGACGATAGACGCCCGTCGGCGAAGCTTTGCGGCCGCGGCGAATCGAGCGCGCCGACGAGGGCGACCAGCAGCGCGTTTGATCCGACGGGGCCGGGCGCAGCGGCATAAAGCCCGTCTCGCAGACGGTAAGCCTCGCCGCCCTGGTCGGGATCGACGGCGGCGTTCAGACGCAATCGGCCTGCAAGGCCCGCCGAATAGGGATCGGCGAGCGCTGCGCCGGCGTCGGTGAATAGGCCCGGCGCCCCAGGCGCCGCCGTCGGATCGAGCCCCGGCGCGGCGAAGCGATTGATCAAGTCCGAGGCGAAGGCGTCAAGATCAGCGGAAGCGTCAACTGCGATTTCGTCGCGGACGGCGAAGTGGCCGGCGATCGAACCGCCGGAGAGTCCGCGCGGGCCGGCGCCCGGCGCGATGTCGACGCCGTCGACAGACAATCCGGAGAGCGCCCCGCTTGCATAGGTCTGATCGGCGGTGATCAAGGGTTTGGCGGTGAAGGCGAGCTGCCGCGCCCCGCCCGCGAGCAGCAGCACGCCCTCTGCGGTGACGAGATCGACCTTTCCGTTCTCCCGCGCGAGCGTCCGCACCGGGATGGCGCGGTTGACGACGTCGATCTCGCGATCGCGCGCGTCAAATAACGCGCTCGCGTCGCGGTTTGAGGCCGCCGCACGCTCTATCTGATTGTTGAGCGCTTCGATGTTCGACAGCGACGCATTGACACGCGAGACCTCAGCGGCGATCGAGCGGTCCGCTTCGGCACGTATCGCCTGCAGAGAAGCTGACAAGGCGTTGATGGTCGAGACTGCTTGCCTCGCGGTTGCGACGGCGACGCGCTGCGTCGCCGGATTGGCCGGCTGATTGCCGAGGTCGCGCAGCGCCCGGTCGAAGGCGGAGACGCGTGATACCAGCGAACCGACGTCTTCCGGTCCGCCAAAAGCCGCGCTGATGCGCGCGGCGGCGACGCTGCGCGCCGCATCGAGCGACGCGGCGCCTTCGGCGGCGCGTCGCTCGGCGGTCAGCGCGGGAGACGTCGCGCGATCGACGCCGGCGACGCGCACGCCGGCTCCCGCCCCTGCGACCGTGCGCTCGGCCAGCGATAGCTCGCGCCGTGCATAGCCGGGCGTCAGCGCGTTCGCGATGTTCTGGGAGACGAGGCCCGCCTGGCGCGAGGCGGCGCCGAGGCCGGAGGTCGCGTTCGATAGCGCCTGGGTGATCGACATCGGCGGCTCCTATCGTCCGCTATCGGATGATATTGGTCGTTTCCTGAAGCATTTCGTCGACCGTCTGAATGATTTTGGCGTTCGACGAGTAGGCCCGCTGCGTCTGGATGAGATCGGTCAGTTCGGCGGCTATGTCGGTCGTCGATTCGCTAAGCGCAAAGCCGATAGTTTCCCCGACCGGCCCGTCGCCGGCATCCCAGAGATAGATGTCGCCGCTGTCTTGAGAGACGGCGAAGGCCTGATTGCCGACGGCGTTGAGCCCACGATAGTTCGGCACGTCAGCGACTGGAATTCGATAGAGCGGGCGCCGGAAGCCCGTATCGAAGACGGCGGTCAAGACGCCGCCCTCATTGATCTCGACGGTCGAGAGGTTGCCGATCGGGGCGCCGTCTTTCGTCACGGCAAGCGGGGCGAAGGTCGCCGATAACTGCGTCAAAGCCGACCCGCCGCCGGGCGAACCGATATCGATTTCAAGCGGCCCGCTCGCCGTCGTGACTGTGACGCGGCCCGTCGCAGGATCATAAGCCGCGCCGCCGCTGGCGCTAACGGCGCCGACGGATCCGCCTGATGTCGGCGAATCATCGAATGTGACATTGACCGCGCCGATCGGCGACGTCGGGCTGCCCGCGTTATCGATGATGGAGACAGTCCACTGGTTGCTGGCCCCGCTGGCCGGCACCGTCGGCGTGAAAGTCAGCGACAAGGTCTGCCGCCGTCCGAGATTGTCAAAATATTCGATCGGCAGCGCGTAGGGATCGCCCGGAGCGCCGGCCACCGTGTCCGACGCCGGTAGATTGAGCCCGAGGCGCACTTGCGTTGTCGGCGAGGCGGAGAACTGATTGAGATTGATGCGCACTGGCTCAAGCCCGGAGCCGCTGTCGCGGGCTGGCGCGCCGACGCCTCCGGTTGAATCGGTCGGCCAGCCTAGAAGGAAGAGGCCGCTTTGCGTCCGGAGTCGGCCAAACTCGTCAGTGAAGAAGGAACCGGTCGAGGTCAGCAAGAGCTCGCGGTCAGCAGCGCCCGCGGCGGCGCCGGCGGCGTCCGTCACAGGGAGCAGCCCGCGGCCGCTGATCGAAATATCGGTCGAGTTCGCGGTCGTGATGAGCGCGCCTTGCGCTCCGGCGTCTCGAAAGGTGAAGGCCCTGACGCCGCCCGCCGAATAAGCGCCGCTTTGCTGTTGCAAAACAAGATCGGCGAATTGCGCGTCGGCGCGCTTGTAGCCGATGGTTTGCGAATTCGCGATGTTGTCCGAAATCGTGGCCAGCTTGACCGCGTTGACCGCGAGACCGGCGACGCCCGCGTTTAACGAGGAGGAAATGCCCATGCGCAACCCCTGAATTGCATTTTTATTCTTACACTACCTGAGGTAGTATCCGGTCTTCCTTGATCAACGGTTAACCCTTGACGCCTCGTTTGGCGGGCGGGAGCGCCACCAGCAAAATAGCGATGCGCCGGTTGCGCGCGGCGAAGGGATCGGCGCTCAACGGCTCGGTGTCGGCCTTGCCGACGACTGCGGCGAATTGCTCTTTGGGCAATCCATGCTCAATAAGCAGGACGCGCGAGACGTTTGCGCGGTCGGCGGAAAGATTCCAATTGGTGTATCCGGCCCCGCCCGGAAAGGGCCGCGCATCCGTGTGGCCGATGACTTCAATATCGTTTTCAACGGTCGCCAGCACGGGCGCAATCGCTTCGAGGAGGTTTGACAGCAGAGGCGACGGACGCGCGGAGCCGACTTCAAAAAGCGGCGATTCGTCCTGATCGGCGAGCTCGACGATAAGTCCGTCCGGGGTCATCCGTGTGCTGATATGGTCGGCGAGATCGCGTTCCTGCAGCTCTTGCTCCGCTTTGTTGATCTTATCCTCGACAGACCTCAGCGCCTGGTCCGCGTCCTCGGCCCTGTCTTGCGACCCGTCATCACGCAGCGACGGCGCTGTGTAGTGCGATGACGCACCGACGCCGTCCTGCGTCAGCGTTTGCTCCGAGAGCACGGAAGATCCGTTAAGCGCGCCCGATCCGCCGCCGGAAATGCGGCTGATCGGCACTGATGGATTGAAATAGTCTGCAAGACCTTTTCGCTGGTCCTCAGTCGTCGCATTGAGGAGCCACATCAACAAGAAGAACGCCATCATCGCCGTGACGAAATCGGCGTAAGCGACCTTCCACGCGCCGCCATGATGGGCGTTGGCGGCGGCTACCTTCTTCCTTTTGATGATGATCGTAGGCCCGTGGGGCGGCGACATCGGCAAACTCAACTCCCGACCAACGGCCAGTTAGTCCAGAATCGTGAATCAACCTTTGCGTGTTAATTGGAATTTTAACTCGTTCAGGTTTAAATGGCGCCATGTCCTCGGACGCTCCAGATTTCGCCGACCAGCGAAGCTTCATCGCCGCAAAGATCGCGGCCGCAAACGCAGCCGCCGCGGCGGGGGACGCGACGCTGACGAGGGCTGTGCTCGATTTCAGCGACGCAATGCGCGACTACTTTTCGCTGCCGGCCGACGCGCCGCGCGCGAAACGGCAAAACCTGACCATAGGCCAGTTGATCCCCGCGTCACGCGCCTGCGACACTTGGTGGTTGTTCGGCGGCGAGACGACGCCTGTTGTTGTCGGCTTCGACAGCCGGCTTGTCAGCGCCGCAGCAGACTTCGCAATTTTGAGACGCATGGCCCCGACAGGCGACGCCGCACCGACGCCGGTCGATCGCTCGATCGCGTCGGCGTTAGCGCGTCGGCTCGCCGGCGTCGGGTTTTCGGACGGCGACAAGGCGGACACGGGCGCAACGAGCGTCGCCGGGACGTCGCTTGAAGCGCTGTTGGCGTCCAACGGCTCCAGATTCTGGCGGTTAACGACCTTTTGCGGACGGTTGCCTGAAACCGGCGACGACTTCGTCGTCATGATTGGGCAGCCGGAGGCTTCTGTTCAGACATCCGCTCAGCTGTCCGGTTCCCCGCTTACGCGAGAAACCCTTGCGAAGATCCGCGGCATCTCCGTTAGCGCGATTTGCGTCGGCGGACATTTCGAGGCGCCGCTAGGCCGTGTTCTGGCGCTGAAGCCGGGCGACATCATACCGATTGAATGGAAAGGCGACGGCGCCGCGCCTCTGATGCTTGACCGTCGTCAGTTTGCGGCAGGAGCGCTTGGCAATCACAACGGCCGGCGGGCCTTGAGGCTTTAAATCCCCGAGGACTGGAACGCGACCGTCGCAACTCGCTTCTCGAGGCCCACAGGCCGATAAAACGGCGGTACGGCCACTCGCCCCTTCTCTTCGGTCATAGAGACGCGTCCGTAACGTACCGCGCCCAATCCGTCATCATCGCCCGACGCTGTTCGAGCAAATCTGTTCGGCGGTAAGCGGCTTCGACCTTGTCCTTCACCTTATGCGCAAGGGCGCTTTCCTTCGCCGCATGCGTATAGCGTGTCGCTTCCTCCGCCCAATCCCTAAACGACGATCGGAAGCCGTGCGCCGTATACGGAATATTCATTCGCTTGAGCGCAGCGGTGAAGACCATGTTGCTCAGCGGCTGTCCGCGCTTGGGGCCGGGAAAAATCAAAGGCGATCCGTCGCAGAGTTTGCGGACGTCATTTAGGATTGCGAGCGCGGCGGGCGAAAGCGGAACGCGGTGCGCCTCGCCCATTTTCATGCGCTCAGCTGGAACTATCCAGAGCGCGGCCTTCTCGTCGATCTCATCCCAGCGCGCGCCTAGCACCTCGCCCGTTCGCGCCGCCGTCAAAATGAGCAAGCGAAGCGCAAGGTTGCCGGTGGTCGGCGCTGGCGACTTGCACAATTGGACGAAGAAACCGGGAACATCGGCATAGGGCATGGCCGCGAAGCTTTTTTGCTTCGGACGCTTCTTTGACTTGTCGGCCATCGCCGCATCGGCGGGATTCGGGCCGGGTCGATGATTGCGAGCGATCGCCACGTCGAGAACGCGGGCGATTCGTTGTTTGACCCGCCGCGCCGTCTCGGGCTTTGCCGTCCAGATCGGGGAAAGAACGCTCTCGATCGCCGGGCCGTCAATTGCATCAACCTTGACCCTGCCGAGGCTTGGGAAAGCGTAAATCTCCAGCGTTCGAAGCCATTGCGCTCTATGCTTTCCGTTCTTCCAGTCGCCCTTGAGGGATGAATGAATATCGCGTGCGAGCGTAGCAAAGTCGGGGGTCTCAGCCTTTTTTCGCTTCGCCGCGATCGGGTCGGCCCCTCCCCTGATCTCGCGCCGGATCGCGTCGCGCCGGTCGCGCGCTTCCCCGAGCGTCACCTCGACCGCCGATCCCAAGCCAATGTCTCGGCGTCGCCCGGCGACCATTGTCCGCAACACCCATTTGCGCGCGCCGCGATCGTCGATCCTTAGGAGAAGCCCTAACCCATCCGTATAATTGCCGGGCGCCTTAAGCGTCGCGATCTTGCGCGCCGATAGCTGATCGATTTTCCGCCCGCTCATGTGTCCTCCAAACTCATGAAGCCCACAATCCGGCCCACAGCCTGCGGCGGATTGGGCCAAATTGCAACGGATGCGCCCGGACGCTGACGGGCGCTAGATGATTGATTTATTGATATTTTATGGACAAATCAGGACGGCGGCGGATTGCGGGTTGGTATGACTTCCTCTCCGCCAGTCTTCGCGTTTTTGACGTTTTTGCGCAGCGGCGCGGCCGG
>CAZOEB010000029.1:0-28366 GCA_964578685.1 uncultured Caulobacterales bacterium
GCAAGGTTGCCGCTGCCGCGCTCGCCGGGACTGCCGCTTGCGCCGCCCAGTCCGCCGCCGGCGATACCGCCCGGCGCTTCGTTGCAGCGGCCAGCGCAAGATCCGTTTGTAACGACTTCATCGTCAGGCAGAAGCCCGCTTGGATCTATCCGGTTAACCGGGTCCCCGCCGACATACGCATACAAATTGAGGCCGTCGGCGTATCCGATGGGGTCGGTCTGGAGGAAGCGCCCGAGGCCGGGGTCGTAGATGCGGGCCTTGTAGTGATAGAGCCCCGCCTCGGCGAGCCACATCTGGCCCGTATACTGGAACCGCCCCTGATTGGCCGAGCCCGGGCGGCCATATTCGTCATAGACGTTCTTGAACAGCGTCGCGCCGGACCCGTCCGTCCCGGCAATGACGCTGCCGCGCTCGTCGGTGACGAGATAACGCTGGCTCGTCAGCGTAAGCCCCTCATACCAGACCACAACCTCATCCGGCCCAGCCCCGCGCACATAGCGGCGAAGCAGCGCGCCGTTCCGAGAAAATCAAAGTCAGCAGGAATGGCGCACCCGAGAGGATTCGAACCTCTGGCCTCTGCCTTCGGAGGGCAACGCTCTATCCAGCTGAGCTACGGGTGCGGACGGGGGTTCGTGTAGCCTAGCCGGTCTGTTGCGGCAATGTCGGCGCGGCGCCCCTTTGCCGCCCTGTTTGCGGCGCATAGAAGGTGCGTTCGGGGCATCCGGCCCTTGTTGCAGTTAGGGAACTGGCCATGCGGCTTGCTTTGGCGGCGATTGTCATGGGGGCGGCGCTGGCGGCGGGGTCCGCGGCGGCGGCCAAGGACAAGGCGCCGGCGCCGCCGAGCCCTCCGCTCTGGCGCGTCGCCGACGCCGACAGCGAACTCTATCTTTTCGCCGCCGCGCCTTTTCTTCCCGAGGGCGAAGCGTGGCGCTCGCGCGCGGTTGCGGCGGCGATCGACCGGTCGGAGACGATCGTCTTTGAAGCGCCGTCGGCGGACCGCAAGTCGCAGGCTGAAGCCGCCGCGATTTTTCAGGAGCAAGGCCGGTACCCGGAGGGCGAGACCCTGTCGCGAGCGCTTGGCGATGACGACGCGGCGCGGCTCGCCGCCATCGCCGCCGCGCTCGGCGCCGAGCCTTCGTCCTTTGATCCCTTAAAGCCCTGGGCTGCGTTTGTCGTGCTGTCGGCCGAGCTTGACCGCAAGCGCGGCGCAGACCCTGCGGCGGGCGTCGAGGCGGGGGTGCTCAAAGAAGCGATCGGGCGACAGCGGCCCGTCCAGCATCTCGATTCGGTGTCGGGTGCGCTCCGTGTGCTGACGGATATGCCGGAGGAAGACCAGAAGGCGCTCGTCGCATTTCTGCTGGCGGACCGGCCGCGACAGGATGCGCAGGCGCTTGAAGATTTCGCGCGCTGGCGCGCCGGCGACGTCGAGGCGCTGACGGCGTTGCAGGAGCCGCTGAGGAAGGCCGCGCCCGAAGCTTATGCGCGATTGATCGCCGCGCGCGCCGAAGCGCTCGCGGAGCGGGTCGCGGCGCTCCTTTCCTCGCCCGACGAGGCGTTCGTGTGCCTCCCGGCCGCGCTCGTCGTCGGCGAAGACGGCGTGGCGGCGCGGCTGGCGGCGAGCGGCCTCACCGTCGAGCGGCTGGATTTGGCGGCCGAGAGGCCCTGAAGGCCCGCCCAGTTTTTCTGGGCCGCGGCCGGCGCGGCGCGCCTTGACTTCGCGCGCGCCGGAGCCCCATGCCGTCGCGGCAAAGGAGCAGGTATCTATGGCCTATCGTGTCGCGGTCGTCGGCGCCACCGGCAATGTCGGGCAGGAGATGCTCGCCATCCTCGATGAACGTCTTTTCCCCGTCAGCGAGGCGTTCGCCATCGCGTCCCGCCAGTCGATCGGGCGCGAAGTCTCTTTCGGCGACCGCACGCTGAAATGCCGCGATCTCGAAGCCTTCGATTTCTCAAAGGTCGACATCGCGCTGTTCGCCGCGGGCGGCGCCGTTTCCAAGGAATGGGCGCCGAAGGCGGCGCGCGCGGGCGCGGTCGTCATCGACAACTCCTCGCATTTCCGCATGGACCCTGACGTGCCGCTGATCGTTCCGGAAGTGAACGCCGAGGCGGTCAGGGGCTTTGCGAAGAAAAACATCATCGCCAATCCGAACTGCTCGACCGCGCAGCTCGTCGTCGCGCTGAAGCCGCTTCATGACGCGGCGACGATCAGGCGCGTCGTCGTCGCGACATATCAGTCGACGTCCGGCAAGGGCAAAGCCGCGATGGACGAGCTTTTCACGCAGACGAAGGGCGTTTACGTCAACGACTCGCCGTCGCCGTCGGTCTTTACGAAGCAGATCGCCTTCAACGTCATTCCGCACATCGACGTCTTCATGGAGGACGGCTACACGAAAGAGGAATGGAAGATGACGGCGGAGACGAAGAAGATTCTCGATCCGAAGATCAAGCTCACGGCGACCTGCGTGCGCGTGCCGGTGTTCGTCGGACATTCAGAAGCCGTCAATGTCGAATTCGAGCGGCCGATCTCCGACGACGAAGCGCGCGAGATCCTGCGCGAGGCGCCGGGCGTTCTTGTCGTCGACAAGCGGGAAGACGGCGGCTATGTGACGCCCGTTGAATGCGTCGGCGACTTTGCGACCTATGTCAGCCGAATCCGCGTCGATCCGACGGTCGACAACGGGCTCGCCTTCTGGTGCGTGTCCGACAACCTTAGAAAAGGCGCGGCGCTGAACGCCGTGCAGATCGCCGAAACGCTGATCAACCGCGGCTTGATCAAGAAGGCCGCGTGAGCAGGGTCTCGGGCACGGAGGGGCGATGAGGAATTTCATTTCCGCCTTGGCCGCGCTGGCGGCCTCGCTTGCGGCGGCGCAGGCGCAGCCCTGGATCGGCCACGAAGTCATCTATGACGGGCCGACGACCGTCAATCTTGCGGGACGCCCCGTCGTCGCTGACATCGCCTTGCACGCCGACATGAATGCGGCGTCGAAAAAGATCCTGCGCGTCGCCCTCGTCACCGACGTGACCGAATTCGTCGCGCAGACCGAGGCTGATCTCGAGAACTGGATCGCCACGCGGCAGGCCGAATGCGGCGAGCGCTGGAAGGCGGGCGAACCGCTGATCGATTTTCCGCAAGGGGCGATCCGCTTTGCGCTCGACCTTGAGATCGAACTGTGGACTTGCGGCGTCGACGGCAAGGCGAAACCTTCGCGCCTGACGCGCGAGACGGGTCGCGTCGACGTGACGCTCATTCCCTATGTCGAAGAGGGCAAGCTGCAGGCGCGTCTCGGCGCCTTCTCGATCGACAATCGCACGGGGCTGTCGAAATATCTGCCCCTTGAATTCGTGGTGCGCGGCGCGCTCGATCAGGAAATCGCCAAGCTCAACAAGAATACGAAATTCTATCGGCCGCCGAAGCCTTTCCTCGACCTCGGCTATAAATATGAATCGATGAAGGGCGAGAAGAAGCCGGACGGGCGCGTCATCATCACCGCGCGCTATCGCGGGCAAGGCGAAGCGAGCGCTTATCAAAAGCTCGCTGCGAAGATGCGTGAGGCGGGCATCAGCCAGTGACCGTCGCCGGCGCATCCAGGGACGCCGCCGCGGCGCGGCGGCTCGGCCTCGCCTGCGGCGTCGCGGCCTACGCGATCTGGGGCCTTTTCCCGCTTTATCTCAAGGAGCTCGATCCGGCCGGCGCGGTCGAGGTCGTCGCGCACCGGATCGCCTGGTCGGTTCCGTTCGGCGCGCTCATCCTCGCGCTGCGCCGTCAATGGGGCGAAACGCTGAAGGCGCTCAGCGCGCCGCGGGTCGTCGCGCTGCTGGCGCTTTCCGCCGTGCTCATCTCGGTCAACTGGCTCGTCTATGTGTGGGCGGTCGCCAATGAGCGGGTGCTGCAGGCGAGCCTCGGCTATTACATCAATCCGCTGTTGTTCATCGCGGCGGGCGTCTTCGTGCTGAAGGAACGCCTCAGCGCGCCGCAAGTCGTCGCCGTCGCCATGGCGGCGCTCGGCGTCGCCGCACTTATTATTGGCGCCGGCGTCTTTCCCTGGCCGTCGTTCATTCTCGCCGCGTCGTTCACCGCTTACGGCTTTGTGCGCAAGACGACGCCGGTCGGCGCGATGCCGGGGCTCTTCATTGAGACGCTGCTGCTCGCCCCTTTCGCGGTGGCGACGCTGCTTTACCTCGCTGACAGCGGCGCGCTGCAGTTCGGGCGGCATGGCGCGGGGCTCGATGCGTTGCTCGTAGCGGCGGGGCCGATGACGGTCGGGCCGCTTGTGCTCTTCGCGCTCGCCGCGCGGCGGCTGTCGCTGACGACGATCGGCTTCCTGCAATATATCGGACCCACGGGGCAGTTCCTGCTCGGTCTCTATTATGGAGAACCGTTCACCCCTGCGCACGCCGTTTGCTTCGGGCTGATCTGGTCGGCGCTGGCGCTGACGAGCGTCGATGCGGTGCGCCGCAGTCGCGCGGCGGCGAAAGCGCGCGTCAGCTGATGCGCTTGAGCGAGCCGGAGAACGTCAGCAGAATGTCTTCGCCGCAACGCACTTCGCCGCGCGCGAACATGATTGACTTGCCGATCTTCACCGCTGCGCCGGTCGCGTAAATGAACCGGCCGACCGGCCCAGGCGCGATGAATTCCGATGTGAGCGTCAGCGTCACCGCGTTGAAGGGTCCGCTCGCACGGCGGCAAATGTCCCAGAGCGACATGTCGGCGAGCGTCAAGAGCGCCCCGCCATGCACCATGCCGATGGCGTTCGCATGGCGCGGCTCCGACAGGAAACCGACGCCTGGCGGATTTTCGACGCCGCTGCGAAAATAGAACGGGCCTGCATGACCGCTGAAGGTGTCGCGATGCGATTGCGGGACCCAGCCTTCGGGAACGCCGGGCGGTGGGGCGGGAGCGTCAGCCATGAACGCTCCCCTAACAAACGCCCGGCGTTTCGCAAGGGCGCGGCTGCGCCCGATGCTTGCGCTTGTCGGCCTAGGACGGGCACTCTGGACTGATGAAGGATTTCCCGGAGCCCCGCGCGATCGACATCGGATCGGCGACGCTGTCGATCCATGAAGCGGGGGCCGGGCCGGCGATCGTGCTCGTCCATGGCTGGCCCGAGATCGCCTATTCGTGGAAAAATCAGATCGGGCCGCTCGCCGCCGCCGGCTATCGCGTCATCGCGCCTGACCTCAAGGGGTTCGGCGCCTCAAGCGCGCCGCGGGACAAGGCGCTCTACGACATTCGTCATATGACGGACGATCTTGTCCGCCTACTTGACGCGCTCGCGATCGAGAGGGCGATTTTCTGCGGCCATGACTGGGGCGGCGCGATCGTCTGGCCGATGGCGCAATTGCACGCCGATCGCGTCTTGGGGGTGATTAGCATCTGCACCCCGCACCGGGCGCCGCCGCCGGCGTCGCCGCTGACGATCCTCAAGAACCGGTTCGGCGAGAAGCATTATTTCATCCAGTTCCAGGAAGAAGGCGTCGTCGAACGCCTGTTCGAAAGCGACATCGAACGCTTCTTCCGGCTGATGTTCCGGCGCCCGCCGACGCGGGCCGAGATCGAAAAGCTCGGGCCCCGCCTTCTCGATCTGCCGGGGCGATTCCGCCACGGCCCGCCGCCTGACCCGGCGTCCACGATCATCAGCGACGATGATCTCAGCGTTTACGTCGACGCCTACAGGCGATCCGGCTTTCACGGCGGCGTCAACCTCTATCGCAATGTCGACCGCAATTATGAGATCATGCGCGACGTCGATCCCGTGATCGACAAGCCGGCCTTGTGGGTCGGCGCCGCGCTCGACGCCTTTTTGCCGCCCGCCGGCGCCGACGGCATGGAGCGCCTTGTTCCGAAGCTCGAAAAGGCGATCATCGACGATTGCGGGCATTGGGTGATGTGGGAGCGGCCGGAAGCGCTCAACGACATTCTGACCCGTTGGCTTCGCGCGCAATTTCCCTCGAATGCAGCGATAATTTAAGACGAAGAAGCCGCCGTCTTTTCGACAAAATCGGGCTTCGTCCGTAAATCATCCGAGAACACTTTCCTCGACGGTATCGTGAAGCGTGACGAGGAGAGAGCGCCATGCGGATGACAGGATTGGCCGTTTTCGCGAGTGCGGGTTTCATGGGCTCGGCGGCGGCCTTCGAAGGAGCGCCCGCTTCGCCGCGTTCGCAGCCGCTTGCGCAGGAGGCCCCCGCACGGTCTGCGAGAACGATCGCCGCTTTTGCGATCGACGACCGCCTCATCACGCTCAGCGCCTATGGGCGGCGCGCGCGGGCGCGGATGAACGGCGATGTCGCCGGGCTCCGCGAGGCGCGCGCAATGGGCAAGGTGTTTGACGGCGCGCCGCAGCCTGCGCTCGTCACCTTCGAACTCAGCGTGAAATTCTGACGCACGCGCCCGGCGCGCCGCCGATCTTGACATTGGAAGGCCTGTTCCCAAATCCGGATCGCCGGCGGGAACCCCTTCGGCTGTCGCCGCCGGCGCAATTCATGACCCAAACCATGGAGGCGTCAGGTATGTTCAGACCATTAGCGATTTTCAATCGCAACAACACCGAGACCGCGCCCGTTGCGGTCACCTCGCCTGATCCTTTCTTCAGGCTGCAGCACGAAATGAACCGGTTGTTTGACGATGCGTTCGCCGGTTTCGGCCTGTCGTCACGTTTTGCAACGGACGTGCAGGACGTCCGGTCCCCGCGCATCAATGTGCGCGAGACCGACACGGCCCTTGAGATCGAGGCGGAGCTCCCGGGCGTCGATGAAAAGGACATCGACGTGCAGCTCAGCGACAATCTCTTGACGATCCGCGGCGAGAAGCGCGCGGAACGCAAGGAGGAGAAGGAGGGCGACTACCGCCTGATCGAGAGGTCTTACGGGTCCTTCGCGCGGTCGATCGAGGTGCCATTCGCCGTCGAGGCGGACGGCGTCGAGGCCACGTTCCGCAACGGCGTCCTGCATCTCAGCCTGCCGAAGCCGCCCGAAGCGGCGACAAGGACGCGGAAAATCGAGGTGAGAAAGGCCTGACTTCCCGGCTCTGGCGGAAGCTGCTAGCGCAATCCGGCGATAATTCCGGATTGCGCCATGGCTGACAACACGAACCGGCTGGCCTTTTCCAGCCGCGTCATTCACGCAGGGCAAACGCCTGATCCGCAGACCGGCGCGGTCATGCAGCCGATCTATCAAACGTCGACTTTCGCGCAGGAAAGTCCCGGCGTCCACAAGGGCTTTGTCTACGCGCGCGGGCATAATCCGACGCGCTTCGCCTATGAGCGCTGCATCGCCGACCTCGAGAACGGCCAGCGGGGTTTCGCCTTCGGCTCCGGGATGGCGGCGATCGCGACCGCGCTCGAGCTTTTTCCGGCAGGAACGCATGTCGTCGCGATGGACGACGTCTATGGCGGCACGTTTCGCCTGTTCGAGCGCGTACGGAAATCGACGGCTTCGCTGTCGGTCTCGTATGTCGATCTCAGCGACGCGCGCAATCTGGAAGCGGCGCTCCGTCCGGAGACGAAACTCGTCTGGATCGAGACGCCGACCAACCCGCTCCTGAAAATCGTCGATATCGAAGCCGTGTCGGCGATCGCGAAGAAGCGCGGCGTTCTCGTCGGCTGCGACAACACGTTCGCGTCGCCCTATTGCCAGCGCCCGCTCGATCTCGGCGCCGATATCGTCATGCATTCGGCGACGAAATACCTCGCCGGACATTCCGACGTCATCGGCGGCGTTCTCGTCGTGAAGGAAAAGGACCTCGCCGAACGGCTGCAATTTCTCCAAAATTCAGTCGGCGCGATCCAGGGGCCCTTCGATTCCTATCTGGCGCTGCGCGGCCTCAAGACGCTCGCGCTGCGGCTCGAACGTCATTGCGCGAATGCGGCCGCGCTTGCTGAATGGCTGGAAAAGCATCCTGCGGTCGCGCGCGTTTCCTATCCCGGCCTCAAGAGCCATCCCGGCCACGCCGTCGCGAAGGCGCAGATGGACGCTTTCGGCGGCATGGTCACCATCTTTCTCAAGGGCGGGCTGCCGGCGGCGCGCACGATGCTGGAGCGCGTCGAGATCTTCACCCTCGCCGAGTCGCTTGGCGGCGTAGAAAGCCTCATCGAACACCCGGGGATCATGACACACGCGTCAATCCCGCCGGAACGGCGCAAGGAACTCGGCGTCGATGACGCGCTCGTCAGATTGTCCGTCGGCGTTGAAGACCTCGGCGACCTTCGTCGCGATCTCGATCAGGCGCTCGCCGGACTCTAGATGCGCGGCGCCAGCGCTCTCCTTCGCGAAAACGGAAAGCGGCGCCGGCCGGAAAGCCGACGCCGCCCTACCCCGCCAGCGGGGGAGGTGCTGACGGCGTTTCTTCGGGTCAAGAAATTTGACCGCTCAGCCCGATCGCGACAAGCGCGATGGTCGCCGCCCACGCTATTGTTGTTTGCAGAGCGCGCAATAATTTTGTGCGGTTTCGGCCATAAGTTCCGCGGCGATAAAACCATTGATTGCAAGGGGCCGCCGCGCGCTCGCCTGCCGATTGTGCGCGCCGCCGAAATGAAGGGGCGTTTGTGAGCGATAACATCACGCAATCCATTGCCGACGCGATCGACAACGCGGTCGCTCCGCTAAGCGATTTTGTGAGCAGCGTGATTTTTTACGCGCCGGAAATTTTCGGTGTTGAGATACCGCTGGTCGTGTTGTGGCTGATTGGCGCCGCGACGGTGCTGACCTTCTATCTTCGCTTCGTCAATCTGACGGGGTTCGGCCATGCGCTCGCGCTGGTGTCGGGGCGCGAGCGGCGTCATCTGCAAGGCGGCGGCGAAATCTCGCATTTTCAGGCGTTAAGTTCGGCGCTCTCCGGCACCGTCGGCCTCGGCAATATCGCGTCAGTGCCGGTCGCCATCGCGGTCGGGGGCCCCGGCGCCGTATTCTGGATGGTGCTCGCCGGCTTTCTCGGCATGTCGTCGAAATTCGCCGAATGCGCGCTGTCGGTGAAATATCGCCGCATCGAGCCCGACGGACGCGTCATCGGCGGACCGATGTTCTACATTGAGGAAGCGTTCCGGCGCGTAAAGCTCGGCGCGCTCGGCAAACCCGCGGCCATTTTTTTCGCCGTGATGACGATGGGCGCCTCGGTCAGCGTCTTCCAGGTGAACCAGAGCCACGCGCAGTTCGCCAATGTCACCGGCGTCGAGGCGCCGCTTCCCTTCGGCGTCATCATGGCCGGGCTCGTGGCCGCCGTGATCCTCGGCGGCATCAAGCGGATCGGGTTCGTGTCCGGAATCCTCGTGCCGCTGATGGGCGTTCTCTATCTCGGCGCCGGGCTCGTCATCATCGGCCTCAATGCCGACAAGGTGCCGGATGCGTTCGTCACGATCTTCGAAAGCGCGTTCGGCCTCGACGCTGCCGGCGGCGGATTGCTCGGCGCGCTCATCAACGGCTTCCGACGCGCGACCTATTCGAACGAAGCGGGCGTCGGGTCGTCGGCGATCGCCCATTCCGCAGTGAAGACGTCCGAGCCGATGACCGAGGGCTTCGTCGCCTCGCTCGAACCCTTCATCGATACGATCGTCGTCTGCACGATCACCGCGCTCGTCGTCATCGTCTCCGGCGCCTATGAGCCTTATCTCTTCCAGCCGCCGGCGCGCGGCATCGAGATCACCTCGGCGGCCTTCGCGAGCGCCTTCGACTGGTTCCCGATGCTGCTTCTCGTCGCGTCGATGCTGTTCGCCTTCACGACGCTGGTCAGCTGGTCCTATTACGGGGCGCAGGCGGCGGCCTATCTCTTCGGGCCCTCGCGCGCCGTCGACGTGACCTTCAAGCTGACGCTCTGCCTGATGCTGTCGACCGGCGCGGCGATTTCGCTGTCGTCGATCATCGACTTCATCGATTCGATGCTGTTCGGCATGTGCATTCCGAACATCATCGCGCTCTACATCCTGATGCCGGAGATCAAACGGGACCTCGCCGCCTATAATCAGAAGCGGCGCGCGCCGACGCCGAAGCTTTAACGCGCACGCGGATGCGCAGCGCGGTGCGCCGTCACCAGCGCCGTTTCATCGACTTTCGTATAGCGCTGCGTCGCCGCGATGGAGGCGTGACCAAGAAGCTCCTGGATCGAGCGAAGGTCGCCGCCGGCGGCGAGAAGCTGCGTGGCGAAAGCATGGCGGAGCGCATGCGGCGTCGCGCTTTCGGGAAGTCCGAGGAGTTTGGCGCGCCGCTTCATCTCACCTTGCGCGATGCGCGGATTGAGCGCCTTGCCGCGCACCGACAGAAAAAGCGGGTCGCCTGGCGCCTGCGCGTAGGGGCAAAGGCGGAGATAGGCGCCCATCGCCTCGCGCACTGCCGGAATGATGGGAACGATGCGCTCTTTCGAGCCCTTGCCGAGCACGCGCAAGGTCTCGCCCGCCGGCGCCTCGGCGCGCCTCAGCGACAACGCTTCTGAAATCCGGAGGCCCGCGCCGTAGAGCAGCGTGAACAGCGCGTCGTCGCGCGCGCCGATCCAGGCCTCGCGGGACGGGTCGGAAAGGTCAAGCAGCGTCTCGGCGCTCGCCGCGTCGACGGGGCGCGGCAGTTTCGGCTTCAGCTTCGGACCGCGCATCGCCGCAATGGCGTCGTTCGCGACGCCCTCGCGGCGCTCCAGATAACGGAAGAAGACCTTCAGCGCCGACAATTCGACTTTCAGAGACGCCGCGCCAAGCCCCTCGGCGCGCCGCCGCGCGAGGAAGCCGCGGAAATCGGCAAGTTCGATGCGCTCGAGATCGCGGCGCGCAGGCTCCTTGCCGAAATGCGCGCGCGCAAAGGCTTCAAAGCCGCGAAGCGCGGCCTCGTAATTGCGGATCGTATAGGGGCTCGCGCGGCGCTCCGCGCGCAGATGCCGAACGTAAGCGGCGATGAGCGCCGCCAATCCTTCGGTTTCCTTGCGCGATTTCGAATTGGGGCGATCGGTCATGGCGTGCGGCGTCGGGGGCGACCCGGATTTCGCAACCTCGAGGGTTAACGAAGCGTTACCGGCCGGCAAGCCGTGCAATCTCGGCGCGCAGCGCCGCAAGGCCGGCGCCCGTTTCGGCCGATGTCGCAAGGACCGCCGGGTGCGCGGCGGGGCGTTTGCGGATGCGCGCGCTCGTGTCCGCGACGAGCGCCTCGATCGCCGTCGGTTTGTCCTTGTCCGCTTTCGTCAGCACGATCTGATAGTTGACCGCGGCGGCGTCGAGGAGGCTCATCACTTCCTCATCGATGTCTTTGAGGCCGTGCCGCGCGTCGATGAGGAGACAGACGCGCCGCAGCGCCCTCCGCCCACGGAGGAATTCACGCGTCACGCCCGCCCATTTCTTCGCATCCTTGCGCGTTGCGCGCGCATAGCCGTAGCCCGGGAGATCAACGAGGCGCAGCGCGCCGCCGAGGTCGAAATAGTTGACTTCTTTCGTGCGGCCCGGCGTGTTCGACGCGCGCGCGAGATTTTTGCGGCCGGTAAGCGCATTGAGAAGCGAGGACTTGCCGACATTCGACCGGCCGGCGAACGCGATCTCCGGCGGGCCTTCTTCGGGGAGCCCGTCCATGCCGACGACGCCGAGCATGAAGGCGCAAGGACCGGCGAAGAGAAGGCGCCCGCGTTCAAGATCGGCGTCGGTGAGCGCTTCCGCCGTCACTTCTTTTCAAGCGCGGCTGACTTCGGCTTCAGGAACGGCAACAGATTGCTCCAGTCGACCGATACGCCGTTCTTCCTCATGATGAACCATTGCTGCACGATCGACAGCACGGTGCTCCATACCCAATAGAGCACGAGGCCCGACGCGAAGGAGGCGAACAGGAAGACGAACAGGAACGGCATCATCGTCAGGACCTGCTGCTGGATCGGGTCTGTCGCGGGCGGATTGAGTTTCGTCTGCACGTACATGGCGACGCCCATCAACAGCGGCAGCACGCCGATGCCGAGGAAGGCGCCGATCACCGGAACCGCGGTCGGGTCGAACGGCAAGAGGCCGAAGAGATTGAAGATCGAGGTCGGGTCCGGCGCCGAGAGGTCCTTCAGCCAGCCGATGAACGGCTCGTGGCGGAGTTCAATGGTGACGAACAGCGTCTTGTAGAGCGCGTAGAAGATCGGCATCTGCAAAAGGATCGGCATGCAACCGGCGAGCGGATTGATCTTCTCCTTCTTGTAGAGCTCCATCATCTCCTGCTGGAGCTTCATCTTGTCGTCGCCGGCGCGGGCTTTCAGCTCCTCCATCTTCGGCTGCAGCTTTTTCATCTTCGACATCGCGTCGAAGGCGCTGTTTGCGAGCGGGAACATCAGCGCCTTGACGACGAGCGTCAGCATCAGGATCGCGACGCCGAAATTGCCGGTCAGGTTGCCGAAATAATTGAGCAGCCAGAAAATCGGCCGCGTCAGGAAAAAGAAATTGCCCCAGTCGACGGCGCGGTCGAGATCCCAGATGCCGAGGCCGCCTTTTTCTACGGGTTTTTCATAAGAGCGCAGAATATCGACATCCTTGGCCCCGGCGAAAATATGCGACGTGAGTTCAACGCTTGCGCCCGGCGCAACGACGCGTTCGGCGAGCGCGTAATTGGCGCGGAAGACGGGTGCGCTCGCCGTACCTTCGTTGCTCATTTTGATGCTGATCGGTTCGCTCTGCGGCGGCGCCGCTGCCGCGAGCCAATATTTGTTGGTGATGCCGACCCAGCCGCGATCGCCGTCGACCTCGACCTCCCGCGTCACGGCCTTCGGGTACTTGTTCTCGTAAAGCTTGTCTCCAATGACCGCGACCGGGCCCTCGTGGAGAATGACTTGCTTGCCCGCCCCGTCCGGGATGCCTCGCTGCACGACGAGTCCGTAAGGCTTGACCCGCGCGGCGGCCGTTCCCTCGTTTCGCACCGACTGCTTCACGGTGAACATGAATTTGTCGTCGACGGAGTATGTCTTGGTGAAAGTCAGTTCGCCCGCGCGCGCCGTCAGCGTGACCGGGGATGACGGCGTCAGGATTGCGCCGGCGGGGGCCGTCCATGCGACTGATTCCGTTCTGACGCCGTCGCCTGATCCTTCGACGACGCCGACGAAGCCTTGCTCGACATAATGGCCGTGTTCAGCCTCGTAGGGCGACAACAGGCGGATCATCGCGCTGTTCGGATCGATGGTCTCGCGATAGTTTTTGAGCAGAAGGTCGTCGATGCGCCCGCCCGCGAGATTGATCGATCCTGTAAGGCTCGGCGTCTCGATGCGGACGCGCCCCGGCGAGGCTTTCAGCGCTTCATCGACGCTCAGCGTCTTCGGGCCTTCCGCTTTGGCGGCGAGATCGGTCGTGATGGCGCCGGTCTGCGCTGTTTCGACGGCCTCGGCCTTGCGCGCCTCACGGAGGGCCTCACGCTGCGGGGCGATGACCAAGGCGTCCCACCCGATGAGGACAGCCGCCGTCAGGACGATGAACAGGATGACGTTGCGATCCATCATTCTCTCTTGGGAAAAAAGCGGCGCGGCCGCGCCCCTTGCGGCGCAGCGTTATTTAGGGTGGGCGGTGAGCCTTAAAAGGGCGCGCTTCATATCGTCAAGGAGCGCGCCGAAATCGGCGGTAAGGGCCGCAGGACGCGCGATCGCGACATAGTCATAGCCGGCGACCGCGCCGTCCCGGAAAACGAGCCGCGCCGCCTCGCGAAGGCGCCGCTTGATTCGATTGCGGACGACCGCAGACCCGATTTTTTTGGCGACGGTGAAGCCGAGGCGCGGCTCCTCAAGACCGTTCGGGGCGAGCGCGCGGGAAAGAAGCAGCGTCGGCGCGCCGGCTTTCAACCCGCCCTGGGCGGCGAGGAAGTCGGCGCGTTTGCGGAGGATGGTCAAAGCGCGGGGATGCGCTGAAGCTGCCGGGGGCGCCAGACTTACGCCGAGAGCTTCTTGCGGCCCTTGGCGCGGCGGCGCGCCAGCACCTTGCGGCCGTTCTTGGTCGCAAGACGCGCACGGAAGCCGTGGCGGCGTTTGCGGACGAGCTTGCTCGGTTGGTAAGTGCGCTTCATCGTCGGTCTCGCGGGAATGGCCCAAATAGCGGTCAGGCCGCCGTGGAGGCGCGCTCTTAGACGAGGGGTCGGGGGCCGTCAAGCGAACTGGCGTCGCCCCCGGATTCTCTTGCAGAATCGCGCTTTCGTGACGCGCCTGCCCCTCACAAGGCCGTAGCGGGCGTGGGCCCCTCCGCCGGAACCTGATAGAGCGCCCGCCAACCCTCAAGGGAATCCCCGATGACCGACACCGTCCCCGCCGCGCCCAAGGGCCTCGCCCGGTTTCTGCCCCTTGTGCTGGTGGCGATAGGGCTCGCCGCGTTTTTCGCCTTCGACCTCGACCGCTATTTTTCGCTCGACGTGCTGCGGGAGAACCGCGCGGCCCTTAAGTCATGGGTGGCGGGCTCTCCGCTCCTCGCGATCGGCGCCTTCATGGCGGTTTACGCCGCCGCGGTCGCCATCAGTTTTCCCGGCGCTTCGATCCTGACCGTGTTCGGGGGCTTTCTTTTCGGCCTCGCCGCCGGGGTGCCGGCGATCGTCACCGCTGCGACGCTGGGCGCCGTCGCTGTCTTCCTCGCCGCGCGCACGGCGGCGGGAGACGCCTTCAAGCAGCGCGCGAAGGGCTTCTTCGCGCAGATGGAGCAAGGTTTCCGGGAAAATGAGCTGAGCTACATGTTCCTCCTTCGCCTCGCGCCCGTATTCCCGTTCTGGGCGGTGAACATCGGCGCCGGTGCGCTCGGCGTGTCGCTCAGGAATTACGTCATCGGCACGTTTTTCGGAATCATTCCCGGCTCCTTCGTTTATGCGAGCATCGGCAACGCCGCAGGCGCTGCTTTCGACGCCGGCGAGAACGTCTCGCTCTCAGGGATCCTGACAAAACCGACGACGCTTTTGCCGATGGCCGGCCTCGCGGCGCTCGCATTGCTGCCCGTCATCCTCAAACGGTTTCGCAAGGGGCCGGCGGGAGACGCGCGCAATGGCTGAGACGATCGCCGCCGATCTCTGCATCATCGGAGCGGGCTCCGCCGGCCTTTCCGTCGCGGCGGGCGCCGCTCAGCTCGGCCGCAAGGTCGTGCTCGTCGAAAAAGGCGAGATGGGCGGGGACTGTCTGAATTACGGCTGCGTGCCGTCGAAGGCGCTGATCGCCGCCGCCGAACATGCCGCCTCGATGCGTAAGGCGAAAGCCTTCGGCGTCGGCGCGTCAGAGCCGGTCGTCGACTTCGCCGCGGTGATGGATCATGTTCACAGCGTCATCGCCGCAATCGCGCCGCATGACAGCGTCGAGCGCTTCGAAGGCTTCGGCGTACGGGTCATCCGCGCGCGCGCCGAGTTCACCGGGCCGCGCACCGTCAGCGCCGGCGGGCGCGTCATTGAAGCAAAGCGCTTCGTGATCGCGACGGGGTCGTCGCCGGCGACGCCGCCGATCCCCGGTCTCGCCGAGACGCCGCATTTCAACAATGAAACCATCTTCAACAATCGCGTCCGGCCTGCGCATCTCATCGTCATCGGCGGCGGTCCTATCGGGACCGAGCTTGCGCAGGCCCACCGCCGGCTGGGCGCGGCCGTCACGATCGTCGACGGCCTGACGATACTCAACCGCGAAGACCCTGAAGCGGTGGAGATCGTCCGTAAACGCCTTATCGAGGACGGCGTCGCCCTGCGCGAAAAGGTCAAGATCGCAAGCGTCGGCAAGTCGGCTTCGGGCGTCACGGTGACGCTTGACGGCGGCGAGCGGATCGAGGGCTCGCATCTTCTTGTGGCGGCGGGACGCCGCGCCAATCTCGCCGGCCTCGCGCTCGAAAAAGCCGGCGTCGCGCTCGACGGCGGCAAACTGGTTCTCGATGCGCGGCTTCGAACCACCAACAAGCGGATCTACGCCGCAGGCGACGCCGCCGGCGGCCCGCAATTCACCCATCTCGCGGGCGATCACGCCTCGACCCTTGTCCGCAACATTCTCTTCAAGACTCCGGCGAAGCGCCGCGATGCGCTGTGCCCACGCGCCACCTATTGCGATCCCGAAATCGCCGCCGTCGGCCTCAGCGAAAGCGAAGCGAAGGCCGCCGACCCCTCAACCCGCGTCGTCAAATGGTCGAACAAGGACAATGACCGCGCGCAGGCGGAGCGCGACACCGATGGGTTCATCAAGGTTTTCGCCGCCAAAAACGGGCGCATCCTCGGCGCGACGATCGCCGGGCGCGGCGCCGGCGACCTGATCGCCTTGTGGTCTTTCGCCATGGCGAACCGGTTGAAGATCGGCGCCATGACGAATTATATCGCTGCCTATCCGACGCGCGGGGAGATCTCGAAGCGCGCCGGCGGCGCCTTTTACACGCCGACGCTCTTCTCGGACCGCACGCGCGCGCTGGTGCGACTGCTGGCGACGTTCGACTGACGAAAGAGGGCTATCGCCGATGACCGCGACGCCGACGCTGCCCGACCGGGTCCGGCGCTCGCTGTCGGCGAAGCTGCTCGTGCTGACGGTGATTTTCGTCTTCATCGCGGAATTGATCGTGCTCGTCCCGTCGGTGTCCGACCGGCGCATCGGCTGGCTGCGCGACCGGCTCGGGTCCGCCTATCTCGTCGGTCTTGCGCTCGACACGCCCGACCAGATGATCGATCCGGAAACGGCGGAAAAGCTGTTCGCGACCGCAAACATCCTCGGCGTCACGATCGACACCGACGGCGCGCGCATGCCGGTGATGACGACGCGCCTGACAAAGCAGCAATCGCGCGTCATGCGCTTCGTCAATCTCAACCGCGACATGCCGCAAAAACGGATCGCCGACGCGTGGATGACCATGTTTTCCTCAGGCGATCATTCCATTCGTGTCGTCGGGCGTCCCCAGAACGCGCTCAACGTCGAAGTCGACATGTTCGTCTCGCAGGCGGCCCTTCGGCGCGACCTTCTGGCTTTCGCGCGCAACGTGCTCGGCCTCTCGCTCATAATTTCCTCGCTGACCGCCGCCGCAATCTACGCCGCGCTGAATGCGATGATCGTGCGGCCGGTCAAGCGCGTGACGCGCAACATGATGGCGTTCGAACAGAATCCCGAGGACGAAGGCGCGATCCTCGTTCCGAGCCTGCGCGCCGATGAAATCGGCGTCGCCGAGCGCAGTCTCGCCTCGCTCGAGCGCCGGCTGCAGACGCTGCTCACGGAGCGACGCCGCCTCGCCGCGCTCGGCGCCGGGATATCGAAGATCAGCCACGACCTCCGGAACATTCTGGCGTCCGCGCAGCTGATGTCGGACCGTCTCGCCAAGAGCGAGGACCCGCGCGTCAGGAAGCTCAGCCCCCGTCTCATTTCCGCGCTCGACCGCGCGATCGCGCTCAGCCGCGACACGCTGAGCTATGCGCGCATGGAGCCCTCTGCGCTGAAGATCGAACCGGTCAATCTGCGCGGCCTCATCGACGACGTCTTCGACGACTGCCTCGCTCCCGGCGTCGATCTCGTCAACGAAGCGCCCGAGGATCTCATCGTCCACGCGGATCCGACGCAGCTTTACCGCGCGCTGTTCAATCTCGTGAAAAACGCGGTCGAAGCGCTGTCGCCGCCGGGCGAGGACGGCGAGCCGCGCGCGCGCGACGGCGCTGCGGTCATCGTGCGCGCGCATCAGGAGAACGGCGCGACCGGGATCGACATCATCGACAACGGGCCCGGCCTGCCGCAGGCGGCGATCGACGCTCTGTTTGAGCCGTTCAGGGGCTCGCTGAAACCCGGCGGTTCGGGTCTAGGCGCGGCGATCGCGCTTGAAATCGCGCGCGCCCACCACGGCGGACTGACGCTGGTGAAATCCGACGCCGGCGGCGCGAGCTTCCGGATGACGCTGCCGGCGCCGCCGGATCAGAAGGCGCCGACGCCGCCATCCGGCTCGCGCGGGTCGGCCGCTCCAAGCAGCGTCCCCTCGTAAAGCATCACAGTGTTGGTGCGCCCCATGGGGCGCTGCTGCAAGGCGCCGTCCTGCGACCGCGAGAAGACGAAGCCGCGATCCTCCATGATGCGGATGGTGTCGACGGATATGCCAGGCTCGGCGGTGATGCGGTCCGGCTGCCATTGATGATGAACCTTGGGCGCGGCGTTCGCCTGCATCGGGTTCATGCCGAATTCGAGGATGTTGAGGACGTTCTGCAGGACGATGTTGATGATCGTCGATCCGCCCGGCGTGCCGGTTGCGAACACCGCCTTGCCGTCCTTGATGACGATCGTCGGCGTCATCGACGACAGAGGGCGCTTGCCCGGCCCGATTTCGTTCGCCTGACCGCCGAGGAGCCCATAGCCGTTCGGCGTTCCGGGCTTGGCGGAAAAGTCGTCCATTTCATTGTTCAGAAGGAAGCCGGCGCCGTCGACGCTGAAGCTCGACCCGAAAGTGAAATTGAGCGTCGTCGTGACGGCGACGGCGTTGCCCTCCTTGTCCATCACCGAATAATGCGTCGTCTGCTCGCTTTCGCCGATCGGTCCGAGACCCGGCGCGACATCCGCCGATTTCGTCGCGCGGCGCGGATTGATCGCGGCGCGGATTTTCGCCGCGTATTCAGGCGCGGTGAGCGCCGCGACAGGCACGTCAAAGAAATCCGGGTCGCCGAGATAGGCCGAGCGGTCGGCATAGGCGCGCCGCATGGTCTCAACGAGAAGCCCCAGATAATCGGCGCTGTTGTGCCCCATGGCGGCGAGATCATGACCTTCGAGCACGTTCAGCATTTGAATGAGATGCGCCCCGCCGGAGGACGGCGGCGGCATTGAAACGATTTCATAGCCGCGAAATTTTCCGCGCACCGCGTCCCGTTCGACCGCCCGATAGGATTTCAGATCTTCTTTCGTGATGAGGCCGCCGTTCGCCTCCATCTCGGCGACGATGCGGTCGGCGACCGGCCCTTCATAAAACCCTGCAGCGCCGTTCTTCGCGATAGCCTTCAGCGTTTTCGCAAGGTCTTTCTGGACGAAGATGTCGCCCTTCCGGTAGGGCGCGCCGTCCCTGGTGAAATAGGCGAGCGATGAGGGATCGCGCGCGAACCGATCCGCATACTGATCGAAGGCGTCGGCGAGCGCCCCGGAAACCGGAAAGCCCTTTTCTGCGAGCCGGATCGCCGGCGCCATCACTGCGCCGAGCGGCATGGTGCCGTATTTTTCAAGCGCGGTGACAAGGCCCATGACCGAGCCCGGAACGCCAGCGGACAGGTGGCTGAAGCGCGCGCGGGCGTTGTCGACATCGCCTTTCGCATCAAGAAACATGTCGCGCGTCGCCGCCGCCGGGGCGAGTTCGCGGTAGTCGATCGCGATCACCTCGTCGCGGTCCGCGAACTTGATCAGCATGAAGCCGCCGCCGCCGATATTGCCGGCCTGCGGATGCGTCACGGCGAGCGCAAAGCCGGTCGCAACGGCGGCGTCGACGACATTGCCGCCCTTTTTCAGCATGTCGCGGCCGACTTCCGCGGCGATAAGGTCTTGCGCGGCCACCATTCCGTTCGCCGCTTCGACCGGATGAAAAATGGACCGATAGCTGATCAGCGCATTGGCGCCGGCGGCCTCGCCCTGGGCGTGCGCCGCGAGCGGACTCGCCGCCATGACCGCTGCGGCGATCAAGGCGATTGTTTTCAACCAACGCACCGCGCTCTCCATCCGTCATTCCGCAACCGCCTTACAAAGTCCCGGCGATCATGGCAAAGCGGCGGTCGCCCCCATAAGGAAACGCGAGCGCCATGGCCGGGAAGGGACCGCATAACGACATTACGGACGTCCCCGGCGTCGGCGTCGGGTCCGCGGTCGATGAAGCCGTCGGAACCGGCGTTACGGTCATCATGCCCGATGCGCCCGCGATCGTCGCCGGCGACGTGCGCGGCGGCGGCCCCGGCACGCGCGAGACCGACCTTCTAGACCCGTCGACGCTGGTCGATCGCGCTGATGCGATCGTGCTTTCAGGCGGTTCGTCTTACGGTCTCGCCGCAGCGGACGGCGTCGCCGCCTTTCTCGGCGCGCGCGGACGCGGTTTCCGGCTCGCCAGTCGCGACGGCGTGCCGCCATCGCCGATCGTTCCTGCCGCGATCCTTTATGACCTCGCCAATGGCGGCGACAAGAACTGGGGCGAGGATCCGCCCTATCGCCGGCTGGGGCTCGCCGCCGCGAAGGCAGTCAGCGCATCACCGGTGATGCTGGGACGCGCCGGCGCCGGTTTCGGCGCAACGGCCGGGGCCGAAGCGGGCGGTCTCGGGTCGGCGTCCTACGTCACCGATGACGCCTTCATCGTCGGGGCGCTCGTCGCCGTGAACAGTTTCGGATCGGTGCGACGGCCCGGTTCGCGCGCATTCTGGGCGGCGCCGTTCGAACTGGACGATGAATTCGGCGGCGCGGCCCAAGACGCGGCGACGGGCGGCGGGGCCGCCGACCTTCCGCCGGACACCAAACTCGCCGCCGCCGCAGCGCGCGCCAACACCACGATCGGCGTTGTCGCCGTCAATGCATTGCTGACACAAGGAGAAGCGCGCCGCCTCGCCATCATGGCGCAGGACGGCGTCGCCCGCGCCATCCGTCCCGTACACGGCCCGACCGACGGCGACGTCATTTTCGCCCTGGCGACCGGTGTGGGGGCGGCGAGCGACCCTCTGACCCTGACGCGCCTCGGCTCTATCGCCGCCGACTGCGTCGCAAGAGCGATCGCCCGCGCCGTTTACGAGGCCGGCAAGGCCTGATCCCGCAACCGCCGGCCCCGCGCTTGCATTCGCAGGGCCGATCGGCTTAAACGCGCGCTCCGCCCACCGGCGACGCGCACCCGTAGCTCAGCTGGATAGAGCACCAGACTACGAATCTGGGGGTCAGGAGTTCGAATCTCTTCGGGTGCGCCATTCTACTTTTCCCATCTGACATCGCTGTTAGTGCATTGACGGGACAGGCATAAATCGGGGTTCGAACGCCGATTTTCTTTTTGTACCCCGGACGCGCGGCAAAAAGCATCTTCATCACCGCTTGCTTGCGGGCGAGATCATCCGAACGCCACAGATTCATTGGGTTTTTGAGAAAGCTTAGCGCGGGTTCGAACTCTTGCGACGGCCTCTGGCGAGGTTTGGCATGAGCGCCGAGTTTTTCGTTCAGCAGCAGCTTTTCGCGTTCGAGCTTTTCAACCCGCCGCTCATAGCTGGCGATGAGGGTTTCGCTCTTGCCCTCCATGATGCGATCCAGAAGGGTTTCGATTTGCGTTTCGATTTCAGCGATGCGGCTTCTCGCCTCTGAGCGCATACTTTCGCTATCGGAGGCAGTGTCTTTCGCGAAGTCATCCAGTTCTTCGATGAAGCGCGCGAAGGTTTGAGGGGCTGGGGTTATCCCCGCAATGAGAGCATCGAAGTCTCCTTCCAGATCGGTGCGGCGAATGGACTTGCGATAGCTGGCGCAGCCCTTCTTGGGGCAGAGGTAATAAGGGTGCTTGTCGCCTGTCTTGCTGGTGGACCAGCAGGCCGTTAGAGCCGTTTCGCAGTCAGAGCAGACCACAAGGCCGCGCAGAGAGAAATCTGAGCGAATATCCTTTCGGGCAGGCGACTTGGTCCCTGAGCGCAGAAGCTCTTGGATTTTCTCGAAGGTGGCGAGTGAGATCAGCCCTTCATGCTGGGCCTTGCGGAAGGTAACGCCCCAGCGCGGCAATTCGAGATATCCGGCATAGAGCGGCTGGGTCAGAAGTTCCGCCACGCGCTGATTGCGGATTTCGCCGTTCAGCAAGTCCTTCGGATAGTCCGGCTGGCGTTCGAGAAAGCGTTTAACCTCGACCTGAGAGCCGAACCGCCCTGAGGCGAAGCCTTCGAGGGCTTCGGTGATGATCGAGGCGAGCGGTTCATCCCTTACCAAGATTTTGCCTTGTCCGGGCCTGTGCAGGTACGCATAACCGCGAGGAGCCCCGAACACCCAAAAGCCGTTCATGGCGCGTGCGCGCATACGGTTTTTGGTTTGCTCCGCGTTCTTCTGGCGTTGATGCTGGCTGACGCTGGCGAGCAGGTTCTCAACGAGAATGGAGTCGCTGTCTTCGCCGAACTCAATAGACGGGCTTTCAAGGCGTGCGCCGACCGAGGCGATGGCGTCCCGCAATTCCAGATGGGCTTTGATATCCCGCGCAAGGCGGCTGATATCGTCGATTATGACGACAAAGCTTTGCTGGCGAGCTTGAAGGCTCAGATACGCGAGCATGGCCTGCATACCGGGGCGTGTCGTGATACTCCCCGAGATGGCTTCATCGGCAAAAACGCGATCAACCTCATAGCCCTTCATGCGGGCGAATTCCCGGCAGCGGGTTTCCTGCGATCCCAGCCCTTGCCCTTTGCGGACCTGAGCGGTGGACGATACGCGCGCATAAATGACGGCGTTTGCAGGTTGAAGCTTCTGACTCACGTTCGGGTGCATGGTTTACCCTAACGCACTTCGTCGTCTCAAGACGAGCATGAGAATCGGAGAATGAAAACGATCCACAAATCAGGGTTCGAACTTCATCCTCTTGGGTCATTTTGTAATACAGAGCGCTAATTGTATTACGCAGCCGGATTGCCAATCAGGCGCACCGCAAGGTGTGCGTTGTAGTACAACGCCCCCTTGGCAAGGGAGGCCCGCTGCGCGCCTCCCGTTGCATCCCTCCCGGCCTGTGGCGCTCATCCGGCATCGAGCCAGACCGCGCCAGCAATCGTTTCGCCGATTGACCACGAGCGGGAGACTTCGCTCTCCCTGCACCCATCGCTCAGGGGCAATCGCGCCCCCTGAACCCCGCTCGTCAGGGTATTGGCCCCCGACACCCGCCAGTCAGAGGAGCGTTCCTGCTCCCTCCGACACCTCCATGACCGAGGGAGGCGTCGCTCTCCCTCTGGACACCCTTCGACCAAAGGGCTTTGCGCCCCTTGGAACCCATGAACAGAGCCTGGATACCCAATTCCATACCCGCAAATACCCATAAACCTTGGCCTTGCAGCGAATATTGGTCATAATCTCCGCATTTTGTGCGGCGATTGTCCTTGCGGCTTGCGGCGAATATCGGCTATAATCTCCGCAAGAGGTGCGGAGAATGCCGACTTACATCCACGAATTGCAGGAATGGCCGCGTTTCCGATGGGACGAGCGGGCGCTGGCTCAGCGCCTTGCGCCCGTGCGCCATCGGCAGGGGCGGCTGATCGGGCGCATGGAGGCACTCGGGTTTGACCTCCGCGCCGAGGCCGTTCTTGCCACCCTCACCGAGGATGTCCTGAAATCCAGCGAAATCGAGGGCGAGATACTCGATAAAGAACAGGTCCGATCATCCATCGCGCGGCGGCTCGGGATGGATATCGGCGCGTTGGCCCCAGCTGATCGAAACGTCGAGGGCGTTGTCGAAATGATGCTCGACGCAACGCAGAAATTTCAAGCGCCGCTGACCGACGAGCGCCTCTTCGCGTGGCACGCCGCCCTGTTCCCAACCGGGCGCAGCGGCATGACCAAAATCATAGTGGGTGCTTGGCGTGACGACAGCGCAGGCCCGATGCAGGTTATCTCCGGCCCCATCGGGCGTGAGCGCGTCCACTACGAAGCGCCACAAGCGTCTCGCCTTGAATCGGAAATGGCAGCTTTCCTGAAATGGTTTGGCGAGGACACCGCGCACGATCCGGTCCTCAAGGCCGCCTTGGCGCATTTGTGGTTTGTCACCATCCACCCGTTTGACGATGGAAACGGGCGGATTGCGCGCGCCATCGCGGATATGGCGCTGGCGCGATCCGAGCAAAGCCCGCAGCGCTTCTACAGCATGTCCGCGCAAATCCGGCTAGAGCGCAACGCCTATTACGACGTTCTCGAAGCCACGCAGAAAGGCGATCTCGACATCACCGCATGGCTGGAGTGGTTTCTGGCCTGCTTAGACCGCGCCATCGACGGGGCGGAGCAGACCCTTGCGGGCGTAATTCACAAGGCGCGGTTTTGGGAGCGTTTCAAGGATCATCCGCTCAATGAGCGTCAGCGCAAAGTTATCAATCGGCTGTTGGATGGGTTTGAAGGGAAGCTCACATCCTCCAAATGGGCGGCGCTTACGAAATCTTCGCCGGATACCGCCCTTCGCGACATCAACGATCTGATCAGCCGGGGTATTCTTTTCCGCGAGCCGGGCGGCGGGCGAAGCACCAGTTATGCGCTGGCCTTAATTGAATAGAGGTTCATATTCATTGGCACCTCGATAAATGACAAAGCGTCCTTCAATGCCATTCTAGCGACGTAGAATTTGGATCTACGCGGCCTTGCTGCCCGCAGCGCTCTTAATAATCGCAATCTGTCCTTCGGCGAACAGTTCGACCACTGTAATAGTTTCCTGGCACGCCAACTTGAGATCGTCGGGCGGTGGGGCCTCTTCATAGTATGTGCCGTGGCAGAGTGAGTTGATCAGTATGCTCTTAATGCTGAAACTTTTTTCCCCTGCAAGATAGGCGATAAAATCCTCCAGACTCTGCGACTTGTCCGGCCTGCAAAAGCGTCCGACAGCTTCCAAGACGGACTGGATCGCGTTGCCCGTGCCGTGGTCGGGATTGTTGCCGTTTGCAACGTCGTAGACATGGGCAAGCTGTTGCTCGAATGGAGCCACGTAGCTCCTTAGATGCGTAAGCTTGTGTGTGGTGCCGTCGGTGGAAAGAGAGAAGGTAGCATCCTCTTTGACGACCCTGTTCGTTCGCGAGATGTTGAAGAAGTAACTGCTGTGGGTCAGGATCAGAAGCTCTGGCCGGCCACACTTGTTGCCGTGAATCCTGCCAGGATTGATCGAAATCTCGCCCTTGTCTGAAATTCCCAAATTCTTGAGTGTTTGCGCGATGGCGAACACAAAATCGTAGGACATCGAAGTCACCGGATCATCAAAGACTAGAAAGAGTTTACTGTAATCGCTGTTCGAAGTGACCTTGCGGTGAACGCAGGCTATGAAATAGCAAAACGCGATGGCCGTTTTTTCTCCGTCACTCAAGGTGCGGTGCGGGCCGCGCATCATCTCGCGATCACCGCGTTTGAGCACAAACTTGTCTTTGTCGAAAACGTATTTCGCTGCAAAAAATTCCTTGAGCAGAAGCTCGAAAGTCTCGGCAACGCGGACACGGGCGTCAGTCGAGGGACTTGATTTCTCAAGTGCTGTCAATTCGCCCTGCTTCTTTTTGACCACTCCCCTGAGCGCCCTCAAGGCTTCGATGTCCATCCAGTTACTGATCGCGAATTCACGGTCGAAGACCTCACATGCCTTGCGTTGCAGGGCTTTCCGTTCTTCGTCGGATTTTTCGACAGCCTTGTTGAGTTCCGATACTTTAGCGTTGTTTTCTCCGATGACCTTGTTGATGTTATCGATGCAGGCCGCAAGGTTGCCGCTTGGTAGAAGATGCGGGGCAGACAGATCGTTCGCTTTTTTTTGAATAGCATCCTTGATGGACGTGATCGTTGCCCGCGCTTGCGTGAGCTGAGCTTCCCCGTCATCGATTTGCGTGTTTTTCCTCGACGGCACAAAGCGCTTCAGCGTGTCATATCGCGATTTCTGCCTCGCAAGCCACGTCTCGGCATCTTTCAGTTCGGCTTCTTTCTGGTTGAGCCTGCGAAAGAACTCCCGAAGTTCCGATTTGTGCTTTTCCTCTTCATCTTCAAAATAGGCGATGTAAGCGTCAATTACCGCCTTCGGACCGGGGGCCGTAATGCCTTGTTCGCAGAACGGACATGTTGAACGGTGATCGTCCTGAATGATCTTCGCGCCGATTTCAAAAAAGCTGTGATGCGTATCGATCTTCTTCTTGATATCTTCGGATACGCTTGACGGGGAAGTCACCCGTCGAAGGCAAGCATCAAGCGTCCCCAACTCGATATCGTCACTTCTGATGAAATCCAGAGGGTCGGGATATACCGGTTCCGCCGGAATCGCCTTGAGGCTGTCCAGGTCCTTGAGGATTTGCGCAAAGCCTTGGTCGGGCGGATCAGGCTTTTCGGTAAAGCGTTCCAGCAAGCCGTCAAGGCTTAGGCTCTTATATTCTTTAAGCTGTTTGTTGATGCCCGCTTTCTCATGAAGTTCGGCAAGCTTTTCCTTCTCGTATTTCGCGCGAAGGGCAGATGCTGCCGCCTGCTCATCCGTGGCCGCCTTCGCCAAAGCCTCCTGCGCATCCTTGAGCTTAATGTTCTCGCTATCAACCGCAATCTGGTTCTCGATCTCCCCATCTATCTCGTAAGCCCGCTCCCGGAGTTCTTCATGCACAAAATCTTCCGAGAACACGTGAAAGATCGTGTCCGCTACCTTGGCCGATACATTGTTTCCGCTCTTTTCGAGTTCCAGAGCGCCCATGACATTCGTTCCGCGAGAGAACGAAAACGTCCCCTTGCCGTCGGCGGACTCGTCCGAAACCAGATTATGGGCGGCATCAGCGATGTCTTTGCCCTGTCTCTGCAAATCGAGATACCGGAGCGCACGGGACAGGAAGGATTTTCCCGTGCCGTTTCGGGCAAATATCAGGTTCTGGGCATGTTTTGTAAGCTCGCCATCCAGAGAAAAGATCGGCCCTAAATGTCGAGCCGATATTGAAAAACTTGGCTTCGGCGTAGTGTTCATGCTCGCATCCCTCTCGACATCATAGGTAGCAATTAATCAGCGGTCGGTCCATCAGAGGATGAATAGTTCCTTGTTTTTACCAACAAATATGTAAAGCATCTCTTGCAATATTTGGTTTGGCGTATCCGGCGTTCGCCGGACCGGGCTTTTGTGAACCAACCCCGACCTCGCATCCACATGCGACGCGGGGAATTGGCCATGCGGCTTCGATTTCTCGCATGTTTTCTAAGGGGCCTTGCCCCTCGCGCGCGCAAGGCATCCCAACGTCTCCACGCGCATACGGGCGCGCGGACCCTCGTTCGGAGCCTCCTTGCGCTTGCTACCCCCATCCTCGCCGGAGGGCAGGGTTGCAGGAGCAACCCTTTTCAATTTTCAGGTGGAAGGTTCCTCAAGATCACACACCAGTCGGCCAAAACGCCCAGAATCTGGTTCGAACAAACTCCCTCTATGTGCGCCATTCCTGCTGACTTTGATTTTCTCGGAACGGCGCGCTGCTTCGCCGCTATGTGCGCGGGGCTGGGCCGGATGAGGTTGTGGTCTGGTATGAGGGGCTTACGCTGACGAGCCAGCGTTATCTCGTCACCGACGAGCGCGGCAGCGTCATTGCCGGGACGGACGGGTCCGGCGCGACGCTGTTCAAGAACGTCTATGACGAATATGGCCGCCCGGGCTCGGCCAATCAGGGGCGGTTCCAGTATACGGGCCAGATGTGGCTCGCCGAGGCGGGGCTCTATCACTACAAGGCCCGCATTTACGACCCGGGCCTCGGGCGCTTCCTCCAGACCGACCCCATCGGCTACGCCGACGGCCTCAACCTCTACGCCTATGTCGGCGGGGACCCGGTCAATGCGACGGACCCGACGGGGACCTTAGCACGCGGATTTTCCTTGTTGTTCGGGTCCTGTGCAGGCCGATGCGTTGACGCCAACGGGAATAATCTGGGCAACTTCAACGAAGGGGGCCTAGCAGGCTCTCTATTCGGCGGCGGCGGCGGCGGTGGCGGGGGTCGGCGTGGTAGTTCAAACGGCGGCGCCACAAGCACCGGATTTCAGCAGCTAGGGGGCTTTTGCATCGGAGCTTTCGGTCCGTGCTCGGTATTCGCATCGAGAGGCAGTTTTTCGATTGGTGGTTTCTCTTTCTTTAGATTCGGGAATAACTTCCAAAATGGGACCGGCTCTGGACAAGAAGAGAGCCGTAGACAAGTTAACAATAGTAACAATCCTTCAGATTTGCCAGCCGGGTCGGAAGACCGGTTACCTATTGACGCCGCTCGCCAAGCGGCGGCAAACTCTTGCCGAATTATCAACAATTCATTGGCGATTGCTGGTATCACTACAGCGGTCGGTACCGGGCTCTCTTTCGTGCCAATTCCCCAAGTTAGCGTTGCTGGCAGGGCGTTAGCAATTACGAGTTCAATCGCCGCACTTGGACTCTCTATCCTATCAGTCTCAGCTGGGTGTGTGACGTGAAGAACCTTAATTCGAAAAGAATTGTTTTCGTCACCGCTGTTTTGCATTTCGTTGCATTTCTTGCGACATTGCTAATAGCTTTATTTGGTGACCTTTATTTGTGGGTGCCTTTTTTGTTTCTAGTTAGCGGAATACTGTCCTTAATTCAGTTGCGGGGGCATCGGTAACTCATCAAGGTAGCAAGCGTGGGGTGCATTGAGCGAAGCGAAATGCACCTTTCGGCGTTTCAGCAAACGCCGAGATGCAGCCCGTGCAGCTTATATGCCGCCGTGCACCTTAAACCGTCACAGACCCTAGCCTGACCGCGCCCTCACCGCCGCCCAGTACCCGGTTTCACCCGGCCCGGTGCGCCATTCGCATAGATTACGTGGCGGCGCGAATGCGTCTAAACGGGCCTCA
>CAZOEB010000030.1:0-27330 GCA_964578685.1 uncultured Caulobacterales bacterium
GACGCCGAAGGCGATCCGGGGTCCACGCCGCCGCACGCGCTGAAAGATGGACCCCTGTGTTCGCGGCGGCGTCGCACCGCGCGGCGACGGGGTTGACGGAAAAGCAAAAAGGCCGGGATCGCTCCCGGCCTTTGGCTGCTCTACGCAACAAACAAACTGGATTACGCCGAATAATACATCGCGAATTCGACCGGGTGCGGCGTCGTTTCGAAGCGCTTCACCTCGCCCATCTTGAGCTCGATATAGGCGTCGATCTGGTCGTCGTTGAAGACGTTGCCCTTCTTCAGGAAAGCGCGGTCGCGGTCGAGATTGTCGAGCGCGTCGCGCAATGACGCGCACACGGTCGGGATGTCTTTGAGCTCCGCCGGCGGCAGATCATAAAGATCCTTATCCATCGGGTCGCCCGGATGGATGCGGTTCTCGATGCCGTCGAGGCCCGCCATGAGAAGGGCGGCGAAGGTGAGATAGGGATTGCCGGCAGGGTCGGGGAACCGCACTTCGATGCGTTTGCCCTTCGGCGAGGGAACCCACGGGATCCGGATCGACGCCGAGCGGTTGCGCGCGGAATAAGCAAGCAGCACCGGCGCCTCATAGCCCGGCACCAGGCGCTTGTAGGAGTTCGTCGTCGAGTTCGCGAAGGCGTTGATCGCGCGCGCATGCTTGATGACGCCGCCGATGTAATAGAGGCAGGTCTCGGAAAGGTCCGCATACCGATCGCCGGCGAAAAGCGGCTTGCCGCCTTTCCAGATCGACTGGTGGACGTGCATGCCGGAGCCGTTGTCGCCGAAGACGGGCTTCGCCATGAAGGTCGCGGTCTTGCCGTAGCCGGCGGCGACCTGATGGATGATATACTTATAAAGCTGCATGTGGTCCGCCATCTTCACGAGATTGGCGAACTTCATGCCGAGCTCGTGCTGCGAGGGCGCGACCTCGTGGTGATGCTTTTCCGGCTTGAGGCCGAGATCGCCCATGATCGCCAGCATTTCGGTGCGCATATCCTGCGCGCTGTCGACCGGCGGCACCGGGAAATAGCCGCCCTTGGGACCCGGGCGGTGCGCGAGGTTGCCGCCTTCATAGGCGGTCGAAGAATTGTAGGGGCCTTCGTCGCTGTCGAGCGAGAAGCCCATATTGTGCTGCTCCGTCGACCATTTGACGTCGTCGAAAACGAAAAACTCCGCCTCCGGACCAAAATAGGCGGTGTCGCCGATGCCGGTCGATTGCAGATAGGCTTCGGCCGCTTTCGCGGTCGTGCGCGGATCGCGGCTGTAGGGCTGACCGGTTGCGGGCTCCAGAACGTCGCAGAAGAGCGAGAGCGTCGGTTGCGCGAAGAAGGGATCCTCGAAAGCCGTTTCCGGGTCCGGCATCAGGATCATGTCGCTCTCGTTGATCGCCTTCCATCCCGCGATCGACGAGCCGTCGAACATCGTGCCTTCTTCGAAGAGGTCGGCGTCGACCATGTCGCGGTCGAACGTGACGTGCTGCCATTTTCCGCGCGTGTCGGTGAAGCGGAGGTCGACGAAACGGATATCCTTGTCCTTGATGCGCTTCAGGACGGCGTCGGCGGCTGACATTGGGGAGGCTCCTTCCCTGGCTTGGCGGAAACGCCAGCCCATGCGGGAGGAGGCCCGCTCGGGGGCGTTCATAATGATGAAAGAGAGATGACGGCTCGCTCGCCGCGAAATCAACTGATATTTTTGCGCTGCAGCATCGGCAGCTGATTTTCGCGCGAAACCGCTCAAAGCTTGGCCGATTGCACTATCGAAACGCCAGAACCGGCTAAATTGCGTCTTCACCGGTCTCGCCGGTGCGAATTCGGACGGCGTTTTCGATCGCATAGACGAAGATCTTGCCGTCGCCGATTCGCCCCGACTGCGCGGCGGCGGCGATCGCCTCGACCGCGCGAGCGGCGAGACCGTCGGGAACGACGACTTCGATTTTCACCTTGGGCAGGAAGTCGACGACGTACTCCGCGCCGCGATAGAGCTCGGTGTGCCCCTTCTGCCGGCCGAAACCGCGCACATCGGTGACGGTCATTCCCTGGAGGCCGATATCGTGCAGCGCCTCCTTTACGTCGTCGAGTTTGAAGGGTTTGATGATCGCTTCGATCTTCTTCATCGGCGGCAAATGTCTCGATGCTGCGAGCGCGAAGAACAACGCGTTAAGGGAGCGAAGTCAACTGATACCGTCCTTCATCGTCCTTACCGCCGCTGAGACGCGCGCCGTCGAGGCGCGGGCGATCGCCGGCGGTCTTTCCGGCAAGGCGATGATGGAGGCGGCGGGATCGGCCGCCGCATCCTTCATTATACGGACGATGGAGCAGCGCCCCGCCGCGATTCTCTGCGGACCGGGCAACAATGGCGGCGACGGTTTCGTCATCGCGCGAAAGCTGAAAGAGGCGGGCTGGCCCGTCCGCGTCGGATTGCTCGGTGCGCGCGACGCCTTGAAGGGCGATGCGGCGTTGATGGCCTCCCTGTTCGACGGCGCCATTGAGGAATCATCGCCCGGGGTTCTCGACGGGGCCGGCGTCATCGTCGACGCCTTGTTCGGCATGGGGCTCGCGCGGGACCTTGACGGCGCGGCGAAAGCGATTGTCGAGGCCGCGAACGCCCATCCCGCGCCCGCAATCGCAATCGACATCCCCTCGGGCGTCGACGCCGACACCGGCGCCGTCCTCGGCGCCGCGATCGACGCCGCCGCAACGGTCACCTTCATCACCAAGAAGCCCGGACACCTTCTCTACCCCGGACGCGCGCTCGCCGGCGCCGTCGAGGTCGCCGACATCGGCGTCGAGGCGCAGCATGTCGCCGCGCAGCGGCCGATGAACTTTGAAAACGATCCGGCGCTGTTCGCCGCGCACTGGCCGAAACTCAGTTGGCGAACGCACAAATATGAGCGCGGACATGCGGCGGTCATATCCGGACCGCGCCTTAGAACCGGAGCGGCGCGCCTCGCCGCGACGGCGGCGCTGCGCGCCTGCGCCGGCCTTGTCACGGTTCTGTCGCCAAGCGATGCGGCCGATGAAAACGCGGCGCATCTCACCTCGGTGATGATCCGCGAAGCGGACGATGCGACCGCCGTCGCCGCCATTCTCGCCGATCCCCGGTTCACCGCCGCGCTCATCGGCCCCGGCGCCGGCGTCGGCGCGGCGACGCGCGCAACGACGCTCGCAGTTCTTGCATCGCGCGCGGCTGCAATCCTCGACGCCGACGCGCTGACCAGTTTCAAAAATGAGCCTGCGGCGCTTTTCGCGAAGTTGCGCCGCGATGACGTTCTCACTCCCCATTTGGGAGAATTTTCGCGTCTCTTTCCCGAGCCGGTTGCAGCTTCATCTGGACGGCTGACAGCCGCAAGACGCGCAGCATCGCGCGCCAACGCAGTGGTTGTGTTGAAGGGCGCCGACACGATCATCGCGGCGCCGGACGGACGCTGCGCAATCAATTCAAATGCGCCGTTCGACCTTGCAACCGCAGGTTCAGGCGATGTCCTCGCCGGCATCATCACCGGGCTTCGCGCGACCGGAATGCCCGGCTTTGAAGCGGGGTGCGGCGGGGTGTTTCTTCACGGAATCTGCGGGAAGAGTGCGGGCCTGGGACTAATCGCCGAAGACATCGTGGCCGCAATCCCGGGAGCGCTCGCGCTTTTGTGAACATACAGCGCGGGAAAAGCGATTGCATGTCGCAACAAGCGCGTTGGCGTATTGATCCGTATTTGGACGATTGTTCAATTCGGCGCTTAACCAAATCACCGCCGCGGGGGGGGGTGTGTGATCCGCTGCACAGCAGCATTTGAATTTTTTTTGAAACAACGCTGATCGCGATTTTCTACGAAAAGAATCATTTGCGGCCGGTCTGATGTTTGCGTATGGAAACGCCACGTCCTTTGGAGAGAGGGGACGGAGTTTCGAGGATCGCTATGGGGCGATCGAAGTCCGCTTCAGGTGGGAGAGCCGAAGCGAGAACAGCACTGGCAGCGCGTCGCTCGCCGCACTCTTTCCATAACCGCTGAAACTGAAGTGCGCCCGTATGGGGCGCGTTTGTGGAAATGGAACTCGTATGAAAAAGACGACGAAAGTCCTGGGGTCGCTCCTGCTCGCGTCCTCGCTGATACCGGCGGCGCACGCAGCGCCGACCGACACGCTGGTTCGCTGGCATGGCATCATGCTTCAGGCGAACGCAGACGATCACACGCCGGGCGTCGGCGTGTTTCAACAGGGCGGACCGGTTCGCAACGCGCGCGCCTTCGCGATGACGCAGCTTGCCGTGTATGACGCTGTCAACTCGATCACGCAGCAGAACAAGCAATACAATCCGATCGGGCTTGCGGCCCCGGGCGCTTCGCTTGACGCCGCCATCGCGTGCGCGGCGCATGGCGTGCTCGACGTTGTTTATTCCAGCCTTCAGCCTGATTTCGACAACGCTCTCGCGGCGGATCTCGCCGCGCTCGGCGCGTCGCAGTCGGTGACAGACGGCTGCGCCATCGGCCAGGCTTCGGCTGCGGCGATGATTGCTCGCCGTACCGGCGACGGTTCGGAACTTCCTGACCCCGCGCCGGGCGCTGGCGGCGTTATAGCCACCGGCACCACGAACTGGTGGGGCGAACAGGTGAACGGGCCGGAAAGCGATCCCGCGCTGCCGCGCGTGACCTTTCGCTGGTCGCCTGATCCGATTGCAAACCAGCCGGTCGCGCTCGGCGCCAATTGGGGTGCGGTGACGCCGTTCATTCTCAAAAATGGCGCCCAGTTCCGCATTCCGGCCCCGCCGCGTCCGGGCAGCCCGGAATATGTGCGCGGCTGGAACGAAGTCGCCCAGATCGGCCAGGCGCCCGACGTCCCGTCGAGCATCCCGAACACCTCGACCGCGGCTGCGCGCTTCATCGGCAACTACTGGGGCTATGACGGCCAGGCCCTCCTGGGCACGCCTCCCCGGCTCTACGCCCAGATCGCAATCCAGGTCGCGCTCGACAAGGGACTGACCGATACGTCAAAGCTGGCGAAGTATCTTGCGGTCCTCCACGCGGGCATGGCTGACGCTGGCATCGCCGCGTGGGACTCGAAGTACTTCTACAACTACTGGCGTCCCGCGACCGCGATTCGTCTCGACGACGGCGTCGCCAACACGCCGGCGGATCCGGCGTGGACCGCGGTCGGCATCTCGATCGCCAACTCGGCTGGCCCGGCCATCCGTCCGACGCCGCCGTTCCCGGCCTATCCCTCGGGACATGCGACGTTCGGCTCGGTCATGGCCAACGTCATGAAAAAAGAGTTTGGCGATGGTTCGCCGTTTACGTTCGTCTCCGACGAATATAACGGCGTTTCGACCGATCCGTTCACGCCTGCGGTTCCGCGCCCGCTCGTGCCGGTTCGCTTCCGCAAGTTCTCGGATGCGAAGGAAGAAAACGGCATCAGCCGCATTTTCAACGGCGTTCACTGGCAGTGGGATAACGGCACCGGCCAAAAGCTCGGCGAGAATATCGTCAACTACATGCTGGGCGCGAGCGGCGAGTTCAAGAAGAAGTAAGATTCTTCCGCAACTCAATTAAGGGGCCATGCGGACGATGTCCGCATGGCCTTTTTGCATTAGAGTAGAGGCGCCCGTCAGACCGGGTGATGCGAAAGGCGGATTGCCATGGTGCGGTTCTTGATGGTGCTTGCAGCGGCGGCGCTTGCAGCTGGTTGCGGAAAGTCTGGAAAAGACGCGAAGACGGATCAGTCCGCCGCGGAAGCGCCGGCGGCGGAAGCCGCGGATGGCTCCATTTCGGGCCAGCGGGCGCTGACCGACCTTAATGCCGGCCATCCCGAACTTGAAGCGGCCCACAAAATCGGCGGGGCCGAAGGGCGCTCCCCGTTTGAGGGCGACCGCGTCATCAAGCTCAACGCCATCGTGCGCCGCTCGCTCGACCTGTCGCGCGAGTTTGACGACGCAGCGCCCGGCATCCGCGCCGCGGTCGACGCAGCGGCGGCCGGCGGCGATCGCGCCGCCGCAGAGGCCGGCATCCGAAAGATCGACGAATTCTATGTTCGCGCCAAAGCGGCGCTCGATGACATGGTTAAGGCCGAAGAAGAGCTGAAGGCGAGCGGGGAATATTACGACGACTCGATCTTCTACGGCATGATGAAGTTCGTCACCGACATTGAAACGGAACTGCGCGAGGAAAAGGCGGCGCTGGCGGCCAAGCTCGGCTGATCGGCCTCGCCTTGACGGATCGCGGCGGCGGCGTGAGCTTGCGCGCATGACGACGACGATCAGGCGCGCGGCGCTCATCGACGCCGCGGGGCTTAACGCGGTCTACAATCCGTTCATTCTTGAAACGCCGGCGACGTTCGAGACCGCGCCGATCGATGAAGCCGCGCGCCGGCGCTGGCTTGAGGTTCGCGCGGCGAACCCGCGCTGGCCGGTCTTCGTCGCGGAGGATGCGGGGCGCATTCTCGGCTTCGCCAACGCCTCCGCCTTCGACGAGCGCCAAGCTTACGAAACCTCGGTGAAGGTGTCGGTCTTCCTCGCGCCTGAAGGGCAGGGGCGGGGCCTTGGCGTGCGGCTCTACGAGGCGCTGTTCGCCGCCCTCGCGACGGCGGACGTCCACCGCGCCTACGCCCTCATCGTCGCCCCGAACCCTGCCTCGGTCCGCCTGCATCAGCGTTTCGGCTTCCGGCAGGTTTCGACCCTTGATGAGGTGGGGCGCAAATTCGGCCGCTATTACAGCGTGATGTGGTTCGAAAAGCGGTTTTGACGAAGCGGCCCCGCAGCGCTCGACACCCCGGTTTTCCCTGCTATAGAGACGCCCTTCCGCCTGACGGGGTTCGCTCCGGCGGGCGGTCTCAAGGCCCGTCGCGGGCGTGGCGGAATTGGTAGACGCACTGGATTTAGGTTCCAGCGCCGCAAGGCGTGGGGGTTCAAATCCCTCCGCCCGCACGCGCCGCGCCGGCCGGTCGAACGCATTGAAACGAGAGAGCTTGGACGATCATGGAAGTGACTGAACAGACCGCCGAAGGCCTTGAGCGCCGCTTCACAGTGAAGGTGCCGGCCTCGGAGCTCGACGCCAAGCTCACTGCGCGCCTCGCCGACATCAAGGGGCGCGTGAACCTCAAGGGCTTCCGCAAGGGCAAGGCGCCCCTGCCGTTCCTCAAGAAGATGTACGGCAAAGGCGTGATGAGCGAGATCCTGCAGGAGATCGTCAACGAGACGAGCTTCAAGGCGTTCACCGACCGCAATCTGAAGCCGGCGACGACGCCGCATCCGCATTTGACCGGCGACATCGAGCAGGTGATGGACGGCAAAGCGGACCTTGAATATTCCGTACACGCCGAAATTCTCCCCGAGTTCGAGCCGATGTCGATCGACGGCCTCGCGCTGAAGCGGCCCGTCGCCGACGTGACCGTCGCCGATGTCGACGAAGCGGCGAAGAAACTCGCCGAGCAGAGCCGCGACTACGAGCCGCGCAGCGAGAACGAAAAGGCGAAAGACGGCGACCTCCTCATCATCGATTATGTCGGGTCGATCGACGGCGTCGAATTCAAGGGCGGCCGCGGCGAAGGGCAGAGCGTCGTCCTCGGCTCGGGTTCGCTGATTCCGGGATTTGAAGACCAGCTCGTCGGCGCCAGGGCCGGCGCGGACGTTTCGGTCAAGGTGACGTTCCCCGCCGATTACGGCTCGAAAGACCTCGCCGGCAAGGATGCGGTCTTCGCCGTCACGGTGAAGGAAGTGAAGGCGCCGAAAGACGTCGTCGTCGATGACGATTTCGCCAGGAAGCTCGGCCTCGAAGATCTCGCCGACCTCAAGAAGCGCCTGCGCGAACGCCTTGAGGACGAGTATCGCGCCATGTCGCGCAATCACGTCAAGCGCGCGCTGCTCGACAAGCTCGACGCCGGCCACGATTTCGACCTGCCGAAGTCGATGGTCGAGGCCGAGTTCCGCCAGATCTGGGCGCAGGTTGAAAACGCCGAGCGCGACGAAGAAGACAAGGACAAGACCGACGACGAGCTGAAAGAAGAATATCGGAAGATCGCGGTGCGCCGCGTGCGGCTCGGTCTCGTGCTCGCCGAAATCGGCCGCCGCGCCGACGTGCAAGTGCCGCCGGAGGCGCTGCAGCGCGCCGTGCAGCAGCAGGCGATCCGGGAATCGCAAATGCTGTCGATGCAGGGCCAGCAGGTGACGCCGTCGCAAGTGCTGAAATTCTTCCAGCAGAATCCGCAAGCCGTCGCGCAGATTCGCGCGCCGCTCTTTGAAGAGCGTGTCGTCGACTTCATCCTCGAACGCGCGAAGGTGACTGACACCAAGGTCTCGAAAGAAGACCTGATGAAGGACCCTGAGGGCGAGGAATGATCGTCTTTAGGGCCTGAGCTTCTGGTCGTCGAGGGTCGCGACGGCGGGCGCGGGCTTTCCGGCCGCCGCAGCCCCATCGCGTGAAATGTAAACGTCGAGAAGCTGGCCGGGGTAAAGCCGCGCCTCTGACGCCGTGATCGCATAACGCACTTCCAGCACGCGGGAATCGACGGGCTCGATCGAGGCGTCGCGGAAACCGGCGCGCGGCTTCAGCATCCTGTCGGCGGAGAGAAGCGTGAGCTTGACGCGCCCGCCGGCGGCGCCGCGCAGCGCCGCTTCGGCCGGCGCCCCAGCGGAGAAATCAGAGGCGTTCGCCTCGTCGATCTCGACCCGCAGATGCAGACTGTCGATGTCGCCGACGGAAACCGAGGGCTGGCGGACCGCGCCCGCCCGGGACGCCTCGCCCGCGCGCGCATCGACGCGCAGGATCGAGCCCGCAACCGGCGCGCGCATGATGGTGCGTTGGTGCGCCGCGCGCGCCTCCGCGAGTTCGGCTTCAGCGACGCGCGCTTCCTGGACGGCGGCTTCGGCGGTCGCGTCGCCCGCGCGCGCGGCCTCGCGCGCCGAACGCCAGCCGAACGCGGCGGCTTCGGCTTCCGCCGACATCTGGTCGAATTGTTCCTCGCTGATCGCTTCCCGCCGCAAGGGACGGAAACGCTCGACGCTGGACCTGAGGCGCGCGGCCTCAAGGCGCTGAGCCTCGGCGCGCGCATGCGCCGCCTTCGCCTCCGCCTGCCGCAAGGAAATCTCCGCTTCCGCGCGCGCAAGACGGGCTTCGGCGCGCTTGACCGCGGCGAGCGTTTCCCCGTCGTCGAGCGCGAACAGCGGATCGCCGGCGAGAACCCGGTCGCCCGCCTTCACGAAAACCGACCGCACGACGCCGTCGATGTCGGGCGTCACCGTGACGATCTCCGACGCGGGCTCCACGACGCCGGTCGCTGCGATGAAGGCGGTGTAATCAGGCGCGCTTATACCGCCCTGCGGTTCGCGCCGTTGCGGCTTCGGTGCGGAAGTCGTCACCGACATCGTCCCGAAGGCGAACGCTATGATCGCTCCAGCGTAATAAAGCCAGCGCATCCGGAAGATCCCGCGCATCACGCGGCCGCCTTTCGCGTAGGGCGCGGCGCCGGTTCCGCGACGGACCCGGCTTCCTCCTCGGTGCGGAGCGCTTCGTCGCGGATGACGAGACCGTCTTCAAGCTCGATGAGATGATCGGCGTAATCGAAGATGCGGGTGTCGTGGGTCACGATGACGACGGCGCGGCCGGCATCGCGCGCCGCATCGCTCAAAAGCTCCATCACCGCCTCGCCCGTCGAGGAATCGAGCGCCGCCGTCGGCTCGTCGCAGATGATGAGGCGCGGACTGTGCACGAGCGCGCGCGCGATCGCGACGCGCTGCTGCTGTCCGCCGGAAAGCTGGCGGGGGAATTTCTCGCAATGTTCGCCAAGCCCCAACATCGCCAGCGTCGCGCGCGCGCGCGCGACCGCAGCCTCGCGCTTTTCGCCGGCGATGATGAGGGCGACGGCGGCGTTTTCCGCGGCCGTCAGCGCGGGCACCAGATTATACTGCTGGAAGATGAAGCCGACATCTTCGCGCCGATAGGCGGCGCGCTCACGCGCCGACATCGCGGAGAGCGCGCGGCCGAAGACGATCGCCTCGCCCGCGGTCGGCGTCAGAAGGCCGCCGAGGATCGACAGCAGCGTCGACTTTCCGCAGCCGGAAGGTCCCGCGATCATGGTGAGGCGGCCGGCGTGCGCCGTCAGATTGACGCCGCGCAAGACCGTCTGGCGCGCGCCGGCGGCGCCGAATTCCATCTTCAGGTAGCGGCATTCGATCGCGGCGGTCATGTCAGCCCCTGAGAACGATCGCAGGGTCAAGCCGGATCGCGCGGCGGATGCTGACGAGCCCCGACAGGAACGCGACGACAAAGACGACGGCGCCGACTTTGAGGACGACGCCCGCCGGAAGGTAGAATCCCTTGAAGGCCGGAACCTTCTCCGGAACCGTTTCGAAAAACCACGACGCGCCGGCGAGGCCGAGCGAAAAGCCGATGGCGGCGACGATCGCGCACTGGACGATCGTCATGCGAATAAGCGGCCAGCTTTCGGCGCCCATCGCCCGAAACAGCGCGAGATGCCGCAAATTCTCGGTGATGAAGAGATAAAACGTCTGGACGACGATCGCCGCGCCGACGATGAAGCCCAGAAGAATGGTGATGAAGAAATTGATCGGGATGCCGGTGTTCTCAAGATAATAGTCGATGGTGCGCCGGCCGAACGCCTTGCTGTCAAAGGCGGAATAGCCGGTCGCTTTCTCGATCGCGACGGCGACAGCGGCTGCGTCGGCGCCGTCCTTCGCTCGCGCGACGATGAAACTCGGGCGCGCCTCGCCCCCGAGCAGCGCCGCCGTTGATAGGCTCACATAGATGAGCGGCTGCGAAATGAACGGCGATGGGGGATCGGCGACGCCGACGAGCCTGATGAGGCGGCCGTCGACCTCGAGAAAACGGCCGATCTCGATCTCGTCTTCCGGCCAGATGTCGTTATAGCCGCGCCGGTCGACGATGAAGGTGTCGGCGGTCCTGAGGCTTTTCATGTCGCCATGGAGCATCTTCTGCGGCGCGCCGAGCAGCGACGCGTCGTCGACGCCGACGAGGACCGCCTGTTCGATCACCGCACGGGTGTCGACGACGGCGCCGCGGCGCAGAAAGGGGGCCGCATAGGCGACGCCCTCGACGCTCCGCACGCGGTCGACGAGCCCCGGCGGCAGGACGCCCGGATCGTCGAAATAGTCGGACCGCTCGTCGGCGATCCAGATGTCGACGTCCTCCGCGCTCGTGATGTGTGAGGCGGAATTGGCCATCAGGCAGACGAAGATCGCCGCCTGCTGCGCCATCAGCAGGGTTGAGAAAGCGACGCCGAGAATCATGGCGGTCGCCTTGCCGAAATCGGCCCAAAGAATCTGAAGCCCCAAAAAGTTCATGGCAGCGGATCGCGCGTCGATCCCTGACATTATCGAGGGTGAATTTAGATCGGATTAACGAAAGTCGCGGCCGGTTAACGGCCGCCTAACGCCTCAAGACGCCGCGCGGTCGCGTCCGCGCCCGTTGCGCCAGCGGTCGAGCGCGGCGTCGAGTTCTTCCGGGTCGATCGGCTTCGTCACAAAGTCGTCCATGCCGGCGTCAAGGCAGCGCTGGCGGTCCTTCGCTTCGGAGCTTGCAGTGAGCGCGATGATCGGCGTTTCGGAGACGGGGCCCCCGAGCGCGCGCACTTTTCGCGTCGCGGCGACGCCGTCGAGCGTCGGCATGTGCATGTCCATCAGGATGAGATCGAACGGCGCCGACGACAAGGCTTCGATCACCTGATGCCCGTTCTCCGCCACCTCGGCGCGGTGGCCGCGCCTTTCGATCAGTGAACGGATGAGCAGCGCGTTGATCTTGTTGTCTTCCGCGATGAGGATCTTCAGCGCCGAGGGCTGCGCGGCGGCGGGTTCCGGCGTGCGGTCGTGCCGGCGGCGCTGCGGCTGCAGATCCGCCGTCTCATTGAGGACGGCGATGAGGGTCGCGGCGCGGATCGGCTTCATCAGGTAACCGCCGAAGCCCATCCGCTTGAAACCCTCGATGCGCCCGCGCGTCGCCGGCGTCAGCATGACATAGGCCGCGCCCGCAGCCCCGGCGAGACGCTGGCCGCCCTCGACCGCGATGTCGAGATCGCAGATGAGCACCGCTTTGGGATGCTTGGCGAGCGCGGCGGCCGCCTGCAACGCCGATCCCGCTTCGACGATGTTGTGCGCGCCGGACGCCTGCAATTGCAGCTTCAGGAACCGCTGGATCGTCTGCGAGCGCGACGCGACGAGAACCGCGATCGCGCCGTTGCGGAGCGGCGGCAGGCTTTCCGTCGCCGCATTATCTATTCTCAGATTCAGCAGGGCTGAAAAAACGCTGCCTTGGCCGAGGCGGCTCTCAACGCGAATCTCGCCGCCCATCGCTTCTACAAGCCGCCGCACGATGGCGAGTCCGAGGCCGGTGCCTTCCGACCGTCGCTCGCGGCCCGACTCCGCCTGCGAGAACTCGTCAAAGATGAGTTTCAGGTCGCTTTCATCGATGCCGACGCCGGTGTCGCGCACGTCGATGCGCAGGCGACAGTCGCCGTCCGCCGCCGCGTCAAGGCGATGGACCTCAACGCACACGCCGCCGCGTTCGGTGAATTTGACCGCGTTCCCGGCGAGATTGAGAAGGATCTGGCGAAGCCGCATTTCATCGCCGAGCACGGACTCAGGGATGGCCGGAGCGACGAAGGAGGCGATCTCTATGCCTTTCTGCGTCGCGCGCGGCGAAAGGAGTTCGGCGACGCCCTGGACGAGGGCGCGCAGATTGACCGGCGCGGCGTCGATGTCGAGCTTTTCTGCGGCGATCTTCGAATAGTCAAGAATGTCGTTGATGAGCGTCAGCAGCGTCGATCCTGACTCGTGAATGGCGTCCACATAGGTGCGCTGCGCCGGCTCAAGCTCGCTGTCGAGGAGCAGCCCGCTCATGCCGAGAATGCCGTTCAAGGGCGTTCTCATCTCGTGGCTCATGGTGGCGAGAAAGCGCAGCTTTGCTTCGCCCTCGGCGGCCGTCTTCGGCGCCGGGCGCCCGACGAAAACGAGGCTCCCGTCGGCGCGCCGGCTCTCCGACCAGTCGATTGCAAGCGCGGTGTTGTTGCGAAGCGCTGATGCGGTCTCGCCGATCCAGCCTGCCGCATCGCCGCCGGCGAGCGCAAGAAAGCGGCGATTGACGTAGCTCGCCCGCTCGCCGTCGTCGCAGATGACGACCGCATCCGACAGGTCGTCAAACGCTGAATGCGCGCCGGCCATGGACCCTCGCTCCCCCAATGGTTGCAGTCTCGGGGAAAGCGGTTGCGGCTTGGTAAGGGGGCATGGTTAACGGGGCGCAATATGTTCTCTCCCGTCGGGAAACCATGGGGGCGAGCGCCTGCTTGCCGGCTGCGTGGTTCCAAAAGCCGACGAAGCGGCTGCTCCCCTTTCCCGCTTGCGGGAGGGGGAGGCGCGCAATTTCGACCGCCCGGCCGCAAGGGGGGGCTTGCGCCGATCGTATTAGCGTAGTAGCACGCCATCGCGCTAAACCGGAGCGAGGCCCTTGACCGCCGCCAGAAAGTCTGAGCCCGACGTAATCGACGCCATTCTTGCGCTGAAGACGCGCGAGGAGGCGGAAGCGTTTCTCGCCGATCTCTGCACGCCTGGCGAAGTCAAAGCGTTCGCCGAGCGCTGGCGCGTGGCGCAGCTTCTCGACGCTGGAGAGCTTTCCTATCGCGAGATCGCCGGCGCGGCGGGGTCCTCGACCGCGACCGTCGTGCGGGTCGCGCGGTTCCTCAAGGACATGCCTTATCGCGGTTACCGCGTCGTGCTCGACCGCCTCAAACGGAGCCGCCGCAATGCAGTCTGATCGCTTGAAAATCGCCGTCCAGAAATCAGGGCGTCTGGCGGATGACAGCCTCGACCTCATCGCCGCCGCCGGCTTTCGCATCGTGCGCGGCGTCAACGATCTCATCTATCGCATCGACAACGCGCCGATCGACCTCCTGCGCGTCCGCGATGACGACATTCCGACCTTCGTCGCCGACGGCGTCGCCGATTTCGGCGTCATCGGCCTCAACGTGTTGCGCGAACGCAGCGGGCGCGCGGCGCCTATTGAGGTGATGCCGCTCGGCTTCGGGCGCTGCGACCTCAAGATCGCGGCGCCGCCGGACTTCGACTACCGGGGCGCGGGGTCGCTCAACGGCAAGCGCATCGCGACATCTTATCCGAACGTGCTCGCCGCCTTCCTGAAGGAGCGCGATGTCCGCGCTGAGGTCGTCTATATGCGCGGCGCAGTCGAGGTCGCGCCGCGGCTCGGCCTTGCGCAGGCGATCTGCGATCTTGTATCGACCGGCGCAACGCTGGAAATGAACGGCCTCGTCGCCTTTGACACCGTCTTGAAAAGCGAGGCGGTGCTGGTGCGCTCGCCAAACGCGAAGGGTTCGCTGCTCGGGGACAGCATCGTCGAGCGCTTCCGCGGCGTCATCGCCTCGCGCGGGGCGAAATATGTGATGATGAACGCGCCGAAAGCGCGGCTCGCTGAAATCTCGGCGCTGCTCCCCGGGGCTGAGGCGCCGACGGTGACGCCGCTCGCCGGGCGCGATGATGCGGTTGCGGTGCATGCTGTCTGCCAGGAGTCGATCTTCTGGGAGACGCTTGAAAGGCTGAAGGCTGCGGGCGCTTCCTCGATCCTTGTGCTGCCGATCGAAAAGATGATGTGACGCGCATGCGCCGGTTCAACTGGACCTCGTTATCGGAAGACGAGCGCCGTGAAGCGCTCGCGCGGCCCGTGCAGCGCGCCGGCGCAACCGTCGTCGACAGGGTCGCCGCGATCATCGCCGATGTCGAACGGGACGGCGCCGATGCGGTCGCGCGGTGGGCGGACCGGCTCGACGGCGCGCCGCCGGAAGCGGTCGATCTGACGCCGGCCGTGATCGCGACCGCGCGCAACGCGTTGAACAAAGAAGATATCGCGGCGATCGAACTCGCGGTTGAGAATGTCCGCCGTTATCACGAAGCGGCGCGCCCCCGCGACCTCGAGGCGGAGCCCTTCCGCGGCGCCCGCTGCCGCCAGGTCTGGCGCCCGATCCGCGCGGCCGGCCTTTATGTTCCGGGCGGCGCGGCCCCGCTCGTCTCGACGCTGATCATGCTCGCCGAACCGGCGCGCGCCGCAGGCGTTCCTGAGCGCATCGTCGTGACGCCGCCGCAAAAGGGCGCGCGCATCGCCCCGGCGATGATCGCGGCGGCGGCGCTGTGCGGGATCGAGCGCATCTGGTCGCTCGGCGGCGCGCAAGCCGTGGCCGCGCTCGCTTTCGGCACCGGCCTTCCGCGTACGGACAAGATTTTCGGTCCCGGCAACGCTTATGTGGCGGAGGCAAAGCGCCAGGTCGCCGCCCGTGGGCTCGCGGCGATCGATCTCCCCGCTGGGCCCAGCGAGCTTCTCGTCATCGCCGACGCATCCGCTGTTCCGGCCGTCGCCGCCGCCGACCTCCTCAGCCAGGCCGAACATGACGCTGATGCGCAGGTCGTGCTTGTCACCCTCGATGCGACGACGGCGGACCGCATCCTCGCCGAGATCGAGCGCCAGATCGACACGCTTCCGCGCGCGACGACGGCGCGCGCGAGCCTGCAAGAAATGCGCATCTTCATCGCCGCTACAAGAGAAGAGGCGCTTGAAATCGCGAACGCCTATGCGCCGGAGCACTTGGCTCTCAACGTGACGGATGCAGACGCGTGGGTCGAAGGCGTGGTTGACGCCGGCGCCGTCTTCGTCGGCGGCGCGAGCGCGGAGACCTTCGGCGACTATCTCGCCGGGCCGAGCCACGTCCTCCCGACGGACGGCGCTGCGCGCGCGTTCGGCGGCGTCACCGTCCAGTCCTTCATGAAGCCGATGTCGGTGCAAACGCTGAGCGCCGACGCGGCGCGCGCGCTGGCGCCGGCGGCGGCGCGCCTTGCCCGCCTGGAAGGGCTGGAGGCCCATGCGCGTGCAGCGGAGCGGCGCTTGTGACGATTGCTTTTTCAGTTCACTTTCCGGAGACGGAGTTGAAGCGGCTCGCGCCCTTGCGTGCGCGGCTTGCCGCCGTGTTCGGCGTCGGCGAGAACGCACTTCTGCCCGTGCGCGGCGTCGGGCACGCCAGGGAACTGGCGGAGCGCTCCGGCGTCGCATGTGAATTCATCGATGAGTCCGGCATTGACTGGTCCGATGAACCCTCACGCGCAGCCGCCGCCGAGGGCGGAGACGGCGCTGTCGTCTATCGCCACATCGGCTCGGCGTTCGGCGCCGAGACGCCGCTTTGCGGCGCGCTGATCGCGGCGCCTTCTGTCATAGGGGAGTTTGCCAAGGCGGTCGGCGCTGACTATCTCCACCCGCTGATCGTCGCCGAAACGCTGAAAGCGGTCGCGCCCGGCCGTCTGGCGCTGAAAGAGGCGCGCGTCGCCGCCTGGCGGCGGGAGCGCGCGCGTGTCGTTCAAGCGTTGAACGCCATTCCCGGCGTGCGCAAAGTGACCGTCAAAGCGCACCCCTTTCTTCGCGTCGAGACGCCCGACGCCGACGCCGTCGCATCGCGCGCGGCGGCTTTCGCGGCGCCGCTGTCGAAGATCGATGAAGACGTGGTCAATGTTCTCGTGAGCGACCCGGCCGCGAACAATCGCGTTCTCGCGGCCTTCGGCGCCGAAGTCGGGCGCAGCCCCCGTGTCGCTGAGGTCATCCGCGAGACCAAAGAGACAAAGATCGCCGTCCGGGTCGACCTCGACCGTCCGGGCGATGTGAGGATTACAACGGGCGCCGGCTATTTCGATCACATGCTGGAGCAGATCGCGGCGCATGGCGGGATTTCGCTCACCCTGGCCTGCGAGGGCGACGCCCATGTCGACCTCCACCACACGATCGAGGATTGCGCGCTGGCGCTCGGCGCCGCGCTTGGCCAAGCGCTCGGCGAGCGGCGCGGGATCGCGCGGTACGGTTTCGTCCTCCCCATGGATGAGGCGGAAGCAAAAGTGTCGATCGATCTCGGCGGCAGGCCCTATGCGGTGTTCGAGGGCGCGTTTTCGGCGCCGCTGCTGGGCGAATATCCGACCGAGATGACGGCGCATGTCTTCCGGTCGCTGGCGCAAACGCTCGGCGCCGCGATCCACGTCTCGGTCAAGGGCGACAATGATCACCACAAGACGGAAGCGTGCTTCAAGGCGTTCGCCCGCGCGCTGCGCGCCGCTATCGCAGTTGAAGGCGACGTTGTGCCCTCGACGAAAGGCGTCCTTTGATGACGGTCGCGGTCGTAAAGCTCGGCGTCGGCAACACCGCGTCCGTCATGTTCGCGCTCGAAAGGCTCGGCGCGAAGGCGGTCTTGACCGATGACGCCCGCGTCATTGCGGAATGCGAGCGCGTGATCCTGCCGGGCGTCGGCGCCGCCGGTTTCGCGATGACGATGCTCGCAGAGAAGGGACTTGCGCGCGCGCTCCTCAATTTCGATCGCCCGCTTCTCGGCATCTGCCTCGGCCAGCAGATGCTGTTCGATTCAAGCGAGGAGGGCGAGGCGACGGGTCTCGGCCTCTTCGAAGGGCGTGTGCGGCGCCTGAAGGCGAGCCGGGAAACGCCGGCCCCGCATGTCGGCTGGTCGCGCCTTCAGCAGACGAGAAAGAGCGCGATGTTCGACGGCGTTCCTGACGGCGCCTACGCCTATTTCGTCCATTCCTATATTTGTCCGCTGTCGGACGAAACGGCGGCGTCCGCGACCTATGGCGAAACCTTCAGCGCAGCGGTTCTGTCCGGCAAGGTCTGGGGCTGCCAGTTTCATCCCGAGCGGTCGGGTCCTGTCGGGGCGCGCATCCTCAGCAATTTTCTGGCGACGCCATGCTGATCTATCCGGCCATCGACATCAGGGGCGGGCGCTGCGTCAGGCTCGCGCAAGGCGACTTCGACGCCGAGACGCGCTACGGCGACCCTGTCGATCAGGCTTGCGCCTTTGCGGAGGCGGGCGCGGCGTGGATTCATGTTGTCGATCTTGACGGCGCGAGGGACGGCGCTGCGCGTCAGCGCGACATCATCGGCGCAATCGTCAAGGGCGCGCGCGTCAACATTCAGTGCGGCGGCGGCGTTCGATCAGCGGAAGACGTCGACGCGCTCCTCGACCTCGACGTCGCTCGCGTCGTCGTCGGATCCGCGGCGGTGAAACGGCCGGACGACGTTCTCTCATGGATCGATCGCGCCGGGCCCGGGCGGATCTGCGCGGCGTTCGACGTGAAAGCGGCCGGCGACGACTATATCGTCGCCGCCGAGGGGTGGACGCAGTCAAGCGGGATCAGCCTCGCTGATGCGATTGCGCGATTTCCGGACGGCGCCTTGCAACACGCCCTCGTCACCGACGTGTCGCGCGACGGCGTGCTCTCGGGCCCCAATGTCGCGCTTTACGCCGACCTCGCCGCGCGTTTCCCGCAGCTTGCGGTGCAGGCGTCGGGCGGCGTCGCCTCTCTCGGCGATCTCGCCGCGCTGCGCGCCGTCGGCGCCGCAGGCGCCGTTATCGGGCGCGCGCTTTACGAAAAGCGCTTCACGCTGGAGGACGCCCTTGCCTGCTAAACGCATCATCGCCTGCCTTGACGTTCGCGGAGGCCGCGTCGTCAAAGGCGTGAAGTTCGAGGGTCATCGCGACATGGGCGATCCCGGGGAGCTCGCCCGCCGCTATTCGGAAGAGGGCGCGGACGAGATCGTCATTTACGACATCACCGCATCGGCGGAGCGGCGTACGGTCGATTATCGCTGGCTTTCGGGCATCGCCGCCGCGCTCGATACGCCGCTCTGCGTCGCCGGCGGCATTCGCACGCTTGAGCAGGCGATTGCCGCGCTCGAAAACGGCGCCGACAAAGTGTCGGTCAATTCGCCCGCGCTGGAGCGCCCGGCGTTCATCACGGAGATTGCGGCTGTCGCGGGGTCGCAATGCGTTGTCGTCGGCGTCGACAGCCGCCGTGTCGGCGATCGCTGGGAGGTCTTTCAGTATACGGGCGATACGCGCACGATCCGCGCCGCGGGACGCGACATGCTGGACTGGATCAGCGAAGCTGAGGACCGCGGCGCCGGCGAAATCGTGCTCAACTGCATGGACCAGGACGGCGTCGGCGGCGGCTATGATCTTGAGCAGCTCGGCGCCGCACGCGCGCGGCTTTCGGCGCCGCTGGTCGCTTCCGGCGGGGCCGGGGAGGCGTCGCACTTTGTCGACGTGTTTCGCAGCGCTGATGTCTCGGGCGCGCTCGCCGCCGGCGCCTTTCACGCCGGCAAGCTCACCATCGGCGGCGTCAAGACCGCGCTCGCCGAGGCCGGCGTCGAGGTGCGCCGATGACGCTCACCGCGCCGCAGGTCGATTTCGCCAAAGGCGGCGGCCTCGCCCCCGCAATCGTGCAGGACGCCGCGACGCTGCAGGTGCTGATGCTCGCCTATATGGACGCGGCGACGCTGAAGGAAACGGCGGAGAGCGGCGAGGCGACGTTCTATTCGCGCTCGCGCGCGGGGCGCTGGCGCAAGGGTGAAACTTCAGGCCATCGGCTGAAGGTCGTCGCGATCGCCGCCGACTGCGACGGCGATACGATCCTGCTGACGGTCGAACCGCAGGGGCCCGCCTGTCACCTCGGCACGGCAAGCTGCTTCGGCGGCGCGATAGCGCCTGGCCTCGGACGGCTGGGTCTGCTTGAACGGACGATCAATGCGCGTGCGGAAGGTGAGGGGTATACCGGCAAGCTTCTGGGAGAGGGCGCAAGGCGCATCGCGCAGAAAGTCGGTGAAGAAGGCGTCGAAACGGCGCTCGCCGGCGCCGCGGGCACGCAGGCCGAGCTTTGCGAAGAGGCTGCGGACCTTCTTTATCACCTCGCCGTTTTGCTGAAGGCGCGCGGGGCGCGCCTCGATGATGTGATGAAGGTGCTGGAGAGCCGCGCCGGAGGCGGTAAATGACCGGCCCCATCCCTCGCGCGGCCGTGCGCAGGCTCGGCGTCTATGTGCCGGGCAAGGCGCGCGTTGACGGCGCCGCGCGCGTCATCAAGCTCTCTGCGAATGAAAACGCGCTCGGCGCGAGCCCCCGGGCGCACGCCGCCTATCTTAAGGCCGCCGACGATATCTTCCGCTACACCGATGTGCGCGCAACGGACTTGCGCTCAGCGGTTGCGCGCAAATTCGATCTTGAGCCGGAACGCCTGATCTTCGGCGTCGGGTCCGATGAGATCTTCACGCTCGCCTGCATGGCGTTTCTCGATCCCGGCGACAATGCGGTGCAGCCTGAATTCGGTTTCGCCGCGTGGCGTCTTGCGGTCGCCGCGGCGGACTGCGAGATGCGCTTCGCGCCGGAGAAGGATTACGTTGTCGATGTCGATGCGATCCTCGATCGCATCGACGGCCGCACGAAGATCGTCTTCGTCGCCAACCCGGCGAATCCCACCGGTTCTTATGTTCCATTCACGGAGATTGAGCGGCTGCATCGCGGCCTGCCGCCGGAGACGCTCCTTGTTCTGGACGGCGCCTATGCGGAGTTTGCGCGGGAAGCGCCGGGATTCGACGCCGGGCTCGAACTCGCGCGCGCCGCGCCCAATGTTCTGATGACACGCACCTTCTCGAAACTTTACGGGCTCGCGGGCCTGCGCGTCGGTTGGGGCTATGGCGCGGCCGAGGTGATCGCGGCGCTCGACCGCGTGCGGCTTCCCTTCAACATGACGGCGCCGGGGCAGGCCGCCGCGATAGCGGCGCTCGAAGACGACGATTTCGCCGACCGTTCCATCGGCCATGTCGATCGGGAGCGCGAAAAGCTGGTTGCGTTTTTCGACCGTCTCGGCGTCCGGTCGATCCCGTCGTTCGCCAATTTCGTCACCGTCGTCTTTGATCGCGCCGAGCAGGCGAAAGCGATCGACGCCGCGCTAACCGAGCGCGGCGTGCTGGTAAGGGGGCTGGCGAACTATCAGATGCCGAACTGCCTGCGCGTGACGCTCGCCGGGGCGGAGGAAATGGAGATTTTCCGCGAAGAGTTCGAGCGGGCGTTGCACGCCTGATCCGTCGCGTGGACGCACGCGGCGATTGGCGTTAGGGAGGGGCCGGCAGAACATGAAACGCGCCGCCCATGAGCACGAACGCCGAAAAGTTCGACCAGTGGATCAGGACCCGCTTCGTCGATCTCAATTCCGAACTCGAAGAGCTATACTTCGCGCTGCCGGACCGCGCCGCGGTCGAGGGCGTCGGAGCGGCGCAGAAGAAGGCGCTGGTTGAAGAAGGCCTCGTCCATGTCGGCGCCCTCAGGCGCGAGGGGAACACGGACGAAGGGTTTGACGTCGCCTATGACGTCCTCGGCGATCTCGGTCTCTGGCTCGCCGCGCTTCGTCGCCATGAACTGACGAACCCCGCGCGCGAGGAGAAGTCGCCCTTTCAGGAAGCCTCCGCGCTCGGCCTCCATATCGGCGCGTCGATCGGCGTCGCGCCGCGCTTTGCGACCGGGCATCTTGCGACGCACAACCGCGCTGTCGCCGGCGCGCCGAAGAGTTTCACCCGGCTGAAGGACGAGAAGCTTTTTCTCGACTACAACACGCGCGGCATCTTCGCCTATATGCGCGCGGCGGACGCGCTGATGCGCGTCGTGCCGCTCGGCGTGTCGCACCCGGTCGCCGAAACGCTGTTCGACGACGCGCTGACGGCGCTTAAGGACGTTGCGCGCTGGAACGACGTGCTCTGCAAGGCGCTCGACGTCGACCGCTTCTTCTTCAGCGTGCGGCCTTACTACAAGCCCTATCGCGTCGGCCGTCAGGAATATCGCGGCGCGAACGCCGGCGATTTTTCCGGCATCAACGAAATCGACCTCCTGACCGGCCTTTGTCAGGCGAACGATCCCTATTATTCGCAGTTGCTCGTCGACAAGATGCTGTTCATGCGGCCCGAGGATCAAGCCTCGCTCCGCGACTGCATGCGCCGGCGGGACTTTCTTACGGTCTTCCTCGAGAGCGCGGGCGAGGCCGATAAGCCCTGGTTCAAACGCAACGCCGCGAAATTCATCGCCGTCTGCGACGCGCATGGGAAGACCGCCGCGCAGCATCACGACATGCTGGTCGCCCGCTTCATCGAGCGGCCGTCGGCAAGCCTTGACGCCGGCAAGCTCGCGCAGGTGACGGCGAGCGGGCCGCCGCTTCCCGTCCTGCTGAATGCGCTTGCGATCCTCAGGGACTTGCGCCTCGCCGCGCCGCGGCCCGACATCCGCACGCGCCACGATGATCTGCGGCGGCTGAAGGCGCTCGTCAGCGGCGCATGATGTCGGCGAGCGCCGCCGCGATGCGGTCGGCGTTGCCTTCGTTCACTGCGCAGAGATTGACGCGCCCGCTGCCGACGGCGTGAATGGCGTGCTTCTCCCTGAGCTCGGTCACCTGCGCTTCGTCGATCGGCAGCAGAGAGAACATGCCGTTCTGCTTCAAGAGATGATCGAGCCGGTCGCCGAGCTGATGGGCGCGCGCCGCTTCGACCAGCAAGCGCCGCGAGTCGATTACCGCAAGGCGCATCGCTTCGAGTTCCGATCGCCATGACGCTTCGAGCGCGGGGTCGGACAGGACTTCGGCGACGAGAAGCGCGCCGTGCGCGGGCGGCATCGAATACATCTGCCGGCCGGCGTTGACGGCGTGGGTCGTCACGGCCTTCGCGGCGGCTTCATCCGCGCCGACCATCGCGACGGCGCCCGTGCGTTCGCGATAAAGGCCGAAATGCTTCGAGCAGGAATAGGCGACTAGAAGCTCCGGCAGGCGCTTGGCCATTGCACGCACGATGTAAACATCGTCGTCGAGGCCCTCGGCGAAGCCGTGATAAGCGCAGTCGACGAAGGGAAGGAATTTCTTCTCCGCCGCAAGATCGATGATGGCATCGATCTCCTCGCGCGAGAGGTCGGCGCCGGTTGGGTTGTGACAGCCGGCGTGAAGGAGCAGCGCGTCCTTGGGACCGAGTTTCGAGACGGCCTCGAAAAAGCCTGCGAAATCGACGCCGCCGGTCTTTGCGTCGTAATAAGGAATGGAGCGGATCGGCAGGCCCGAGGCGCCGAGAAGCGGCCCATGATTGGCCCAGGTCGGCGCGCCGATGGTGATCGCGGTCGCGCCCGCGCGCTTCAGGAGTTCCGCCGCGACGCGCAGCGCGCCGGAGCCGCCCGGCGTCTGCACGACCGCGACGCGGGGGTCATCGGCCCCGCCGAAGATCAGCCGCGCGATCGCCGGCGCAAATCCGGGCGCGCTTTCGGGCGGCAGGTAGACCTTCGATGTCTCCGCCGCGACGAGCCGCGCCTGCGCCTCCGCGACGGCGCGCATCACCGGCGTTTCATTCCGGCGGTTGCGAAAAACGCCGACGCCGAGGTCAAGCTTGTGTGGGCGCGGATCGGCGCGAAAGCGCGCGGTGACGCCGAGGAGCGGATCGGGCGGCAGGGCGGCGAGGTCGGCGAACATCGGGTTTTCCTTTCACGCCGCTTGCGGCGCGCTGGCGGGGGAGGCGAGGCGCTCAACGAGGCCGGCGCGGCGCGCGCGCGCCTTTTCGATCGAGGCGAGCTTGACCGGGCCGAAGCCGCGAATGTCTTCCGGCAGCCGCGCAAGCTCGACGGCGACCGGCAGCGATGCGGGGTCGAGCTTCCCGGCCGCGGCCTCGATATCGCGGGCGTAGTCTTCGATCAATCGGCGCTCAAGCCGGCGTTCCTCGGTTCGCCCGAAAAGGTCGAACGGTCCGCCGCGCAAGCCCCTGAAGCGGCTAAGGACGGCGAACACGACCATCATGAACGGGCCGAATTCGCGCTTCTTCGGGCGTCCCAGCGGATCGAGCTCGCCGGCGAGGAGCGGCGGCGCGAGGTGGAATTTGAGCCGGAAATCGCCCTCGAACTCGGCTTCGAGCTTGCGCCGGAAATCGCCGGAAGAATAAAGCCGAGCGACCTCATATTCATCCTTATACGCCATAAGCTTGAAGTAGTTTTCGGCGACCGCGCGCGCGAGGAGGCCCTCAGGGTCGACGCCCCGGGTCTTCTGCGCAACGGCGTTCACGAAATCGCGGTAGCGCGCCGCATAGGCCGCGTTCTGATAGGCGGTGAGAAAGGCCGCACGACGGTCGATCAGCGCGTCGAGCGCCAGCGGCGCCGCCGGGGTCTCCGTCAGCCCCGCCGCGCGGCGCAGCGCAGCTTCGTCCGCCGCGACGGCGCGCCCGATATCGAAGGCGCGCCGGTTCTTCGCGACCGCGACGCCGTTGAGCTCGATCGCGCGGCTGAGCGCCGCATGCGAGAGGGGAACGAGGCCGTTCTGCCACGCCATGCCGAGCAGCATCATGTTCGAATAAACCGTGTCTCCGAGGAGTCGGCGCGCGAGGTCGATCGCATCGGCGGCGGCGACGGCGTTCGCGTCGCACGCGTCCTTCAGCGTCTTGAGACGCCGGGCGGCCTCAAAGTCGATGTTCCGATTGCGGATGAAATCCGCCGTCGGCAGGACGTCGGTGTTGACGACGGCGCGCGTCGCGCCCTTGCGCAACACCCGCAGGGACCGTTCGTCGGTTGCGACAACGAGGTCGCTCGCGATCAGCGCCTCCGCCTCGCCGATGTCGATCCGCACCTGATTGAGCGCGTCAGGCGTCGCCGCAAGACGCACATAGGAAAGGACCGCGCCGCCCTTCTGCGCAAAGCCCATGAAGTCGAGAACGCTCGCGCCCTTGCCCTCAAGATGGGCGGCCATGGCGATGATCGCGCCGATGGTCACGACGCCGGTGCCGCCGACGCCCGCGACGAGGAGGTCGTACGCGCGCCCGATATCGGCGCCCGCCGGCGCGGGAAGGCGCGCCAGCAGCTCCTCGAGCGCGGCGGCGTCCGCCTCGATCTTCGGTTTCCTGAGCGTTCCGCCCTCAACGGTGACGAAGCTCGGGCAAAACCCTTTGAGACAGGAGTAATCCTTGTTGCAGGAAGACTGGTCGATGCGGCGCTTACGGCCGAATTCGGTTTCAACCGGCGTCACCGAGAGGCAGTTCGACTGCGTGGAGCAGTCCCCGCAACCCTCGCAGACGGCGTCATTGATGAAGACGCGTTTCGGCGGATCGGGATACTCCCCGCGCTTCCTCTTGCGCCGCTTTTCCGCCGCGCAGGCCTGATCGTAGATGATGGCGGTGACGCCCTCGATCTCGCGCAGTTCGCGCTGGACGGCGTCGAGATCGTCGCGCGGACGCACGGCGACGCCCGAGGGAAGGCCGCCCGCGGCGATCAGCGCATCGGGGTTCTCGGAAAGAATGACGAGCTTGGCGACGCCCTCGGCGACAAGCTGGTTCGCAATCAGCGGCACGGAGATCGCGCCGTCGACCGGTTGGCCGCCGGTCATCGCGACCGCGTCGTTATAAAGAATCTTGTAGGTGATGTTCGCCTTCGCCGCGATCGCCTGACGGATCGCCATCGAGCCTGAATGATACCAGGTGCCGTCGCCGAGATTCTGGAAGATGTGGGGCCGGTCTTTCAGGAACAGCGATTTCGCCGCCCAGTTGACGCCTTCTCCGCCCATCTGGATCAGCGAGGACGTCTCCCGGTCCATCCACGACGCCATGAAATGGCAGCCGATCCCGGCGAGCGCCTTTGAACCGTCGGGAACCTTCGTCGACGTATTGTGCGGGCAGCCGGAGCAAAAATAGGGCTGGCGCTTGGCCCCGCCCGGCGCGGCCGCCGTTTGCGAAAGCCGGTCGAGCCGTGCGAGCGGCTCTGAAAAATCGAGCCCCGGAATGACCTTCTGCAACCGCCCGGCGATGATCGGCGCAAGGCCCGAGGGCGACAGTTCGTCGACCCAAGAAATCAGCGCTGCGTTCGTCTCATCATGCTTGCCGAGGATGAGTTTCGGTTTGGCGACGGCGCGGTCGTAAATATACTCCTTGAGCTGGCTTTCGATGATGCCGCGTTTTTCCTCGACGACGAGCACCTCTTCCTTGCCCGCCATGAAACGCTCGGCGCCGGCGTTTTCGAGCGGCCAGACGATTCCGACCTTGTAAACGTCGATCCCGAGCGCGCGGGCGCGGGCGGCGTCGACGCCGAGCAGGGCGAGCGCCTCCATCACGTCAAGATGCGCCTTGCCCGTGGTGATGATCCCGTAGCGGGCTTCGCGCACGTTCCAGATCGCGCGGTCGATCGGATTGGCCCGCGCGAAGGCTCTGACGGCCTCCTTCTTGAACTTCATCCGCCGTTCGATCTGCATGCCGGGAAGGTCAGGCCAGCGGAAATTGAGACCGCCCTCGGGCATGGCGAAATCCGTCGGCATACGGAAGGCCCGCGGCGGCGACAGCGTGACGCTCGCCGCGCTCTCGACGGTTTCCGAAATGCCCTTGAACCCGATCCACATGCCGGAAAAGCGCGAGAGGGCGAAGCCGTAGAGGCCGAAGTCGACATATTCCGCGATGGACGCGGGGTTCAGCGTCGGCATGTACCAGGACATGAAGGCGACATCCGACTGATGCGACATGGAGGAAGAGGCGCAGCCATGATCGTCGCCGGCGACGACCAGCACGCCGCCGTTCGGCGATGAGCCGTAGGCGTTGCCGTGCTTCAGCGCGTCACCCGCGCGATCGACCCCGGGGCCCTTGCCGTACCACATCGAAAAGACGCCATCGACGGTGCGGTCCGGTTCAAGTTCGACCTGCTGCGTGCCGAGCACCGCTGTCGCGGCGAGGTCTTCGTTGATGGCCGGCAGGAATTCGATCTGCTCTTCGCTGAGAAAACGCTTTGCTTTCCACAAGGCCTGATCGACCGCGCCGAGCGGAGAGCCGCGATAGCCGGAGACGAAGCCGGCGGTGTTGAGGCCGCGCGCCCGATCGAGCCGGCGCTGGTGCAGCATGATGGCGACGAGCGCCTGGGTGCCGGTCAGGAAGACGCGGCCGCCGCTGCGCCGGTAACGGTCGTCGAGTTCGTAATCGTCGAGTTGAAGCGCTGTCGCAGACATCGGAAACCCTTGGCTCCTGCGGCATGAATAGCTGAATTGCGCGAAAGAGACGCGATGATTTTATGCTTTTTTCGCGGTTATGCGAACGATATGTTCCGCGAGTCGACTATTTCTGATAAGGTCATATCATGTTTGAGCTTGACGAGACCGATCGGCGGATCCTCGCGGCGCTTCAGCGTCAGGGGCGCCTTTCCGCGCAGGAACTTGCGGAGGCCGCGGGCGCCTCGCAGGCGACGTGCTGGCGGCGCCTGAAAGCGCTGGAGGAGGCCGGCGTCGTCAAAGGCTACGCGGCGCTGCTCGATCGCGAAAAGCTGGGGCTCGCCGTCGTCGCCTTCGTGCATGTGACGATCGAGCGGCAATACGCCGCGGCGGTGGCGGAGATCGAGAAAAAAATCCGCACAAGGACGGAAGTCATCGACTGCTACGCCACGACGGGCGACGCCGACTTCACGCTGCGCGTCGTCGCGCGCGATATCGCCGACTATGATCGCTTCCTGCAGAAATTCCTGCTGGA
>CAZOEB010000031.1:0-27121 GCA_964578685.1 uncultured Caulobacterales bacterium
TCGCTGGTGAACAGGTATGACTGTCGCGCCATCGGCGATCAAACCCCTATATAAGGAAAAGTTTATGCGTTACGCGCCCGGCTTCTAACCAAGCAGCGCACAGAAGTCCATTGTAAAAGGACCGCCGGTCAGTCCTGCGACGCCGCCGCCCCATCGTCGGACAGGGATTTCACAAGTTCAAGCACCCGCTTCCGGATCTTCGGATCGGTGATCGACGCAAAATGCTTGCAGAGCTGCACGCCCTCTGGAGAGTTCAGAAGCTCCATCATCGCCGCGCCGTCGTCCGGACCCGCCTCGGCGAAGCCGTAGGATCGGCCGGTGTCGGCGTCGTAATCGTCGAAAAAGAACTGGATCGGGACGCCGAGAATGCGGGAAATCTCAAAGACCCGGCTCGCGCCGATGCGATTGACCCCCTTTTCGTATTTCTGAATTTGCTGAAACGTCAGCCCTAGGGAATCCGCCAGCTTATCCTGGCTCATTCCGACCATCGTCCGCCTTAGCCGCACGCGCCCGCCGACGTGAACGTCGATGGGGTGCGGCCGCTTTTCTTCAGCCATGTCGCCCTTTCTGCTTCGCCGATCCCCTGTCAGCCCGACCGCCAGGACCGTCGAAGTCTCCCCAGAATCCGCGGCTTATAGGCGATTACGCGGGACGCGCAAAGATTGCATTACAGTTTTTGCAAATGTTTCGGCGCGAGCATCCCCAAGGCGAAGACAGCCGCCATCATGATCCAGAAAAGGGCGTCGCCAAAGCGCTGGTAGAAGGTCTCCGGCAGGGGCTTTGGCAACGGCCGGTCGATCACCCCGGTTTCATAGAGCCGAACCCGCTCGATCAGCCGCCCGGCGCCGTCAAAGAGCGCTGAAACCCCGGTATTCGCCGAGCGCGCCATCGGCAGGCCGGTTTCAATCGTTCGAAGGCGCGCCTGGTCGAGATGCTGGCGGGGCCCTGAGGAATCGCCGAACCAGCCGTCATTGGTGACCGTCGCGATCCATTCCGGGCGCTCGCCTTTGGGATAGACCCGGCCCGGAAAAATCGCCTCGTAGCAGATCAGCGCGGCGAAAGGCGGCCCGCCGGCGGCGATCGTCTTCGGCCCCTCGCCGAAGGCGAAGCCTTCGTCATAGGGCGCAAGCTGGGCGAGGCCGACCGCGCGAAGGAGCCCGTTCATCGGCAGATATTCGCCGAAGGGGACGAGGTGATGTTTGTCGTAATTGGCGACGACGCGCCGGCCCGCCGCCGTTTCCGGCGCGACGGCGATTGAGTTGTAGACCTTCTCGCGCCCGTCCTCGCCGGTCTCGCGGCGGACGGCGCCGGTGATGAGGACGGCGTTTTTCGGCAGGCGCCGCGAAACTTCGGCGAGCCCCTCCGGAACCTCGTCGATGACCGGGACGGCGTTCTCCGGCCACAGCACGAAAAGGACGCCTGCGGACGGTCCGGGGGCGGATGAAAGCTCGATATGCCGCTGGTAGTTCCGAGACCACAATTCGCCGTCGATTTTCTCGCGCTGCGGGATGTTCGGCTGCACAATGCGCACGAAGACGTCCGTATACTCTGTATACGGATTAAAATGCAGCCGCAACGCGCCCGCCCCGTAAATCGCCGCGGTCGCGGCCAGCATGACGCCTGCGCCCCTGAGGACGCTGCGGCCGGCCGCCGGCGCCATGGCGATGAGGAGCGCGACGAGGCTGAGGCCGTAGGCGCCCCACCAGGCCGCGGTCTGCGCGCCCATCGCGGTCCCGGCGAGCGCTTGCCCCGGAAGGTTCCAGGGAAGGCCGGTCAGGACATGCCCGCGCAGATATTCCGCGACCATGATGACGCCCGCCGCGACGAAGATTCGGCGCGGACCGGAGGCTTTCACCTTTGCGATGACAGCGCCCGCCGCGCCGGTGAAAAGCCCCAAAAACGCCGGCATGCCGAGCACTGCGAAGGGCGCCATCCACGCGAACTCCTCCGCCTGGACCATGAAGGCGTAGCCGAACCAGTAAAGGCCGAGAAGGAAGTATCCGAAGCCGAAAAACCAACCGGTGAGAAAGCCGGTGCGGCCGGGACGCGCCGCGCCGCGCGCGCCGTCCAAAAGGAAGATGAGCGCGCAATATCCCGCCGCCATCAGCGGCAGGACGTAGAACGGGGCCTGCGCGAGCGCCGCGCCGAGGCCGGCGGCGAAAGCCGCGCCGCGCCGGCGCCAGCCCGTCAGGCGCGAGAGCGCCGCGGCCGCCGCGGCCAGTTTCTCATCGAGCGTTTGCGGCGTCATTTCGCGCCGGCGGCCCTTTCAGCGCTTTCGGCGGCCGCCGGCGGCGGCGCCGGATTCGCTGTCCTCCGTATGCGGATTTTCCGAACTTTTCGCGCGTCGGCCTCGACGATTTCGAAATCGAACCCCGACGGGTGCGGCAACACCTCGCCGCGCTGGGGAACGCGGCCGGCGAGCGCGACCGCGACGCCGCCGATCGTGTCGACTTCGCTGTTCTCGATCGCAAGCGATACGCCGGAGAGCCCCTGAAAGGCGTCGAGCTCGACCCGCCCGTCCGCCTCCCAGCCGCCGCCGGGCCGCGCGACGATCGTCGGCGCGGCTTCGTCGTCATGCTCGTCATTGATGTCGCCGACGATCTCCTCGACGAGGTCCTCGATCGTCAGAAGGCCGTCGGTCCCGCCGAATTCGTCGATCACCAGCGCCATGTGGACCCGGCTCGCCTGCATTTTGAGGAGGAGGTCCGTGATGCGCATCGACGGCGGCGCATAAAGCACGTCGCGGCGTATTTTCTTCAACACGGGGCCGTCAGCCGGCGAATGAAGCGCGGGATTCGCGACAAGTCTGACGACGTCCTTGATGTGAACCATGCCGAGAGGGTCGTCGAGATCGCCGCGATAGACGGGGAGGCGCGAGTGGCCGGCGTCTGCAAACGCCTTGATGAGATCGGGGAGCGCCGTGTCGATGTCGACCGCCACGATATCCGCGCGCGGCGCCATCACGTCCGCGACGCGCTTTTCGTCGAACGCGATGACGCGCTCGATCATCTCGCGGCGGGCGCGCGGCAGGCGCATCGCGGCGGCGCGCTGTCCATCGTCGAGCGCGTCGGAGAATTCTCCTTCCGGCTCGTTCCGCGTGAATAGGCCCCTCAGGCGTTGAAAGAATCCGCCCGACGCGTTGTCGTCATCGTCGGGCCCGGCGTTCTGCGAGGCTTCGCTCATTCAGCCGGCCTCCTCATCAGCATGGGGATCGGCGACCCCGAGCGCGGCGAGACTGCGCGTCTCAAGGCTTTCCATGAGTTCTGCTTCGTCGTCGGACTGATGATCATGACCGGCAAGGTGCAACAGACCATGGATGATAAGGTGCGCGGCGTGATCGCGAAAGCGGGGGCCTTCATCGCCCGCCTCCGCCGCGCAGGTTTCAAAGGCGATCGCGATGTCGCCCGGCGCGCCGGCGCCTGGAAAGGCGAGCACGTTGGTCGGCTTGTCCATCCCGCGAAACTGCCGATTGAGGCGGCGCAGCGTCGCGTCATCGGCGAGGAGCAACGCCGCGCCGGCGCCGAGGCGCGGTTCGGCGGCGCGCGCCGCCGCAAAGCAGCGCAGGGCGAAGTCGTCCGGATCGCCGAGCGCTTCGGCCCACCGCCCGTCCTCAATGACGACGTCAATTGCAGGAAGCTGTTCAGGGGGCGTCAACGGCGTACCTTCGCGTCGCTTCACCTTTGCGTCGCTTCAGCGGCGCTCCGCGGCGTCCCTTGCGTCATAGGCGTCGATAACGCGCCCGACAAGCGGATGGCGGACGACGTCAGCCGCGGTGAACCGCGCAATCGATACGCCTTCAACGCCGGCCAAGAGCTTCACGGCGTCGGCGAGGCCTGAAATTTCGCCGCGCGGGAGATCGCTCTGAGAGGGATCGCCCGTCAGCACCATGCGCGCGCCCTCGCCGAGGCGCGTCAGGAACATTTTGGTCTGCGCGACCGTCGCATTCTGCGCTTCGTCGAGGATGACCGCTGCGCGCGCCAACGTGCGGCCGCGCATGAAGGCGAGCGGGGCGATCTCGAACTCGCCGCCGGCTATGCGCCGTTCGATATAATCCGCATGCAGCATTTCGTGAAGTGCGTCATAGAGCGGACGGAGATAGGGATCGACCTTCTCCTTCATGTCGCCCGGCAGAAATCCGATGCGCTCGCCCGCTTCGAGCGCAGGGCGCGAAAGGATGATCCGCTCGACCGCGCCCGAAAGATAAAGCCCAACCGCATGCGCGACGGCGATATAAGTCTTGCCCGTGCCCGCCGGCCCGACACCGAACACGAGATCGCTGCGGCCGAGAGCTTCGAGATAGGCCCGCTGCGCGGGCGTCCGCGGGCCGACGAGGCGCTTCGGCGTCTTGATCGCGGGTCCTGGCGTGTCGCCCGAGGACGCTTCCCCGCCCGAAAATTTCGCCGCCGCGCGCACGTCTTCGACCGTTAATGGCTGGCCTGAGGCAAGGCGCTGATAAAGACGGTTGAGAACAGCCGACGCCTGCGCGCGCTGCGCAGGCGGACCTGAAATATTGAGGACGTTGCCGCGCGGATCGATGCGGACGCCGAAGGCGCGCTCGACGATCAGAAGATGCGCGTCGTGTTCGCCGGAGAGGCTGGCGACGTGGCGGTTATCGTCAAAGGAAAGCTGCTCGAAAAGCTGCTCCGCAGGGGCTTCCTGATCGTCAGCCACGTACTGTTTCCGCTTTCCGATGCTGCGTCCCCGCCGCTTCGGTCAATTCGCCCGCCACGGCGTTCGGCGTCACCGCCGTCACCCGCACGGGCGCGACCCTTCCGATCAGCGATGCTGGCGCCGAGGCGTGAAGGCTTTGCAAATAGGGGGTCCGGCCGATGATCTGGCCGGGAAGGCGCCCGGGTCTTTCAAACAGGATCGGCAACACGCGTCCGACAAGTCCGTCGCAGAAAGCGTTGCGCTGCGCCGTCAGGACAGCCTGTAGGTTTGCGAGGCGCTCGTCCTTGACCGCTTCAGCGACTTGTTTCGGCATCGAGGCGGCCGGCGTTCCAGGACGGCGCGAATATTTGAAGGAAAAGGCGGAAGCGTAACCGACCGCCCGGACAAGACCCAATGTCGCTTCAAAATCCTCGGCCGTTTCGCCCGGAAAACCAACAATGAAGTCGCCGGAGATCGCGATGCCAGGCCGCGCGGCGCGCACGCGTTCGATGATCCGGAGATAGTCTTCGGCGGTATGGCCGCGATTCATCGCGGCGAGAATCCGATCCGACCCCGACTGCACCGGCAAGTGCAAATAGGGCATCAGCTTTTCTTCCTCGCCGAGCGCCGAGATCAGCGCATCATCCATGTCGCGCGGGTGCGAAGTCGTGAAGCGGATGCGGTCGAGACCGTCGATCTTCGCAAGGCGCCGGCACAGCGCGCCGAGCCCCATCTCTCCGTCACGCCAGGCGTTGACGTTCTGCCCAAGGAGCGTCACCTCCCTGACGCCTTGCGAGACGAGGCCGAAAACCTCCGCCTCGATCGCGCCGGCGCGCCGGGAAACTTCAGCGCCCCGCGTGTAAGGCACCACGCAGAAGGTGCAGAACTTGTCGCAGCCTTCCTGAACGGTCACCAACGCGGAAATCCCGGGCGCCGCGCGATCACGCGCCAGCACGTCGAATTTCTCTTCGACGGCGAAGTCGGTGTCGAGCGCTTCGCCTTTTCCCCGCGCCGCTTTCGCAATGAGCTCCGGAAGGCGATGATAGGCCTGCGGGCCGACGACGATGTCGACGATCGGCGCGCGCCTTGAAATCTCAGCGCCCTCGGCTTGCGCGACGCAGCCGGCGACGGCGACCGTCATGCCGCTCGCACGCGCGGCCTTTGTCTCCTTCAACCGGCCGAGATCGGAATAAAGCTTTTCCGCCGCCTTCTCCCGAATGTGGCAGGTGTTGAGAATGACGAGGTCGGCCTCCGCAGGCGTATCGACGGCGCGGTATCCGAGCGGCGCGAGCAAGTCCGCCATCCGCTCACCGTCATAGACGTTCATCTGGCAGCCATAGGCCTTGATGAAGACGCCGCGGGCGGGGCGCGCGCCGTGGGCCCCCGCGGTCGCCGCGGTGACGGATGATTGGGCCGCCGCGAAAGGGTTGTCTGTCGACATGCGGTTAAGTTTCGCCTGCAAAATTGACCGTCTCTATGCGACGCGATGGGGTCTTAAGCAAGGCGGGAAGAAGGCGGGCTTCTCGCAGCCATGTGACCCCCGAAAGCATTGATTGACGATCGCTTTGGCGTATTTTCCGCGCCGACGAGGTGCAAAGACAGCGATGGTTCGAAGGACTGCATGCGCCGCTTGCAGCGGCATGGCGGTGATGGTTGGCGCGGCCCAAGCGCAGCCCGCGAACGAAGCGCCTCCGCTTAAGCCTGTCGTCGTCGAAATGTTCCTGTCGCAGTCCTGCAAATCGAGCCCTCCGGCGGCCAAACACCTGAGCGAGATCGCGCGCCGCGGCGACGTCGTCGCGCTTGCCTGGCACGTCGACTATTGGAATGCGACGCCGGGATTTGAAACCGGCGTATGGGCGGACCCCTTCGCGCGGCGGGAGTTCAGCGAACGGCAAAAAACTTACAATGTCAGGCTGCGAATGCGGCCGACCGTGACGACCCCGCAAGCGGTCATTGACGGCGTCCTGCTCGCGGTCGGATCGAAGCGTGACGCGCTGGAAGCGCGGATCGTCGAGGCGCAGTTCATCGACGAGCATGCGCGGAGCCTTCCGCCTCGTCTTGAGTTGGCGCGTGGAGAAAAGAACACGTACCGCGTGAACATCGACGGAGTCGGCGCGCCTTATGACGCCTATGCGATCTCATTCAGGCCCAAGGCGGTGACGGAAATCGCGGGCGGCGACAACGCGGGGTCGATTTTCGAGGAAATCAACGTCGTCACCGGTGTTGAGACTCTCGCCAAGGCGGCTGAAGGCGCGCAGTCGCTTTCGTTCAAGGCGCCGGAAGGCGGCGATGATTGCGCCGTGCTCGTTCAAGAGCGCGGCCAAGGCCGCGTCGTCGCGGCCCGCTATTGCGAGAGCCGCTTTACAAACTGAAGCTTCAGGCTGCGGCGCCGATCGCGGCGACGCCTTTCACATAGGCCTCCCGCTCGGCCTTACGCTCGTCGTCGAGTTCCAACGCGCGGCGGTTATCTTCCTCGACAAGGACGGAATAATCGGTTTCCGCAAAGCCGATGACGCCCATGTCGGCATAGGCTTTCTGGATCTTCGTCGACCATAGCCCGATATCGCGCACGATCGGCACGATGCGCTGGAAAAGCATCGAACGGTAGAGGCGCATCGCCTCTGATTCATTGTTGTAGCGGATGCATTCTTCGACCGGCAGGCCGAGAATTTCGTAAGTCTCGCGCTGCTCGAAACGGTCGCGCATGTGGTGGCACGCCTCGACCAGGAACTCCTCGCGCTCACTGCGTTCGGCGTCGGTCAGATGCGGATAGTAATCGCGCAGAGCAAGGCGCCCGAATGCGACGTGGCGGGATTCATCCTGCATGACGAACGCGTTCAATTGCTGCGTCAGCTTGTTGCGCGCGATTTCGCGAATGTTGCCGAAGGCGGCGAGCGCAAGGCCCTCGATCACGACCTGCATCGCGAGATAGGTCATATCCCAGCGCGAGTCGCGCAGCGCCTGATCGACGAGCGTCTGCAACGGCTTCGTCATCGGATAGGCAAGCCCTAGTTTCTCAAGAAACTTCTTGTAGGCCTCCACATGGCGCGCTTCGTCCATCACTTGCGTTGAAGCGTAAAATTTTGCGTCAAGGTCGGGGACCTGCTGGACGATCTTCGCGGCGCAGATCATGGCCGCCTGCTCGCCCTGCATGAATTGCGAGATCGTCCAGGCTTGGAAATGGCGGCGGACATGGACGTGCTCCGCCGGGCTCATCTTCGCCCAGAAGGGCGTGTGATAGAGGCCCGTCACCTCATCAGGGATGCCCATCGGGTTTTCCGAGTCGAGTTCAAGGTCCCAGTCGATGCGCGAAAGCGCATCCCACTGCATGTCCTTGCCCTTCTGGTAGAGGTGCATCATGTGCGCCCTACCCTCGTCAAAACGCCAGTCGAACGCCGCCTCGAAATCCTGCGGCACGCTCCAGACCGGATCGACGTCGGGAATGGGGTAGAGGTCCTTGAGCGACATGAGCCTTCTCCGGGCGCGACTTAAGTACACTAACCGGTTTACTCTAGAGGCTCAAGATTGAAACGGCGTTACTTTTTGAGCGTCGGGCCGGAGGCCCGTCACTTTTTGGGCAGCGGGACCCCGTAAAGTTCCAGCCGATGGGCCATTAGCTTGTAGCCATGCTCCTCTGCGATTTTCCGCTGTAGGGCTTCGATCTCGGGGCTCACAAACTCGATGACCCTGCCGGATTTGAGATCGATGAGGTGGTCGTGGTGGTCCTCAGTCGCTTCCTCGTAACGGGAGCGCCCGTCCTGGAAATCGTGCCGTTCGACGACCCCTGATTCCTCGAAAAGCCGCATCGTCCGGTAGACCGTCGCAATCGAGATCCTCGGGTCGATGGCGACCGCGCGCCGATGGATCTCCTCGACGTCCGGATGGTCCTGGGCGACCGACAGCACGCGCGCGATCACGCGGCGCTGGTCCGTCATGCGCATGCCCTTTTCAGCGCAGAGTTTTTCAAGTCGGTCCATGGGCGAGCTCCTTGCGGGCCGCTTAAATCACAGATCGGCGCGCATGACGAGCGCATCCGCCCCAGACCGGTAATATCGCTTTCGGCGCGCGATTCGATCGAAGCTGCGGCCCTCATAGAGCGCAATCGCGGCCTGATTGCCTGCATCAACTTCAAGAAAGAGCGCGCGCACGCCTTCGCGCCGCAACGCGTCGATGACGGCGTCGAGCAACGCCCGGGCGCAGCCGCGGCGCTGCTGCTCCGGGGCGACAGCGAGGGTCAGCACTTCCGCTTCGTCACCGACCCGCCGCCACATCAGGAATCCTTGCGTCCGGGTGTCGATGTCGTCTGCGACGAGGGTTTCAACGAGACGATCGCGCAGCCCTTCGGCGACCCCGCGCGCGCCCCAGCTCGCAGCCCCGAAAGCCGCCGCCTCGATCGCCGCGAGGGAAGCGGCGTCGGCCGCCGCAGCGGGCCGGAGACGCCATGCCGTCATATCAGGTCAAGGCCTGAAAAAAGCGACGCTGCAGCTGGGGCGGCGTCCGGCGCGCGCAAATACAGAGGATGGGGAAGCGCAGCCGCGGCGCGGCGCGCCGCAGCAAGCAGCGCGATCGCCGCCGGGTCCGCCCATAGCGTCGCGTCAACCGTATACGGATGATCAGGATTGACGAGGCCCGCCCCCGACCCCGCCAAGCGCAACCTTCGGCCTTCTGCGCCCGCTGCGAGCCGTGCGGCCGCCTCTTCAGGCGCGGCGACGAAGGGCGGAAGGATCGCCCTGATGTCGTCGCTATAGAGTGCGGCGTAGACCTGACCGCGCCGGGCGTCGAAGACGATCGCGGTCGCGCCGTCATGGGGCGCAAGGGAAGCAGCGAGCGCTTCGGTGCTTGTGACGCCCCCGACATCGGCCTTGAGGCCGATCCGAAACGCGCGCGCGAACGCGAGACCGACGCGCACGCCCGCGAACGCGCCAGGCCCGATGACAACGCCAATGCGGTCGATATCAAAGGGGCTGACGCCGGAGGCTCGGAGGCCCGCCGCGACCATAGGCGGCAACACCTCGCTGTGACCCTTGCCAATGCCCCGCTGCTCCGACCACAGAACGTCGGCGCCGGAGACGATCGCCGCCGAACAGGCGTCGAAAGCGGTGTCAATGGCGAGGGTGATCATGAGGGTTCACGCGCCGCACCAACTCTTTCCTCAGACAATCCGACAGGCCTCTTCAAAAGCCAATCTCGGGCTCCGCGGGAAAAGGTTTTCATCGGTTCCATAGCCGATATTGCAGAGGAAGTTCGATTTCCATGCCGTGCCCGCAAAGAACTCCCGGTCGACGCCGGCGTTGTCGAAGCCCGACATCGGTCCGCAATCAAGGCCGAGGCCGCGGGCCGCAAGCATGAAATAGGCGCCCTGCAGGGTGCCGTTGCGGAAGGCGGTGTCGGCGATCAACTTTTCGTTGCCCGCGAACCAGCTTCGCGCATCAGTATGCGGAAAGAGTTGCGGCAGCTTTTCATAGAACTCGATGTCATGCGCGACGATGACGCAGCAAGGCGCCGCCATCGTCTTGGTCACGTTGCCGGGCGCCAGAAGCGGCTTGAGGCGTGCCTTTCCCTCTTCCGAAGCGACAAACGTGAAACGCGCCGGCGAACAGTTCGCCGATGTCGCCCCCCACTTCATCAGATCGTAAACAGCCTGCATCAGCGGACGCGAGACTTTCCTGTCCTCCCAGCCGTTGCGCGTGCGCGCGGTGCGGAAGAGGAGGTCCATCGCCTCATCATTGATCATCTTATCGGACACGCAAGGCTCCAAAAGTTAGGTCGTGAGCGGAAATTCACGAGGCGTCTTTTGCCCCGGTCTCGCGGAACTTGTCGATCCGTTTGGTCATCTTTCCCGGCTCGTCGCCCTGGACCATCCCGAAAAGCGATTCGCGAATCGGCTTCATGCCCGCGAAGCCGAGCACCGATTTCTCGAGCGCCTTGACGCCGTGTGCGCCGAACATCAGCTGGTAGGCCGCCCTGGGCATGCCCATCGTCACCGCGACGCGCGCCGATTTTTTCTTGAACATCGGCTTTGGAAATCCTTCGCCGTAAGAGAGGGCGATGCCGGGGCGGAATGTCTGTTCAAAGAACGCCTTCAACAGCGCCGGCATGTCGCCCATCCAGAGGGGATAGATGATGAGAAGATGATCGGCCCATTTGATGTCCGCCGCGGCGCGTTTGATCGCGTCAGGGGCGCCGTCGGGCCCCCGATGAAAGTCCGCTTCAGTGCGCAGAATCGGAAAATCGAGCTGCGCAACGTCGATGTCGCGTACTTTGGCGCCTGCCGACTTCGCGCCCTCGCGATACGCGCTTGCAAGCGCCCGGCAGAGCCGTTCCGGCGCCGGATCCGGATGTCCCTGGATGATCAGGATCGATTTCGGCATCGTCCGCGTCCTTCTCCGGGATGCATGGTCAAGCTGACTCGCCTGCGAAGAAGATTGAAGCAAAGCCTGGTGAAAAACGGAAGCCGACGCCTCAGGCCACCGCCTCGACCTTGGCGATTTCGGGGACGTAGTGCTTCAGCATGTTCTCGATGCCGGCCTTCAACGTCATCGTCGATGACGGGCACCCCGAGCAGGACCCGTGGAGCGACACGAAGACGACGCCTGTTCTCGGCTCCCAGTGCTGAAAGGCGATGTCGCCGCCGTCGGCGGCGACTGCAGGGCGCACGCGTGTGTCGATCAAGTTAATAATCTGCTCGACGATTTCGCGGTCGTCGCCCTCATACTCATCGACGCTGGTCGCCGGCTTGCGGGCGGACGCGGTCGCTGTTTTGTCGATGACGGGGACGCCGGCTGTCAGGAGATCCGCGATCGCGCCGAGGATCTGCGGCTTCACATGCGCCCAGTCGACGCCTTCGGCCTTGGTCACCGTGACGAAATCCGGCCCGAGAAAAACGCCCGAGACGCCGTCGATCGCGAACAGCGACGCGGCGAGCGGCGACGCTTTCGCGGTCTCCTCATTCGGAAAGTCCATGCCGACCGCCGGCCGCCCGCTCTCGTCGAGCCCGAGAACCGCCCGGTCAGCGATGAACTTCATGGAGAGGGGGTTGGGGGTGTCTTCGGTCTGAATGAACATGGCGCACTTCCGGTTTCTCCCGCCTTGCGGGAAGTAGTCGGCCGGAGCCGGTTGCGCAATGGCGCGCCGATTGCCCTTCCCGGCCGCCGAGCGCTAAGGCTTGCCCGATCACGGATTTCTGACAGGGCGGGCGCGCATGGACGACACCTCGACTAAGGTTTCCGACGAGGAAGCCCTCACCTTTCACGCGCGCGGCAAGCCCGGAAAGCTTGAGATCACGCCGACGAAGCCGATGGCGACGCAGCGCGATCTGTCGCTCGCCTACAGCCCGGGCGTCGCGGCGCCGGTCAAGGAAATCGCCCGCGATCCGGACCTTGCTTATGACTATACGTCGAAGGGCAACATGGTCGCCGTCATTTCGAACGGCACCGCGATCCTCGGCCTCGGCGACCTCGGCGCCTTAGCGTCGAAGCCGGTGATGGAAGGGAAGTCGGTCCTCTTCAAACGCTTTGCCGACATCGACAGCGTCGACATTGAAGTCGACACCAAAGACCCGGACGCTTTCATCAACTGCGTGAGATATCTCGGGCCCGCTTTCGGCGGCATCAACCTTGAGGACATCGCCGCGCCTGAAAGCTTCATCATCGAGCAGCGCCTCAAGGAGATCATGGACATTCCGGTGTTCCATGACGACCAGCACGGCACTGCGATCATCGCCGCGGCGGGCCTGTTGAACGCGCTCGACATCACGGGAAAGTCGATCCGCGAAGTGAAGGTCGCGGTTTCCGGCGCCGGGTCTTCCGCGCTTTCCGTAATCGGCCTCATCAAGGCGATGGGCCTGCCGCACGAGAATGCGATTGTCTGCGATTCGAAGGGCGTCCTCCACAAAGGCCGACAACTCGACCAATGGCGCTCAGCGCATGCGATCGAGACCGACAAACGGACGCTCGCCGACGCGATGGCGGGCGCTGATGTTTTCATCGGCCTTTCCGTCGCCGGCGCCGCGACGCAGGCGATGGTCAGGTCGATGGCCAAGAACCCGATCATCTTCGCGATGGCGAACCCGACGCCGGAAATTCTCCCGGAAGAGATCAAGGCTGTGCGTAACGACGCAATCATCGCGACAGGGCGGTCTGACTACCCCAATCAGGTCAACAATGTGCTGGGGTTTCCCTACATCTTTCGCGGCGCGCTCGATGCGCGCGCACGCACGATAAACGAGGAGATGAAGATCGCCTGCGCCCGCGCCCTGGCGAAGCTGGCGCGCGAAGACGTGCCGGACGATGTCGCCGAAGCCTACGGCAAACGTCTCAAATACGGGCCGGGCTATATCATCCCGACGCCGTTCGATCCGCGCCTCATCTCGACCATTCCGCCAGCGGTCGCGAAGGCCGCCGCCGAATCCGGCGTTGCGCGCAAGCCGATCGAAGACCTTGCCGCCTATGGCGCCAGTCTAGCGGCGCGCACCGATCCTTCGGCGTCGTTCCTCCAGAAAATCTATTCATCGCTGCGCACGGCGCAGACCCCGAAACGCATCGTATTCGCCGAGGGCGAGGAAGAGGCGGTCTTGCGCGCCGCCTACGCCTTTCAGCAGGAAGGCCTCGGCAAGGCGGTCCTCATCGGGCGCGAAGAAATGATCAGCGAGGGTCTGAAAGCCGCCGGATTGCCCGCCGACGCGAGGTTTGAAATCTACCACTCGCGCACGGCGCCTCATACGGCGCTTTATGCGGATTACCTTTACGAGCGGCTGCAACGGAGAGGCGTCTTGCGCCGCGATGCGCTGCGCCTCGTCAACACCGACCGGAACGTCTACGCCGCCTGCATGCTGGCGCACGGACACGCCGACGGAATGGTCACCGGCGTCACGCGCAATTTCAACGTCGCGCTGGAGAACGTCCGGCTGGCGCTGGAGCCGCGCCCCGGCGAGCGCCTCATCGGCCTCTGCATCATTCTCGCCAAGCACCGGACGCTGTTCGTCGCCGACACAAACATCACCGAGCTGCCGACGTCGCAGGACATGGCGGAAATCGGCGTACAGGTCGCGCACGCGGCGAAGGACCTCGGTTACACGCCGAAGGTTGCCTTCATTTCGCATTCGAACTTCGGCAATCCGGATACGGAGCATTCCCGCCGCGTCGCCGGAGCCGTCAGGATTCTGGATGCGCGGCGAGACATAGATTTCGAATATGAAGGCGAAATGACGCCGCGCATGGCGCTTAATGAGCGCGTGCGCGAGGTATATCCCTTCTCGCGCCTGAAGGGCGAGGCGAACGTGCTCATCACGCCCGGCGCGCATTCGGCGACAATCTCGACAAAGCTCCTCGGCGAGATCGGCGGCGCGACCGTTCTGGGGCCGCTCCTCATCGGCCTCGAACGCCCGGTTCAGATCGCCCAGATCGGCGCCCGGGTTCCCGATATCGTCACTCTCGCGGCCATGGCGGCGTACAACCCGGACACGGAGCACCGCGAGTGGATGAAAAAGGGCGAGTGACGATCACGCAATCCTGAAGCCGACACGGCTTTTCCTGCAAGGATTGGGCGATAGGGTGCGCCAACAAATAAAGGTGGCCTTCATGAAACGGCTAATCCTGGCGATCGGCCTGGCGATCGCTTGCTCTGTCGCCGCAGCTGCGGCGCCGATCGCCATCGAGCGCCAGTTCGCGCCGAAGTCCGCGCTTGTCGATGCGCGCTTTGAAGCGTCGGACGAGGCCAGCGCCGTTGTCGTCGATCATGCCGCCTGGGGCCGGTTCCTGGACGCTTATGTCGTCGAAGGACCGACCGGCGTGAATCTCGTGCGCTACAAGGCGGTGACGCCGGCCGACAAGACGGCCCTCGCCGCCTACATCGCCGCGCTCGAGGCGACGGACACGGCGGCGCTTTCGCGCAAGGAGCAGATCGCCTTCTGGTTCAATCTCTATAACGCCGCGACGGTGAAACTGATCCTCGATCATCCGGGCGTCTCGTCAATTCAGGACATCAAGAAGCCTTGGGACACGCCCGTCGCCGCCGTCATGGGACGCGCGCTGACGCTCAATGAGATCGAGCATGGGATCATCCGGCCGGTCGCGCAGGATGCGCGCATCCATTACGCCGTCAATTGCGCTTCCATGGGCTGCCCAAATCTCGCCCGCGCGCCGTACACCGGCGCTGGCCTCGACGCGGCCCTCAACGCTGCGGCCCGCGCCTATGTCAATCATCCGCGCGGCGTCAACGTCGTGAAGGGCAAGGTTCGCCTGTCGAAGATCTACGGCTGGTACCGCGACGATTTCGGCAAGGACGACGCCGCGATGTTCGACCATATTCGCCAGTATGCGGACCCGGCGCTCGCTGAGAGCCTCAAAGGCGTAAAGAAGGCCGCCGGCTACGACTACGACTGGGCGCTCAACGGTGCTGACTAGCGCTTTCGATTTCGTCGACGATCGCACGCGCTGCGGCGCGCGAATCCTTCGCATTGACGATCGGACGCCCGACGACGAGGTGGTCCGCTCCGGCTCTGATCGCCTCCGAAGGGGTTACGATGCGCGCCTGATCGTCGGCGCGCGCGCCCGCGGGGCGGACGCCGGGCGTCACGATCAGAAGGTCGTCGCCGAAGCGCTTGCGGATCGCCTGCGCCTCACGCGCAGAAGCGATGACGCCGTCGGCGCCGGCCCTTGCGCAAAACTCCGCGCGCCGCAGAACAAGCTCTTCAAGGCGCATTGAGATTCCGCTCTCATCGAGGCTTTTCTGCGTAAGACTCGTCAGCACGGTGACTCCCAGAATCTTCAGGCGTCTGTCGCCGTCGCGCCCGGCGACGGCTCCCTTCAGCACGTCCGGTTCGGCGTGAACAGTGAGGAAATCGGCGCCGAGTTTCGCGACCGAGGCTGCGCCGCGCTCAACCGTCGCGCCGATGTCATGAAATTTAAAGTCGAGAAAGACCTTCTTTCCCGATGCCGTGAGCTCGCGCGCGAGGTCGAGACCGCCGACCGGGATGAGTTGATAGCCGATCTTGTAGAATGAGCCTGCGCTCCCAATCGCCGCGACCGCGGCGCGCGCCTCCTGCACTGAAGGGAGATCGAGTGCGATGATCAGGCGATCGGTGGTCGCAGCCGTCATGCAGCTTTCTTCTTCGACTTCGCGCGCGCTTTGGCAGCGCGCTTCTTCGCCGCTCTTTTCGTTGAAACGGCCTCCGGAGCAAGGGTCTTCGGCCTGAAGGCGCAAAGGTCGGCGATGAGGCAGCGCCAGCACTCAGGGGTTCTCGCCTTGCAGACATAACGCCCATGGAGAATGAGCCAGTGATGCGCATCGTGAAGAAGCTCCGGCGGCGTCACCTTCATCAGCCCGTCTTCGACCGCGCGCGGCGTCTTGCCCGGCGCGAGGCCGGTGCGATTGGCGACGCGAAAAACATGCGTATCGACGGCGATCGCCGGCGCGCCGAACGCGACCGAGGCGACGACATTGGCGGTCTTGCGCCCGACGCCCGGCAACGCCTCCAGCGCCTCGCGGCTCTGCGGCACCTCGCCGCCATGGTCTTCGATCAGCTTTCGAGAGAGCGCGATCACGTTCTTCGCCTTGGAGCGCCACAGCCCGATCGTCTTGATGTAGCCGCCGAGCCGCTCCTCGCCGAGCGCCGCCATTTTCTCCGGCGTGCCGGCGACCGCGAAAAGCGCCGGCGTCGCCTTGTTGACGGAGACGTCCGTCGCTTGGGCCGACAACACCACTGCGACAAGGAGCTCGAAATTGCTGCGATAGGCAAGCTCGGTCGCGGGCGAAGGCGCGACGGCCTTGAACCGCTCATAGACCTTCGCGGCCGCCGCCCGTGTCAACTTCGCCATCTGGTCACCGAAAAGCGCTGCGACAATGCGGTTGCAGTCGCCCCCGCGTCAACGGCGGCGCTGACGCGAAAACCGGGCGGCGCTATAAGGTCGTCATGAAGCGCCACGCTGCCGCCATTGAGGACTTGGCCCCGGACGAGAAGGGGCGCGCGCTCGACGCCAGAGACGCCGCAGACCGCATCGACGCGGTCTTCGACGCCGTGCTGTACCCCAACCGGTCGCTGCCGAATGCGGGTTTCCTCGCTGTCATGGCGATCGTCATCGGCGCCAACATCCTCTTCGGGATCTACTTCTTTTCGATCGGCGCTTGGCCGGTGATCGGTTTCTGCGGCCTTGATGTCTTTCTTGTCTGGCTCGCCTTCAGGATGTCCTATCGGCAGGGCCGACTGCGCGAACGCGTCATCATTCGCAGAGGCGAGATGGGTGTTTCCCGCATTCTACCGTCGGGACATGAATCGCGCTGGCGCCTGCAACCGTTCTGGACGCGGGTCTTCATCGACCGCCCGGACGAACATGAGGCGCAGGTGCGCGTCGTCTCTAAAGGCCGTTCGCTGGTGCTCGGCGCTTTCCTGTCGCCGGAGGAGCGCATGGAATTCGGCCGCTCGCTCGCTGACGCGCTTGCACGCGCGGGTCGCGGAGACTGATTGACAATGGTTCAAGTCTTTCTTTCGGCGCTCGGCGTGCTTGGCCTTGCTGCGTTGCTCTACTGGCATTGGGCCGAAAGGACGCGCGCCGACATCCGCGAAAGCGCCGCGCTTGAATGGCGGCGCAGGAACGAAGTCGATCCGGAGTCGGTCGCACACCTCAACGAGGCCCAGTTCAGCGCCGCCTTCGAGCGCGTTCACTTTCCGCGGTTGCCGAAATATGCGCTGGCGGCGGTGACGGCTTTTGTCGTCGCGCTGCCGGTCACCTTCTATCTTCTGGGCGGCATTTCCTGGGTGATGGGATCGCTTGGGATGTCGCCTGATGCCGAGCGTCTTGCGCGCGCCGTGCCGGTGGAGGGCGCTGAACGGCTGCTCAATCGCGACGACGGAGAAACCGTCGCCATGCTCTGGATCAGCGACATTCTGCTGATCGGCTATTATTTCGGTCTTCTTTTCGTTTGGATCGCGATCGTCGCCGTCGCGATGCGCCGATATCATGCGCGCCGCCCCGGCTACCTTGAAGAAGAGCTGGCGATCGAGCGCGCCAAAGGAGCTGCATCTTGAACTATCTTCACGCCATGGTGCGGGTTTCAGACCTGGAAGCGTCGCTGCGATTTTATCGCGACGGGCTTGGCCTCGTTGAGATCAGCCGGGCCGATTATGAAAAAGGCCGGTTCACGCTCGTTTTTCTCGCCGCCCCGGGCGACGCGGAAAACGCGCGGGCGCGCAAGGCGCCGATGGTCGAACTGACCTATAATTGGGACCCGGAGGACTATCGGGGCGGGCGTAATTTCGGCCACCTGGCCTATCGCGTTGACGACATATATGCGGCGTGCGAGCGCCTTGCCGCCATGGGCGTCGTCATCAACCGCCCGCCGCGCGACGGCCATATGGCCTTTGTTCGCTCTCCGGACGGCATTTCAATCGAGCTTCTCCAGCGCGGCGACCATCTGCCGCCGCAGGAGCCCTGGGCGTCGATGCCGAACACCGGGAGTTGGTGAGGGAGCTTGGCGGGACCGCCAATAGCGGGCGTCCGCGGAACTGCGCTGGCGAGAACATAGGCGGTGATCGCTTTTGATCGGGTTCTCGCCGCAATCCGGCCTTGTGAGATTGTCAGGATCGACCTTAAAGGGCCATTTTACCTGACTCGTTTTTCACCAGCCCCGGGGGCGCGTTGACCATGCGGTTTCTTGCAGTCCTTTCTGTTGTCGCTTTGGCGGCGGCGACCAACCCGGCGCGGGCCGCAGACCCGAGTTTTGAAGACTGGCTGAAGAGCTTCCGCGCCGAGGCCGCGGCGGCCGGCGTCAGGCGCGACATCATCGATCAGGCCTTCGAAGGCGTCGTCGTGAACCAGCGCGTCTTTGAACTGAACGACAACCAGCCGGAGTTTGCGCGGTCGGTCTGGGATTATCTCGATAGCGCGATTTCGGCGAAACGCGTCACGGACGGCCAGGCGAAAGTCGCTGAAAACAAGCAGCTTCTCGAACGTATTGAAACAGAGTTCGGCGTCGATCACGAAATCATCGCCGCGATCTGGGGCCTCGAGTCGTCCTTCGGCGCCGTCATGGGCGACCATGATGTTTTCGGCGCGCTGGCGACGCTGGGCTGGAAAGGCCGCCGGACCGCCTATGGGCGCGAACAGCTGATCGGCGCGCTCAAGATCCTCCAGAACGGCTACGCCGATCGCAGTCAGCTCAGAGGGTCTTGGGCCGGCGCCATGGGCCAGACGCAATTTATTCCGACGACCTATCTCGTCTACGCGGTCGATCATGGCGGCGACGGCAAGCGCAATATCTGGACGGACCTCGACGACGTCTTTGCGTCGACGGCGAACTACCTGCGCGCATCAGGCTATCGCGCCGGCGCGCCGTGGGGTTTTGAAGTTACGCTGCCGAACGGTTTCGACTATGCGCTCGCCGACGTCGACGTGTCGAAGGCGGTCATCGAATGGGCGGCCGCCGGCGTTTCCGGGGTCGGCGTCAGCCTCACCGCCGATCTCGACCCAAATATGAGAGGCCGGATACTTCTGCCGGCGGGGGCGAAAGGACCCGCCTTCCTCGTATTTGAGAATTTTGAGGCGATCCTGAAATATAACCGATCGACCTCCTACGCCCTCGCCGTCGGCATGCTCGCCGATACTTTTTCGGGTCGGTTCCGGCCCGTGACGGCGCCATGGCCGCGGACCGATCGCGCGCTGACGCTCGACGAGCGCAAGACCCTGCAGCAGGCGCTGAAAGACAAGGGTTTCGATCCCGGACCGATTGACGGCGTCATCGGCGCCGGGACCAAGCGGGCGCTGAAATCCTGGCAGCAGAGCGCCGGCTTGCCGGCTGACGGTTATGCCTCCCTCGACACCCTGAACCGGTTGACATCCTAGGTCTTGCTGCAACGCAAAAAATGGTCTAACTCGCCGTCCATGCTGCGCTGCAACAAGGCGCGGCCGCCCGTTCCGGGCCGGACAACAAAGCGAGGAGCCCATCATGGCCGCTGCCAAGAAAATCCCGACGCGCCGCGTCGCCAAGGACATCGAAGACACCATCGAAAACGGCGCTGAGACGGCTTTCGCCGCCGTCAACAACTGGTCGGATGCCGCGCGCGACCAATATGAGACCGCGCTAAAGACCTTTAACGACTCCGCCGAAAAATTCCGCGCTGAAGCCGAAGAAGCCTTCGCCGCCGCCCGCACCGGCTTCGACGCAGCGAACGAGCGGATCCAGACGGTCAACGCCGACATCATCACCGCCACACGCGAAGAAATCTCCGACGCCGTCGAGTTCGCCAATGAACTCGCCCGCGCGAAGTCAGCCGCCGACGCCTTCGAAATCCAGCGCAGCTACTACACGAAGCTGTTCGACACCCGCGCTGCGCGGTTCCGCTCGCTGACGGAAGCGTCGGCCGACGCGGCGCGCGCCGCTTTTGAGCCGATGACGAAGTCCTATGCGACGGCGTTCGCCTTCGCGCCTTCGTTCGACAAGTTCTTCCCGTTCGGCGGCAAGTGACCTATCAGCCCGTCCATGACGGACGGGCGTATTATCGACTACGCGCAAGTGGACTGGGAGGCTGGCGCCCCCCGGTCCATTTTTTTTGACGACATCTACTTCTCCGGCGGCGGCGCGGGGGAAACCGAGCACGTATTCCTTAAAGGAAATGACCTCGAACGGCGTCTTGCTGGAGCGAGGCGTTTCACGATCGGCGAGCTGGGGTTCGGATCGGGCCTCAATTTTCTGTCGGCGGTCGCGCTATGGCGCAAACTTCGCCGGCCGGACGCGCGCCTCAATTTTCTATCCTTCGAAAAATTCCCTCTACATCCGGACGATCTTCGCCGTGCGGGCCGGGCGTGGCCGCAATTCGGCGCGGAGATCGAAGCGCTTGCGGACAGCCTTCCGCCGCCGCTCCGCGGGTTTCATCAGGTGCGATGGTCGGACGGCGTCACGTTGACGCTTGGCTTCGGCGATGCGCGCGAGCTGCTCGAATGTTGCGAGGCCGAGGTCGACGCGTGGTTTCTTGACGGATTCTCGCCGGCGAAGAATCCGGACATGTGGAGCGAAGGCGTCCTTCGACAGGTTGCGCGCCTTTCCGCCGGCGGCGCGACCGCCGCGACCTTCACGGCGGCCGGCGACGTTCGCCGCCGTCTCGAAGCCGCGGGCTTCAGCGTCCAAAAGCGCCCCGGTTACGGACGAAAACGCGACATGCTGACGGCGCGGTTCGGCGCGCCGGATCAACCATCGAAGCGGGCGCCATGGTTTCCCTCGGCGCGCGCGAAACCTCTGGCGCCGGGCGAAACTGTCGCCATCATCGGCGGCGGCGTTGCGGGCGCCAGCCTTGCGGACGCGGCCGCCGCGTCCGGGTTGAAGGCTGTCATCATCGATCCGAAGGGGCTCGCCGCCGGCGCATCCGGCAATCCCGCCGGCCTCATTATGCCGCGCCTCGACCTCGGGGACGGTCTTGCCGCACAGTTCTTCACCGCCGCTTATCTGCATGCGTTGGAGACGATTGCGCGACTGACTCGCGAGACCGGCAGGCGCTTCTTCAACGCTTGCGGCGTTCATATTCCTCCGCTGACGGATGAAGACGCTCAGCGCGCTAAGGCCGTTTTCGACGCCCGGCTGTTGCCGCCGGCGTTCATCTGCGGCCGCGACGGCGGTCTCTTTTTTCCGCAAGGCGGCGTTATCGACCCGCCGGCGTTCGTTTGCGCGCTCGCGAAGTCCTCTGATTTCATCAAGGCGAGCGCCGTTGAGTTGGCGCCCTCTGGAGATGGCGTGCGCGTCCGCCTCGACACCGGCGCCGCCATTGCTGCAAGCGCTGCCGTCATCGCGAACGGCGCTGCAGCGCTTTCTTTCGCAGAAGCGCGCACGTTGCCGCTTTCGCGCATCGCCGGGCAGATCGACCATTTCCCGGATGCCGCGGCGCCGCCGACCGCGTACGCCTTTGGGCCGTATGCAGCGCCAGCGCCTGCTGGCGGCCTTGTCATCGGCGCGACCTATGAGCGGCTGGACGCGGCAAGCATCGCGCGCAGAAGCTCCGCTGCGACGCGGTCGAATATCGATGCGGTCGGCGCAGCGCTGCCGGACATCGCCCGACGGCTGCAACCAGCCGACTCCGTTCCGCGCGCGAGCGTCAGATGCCAGACGCCCGACCGGCTGCCGATCGCCGGCCCCGCGCCCGACTTCCACTTCTACGGCGCGCATTATGACGATCTGCGGCTCGGCAAGTCGCGGGACTACCCGCCGGGGCAGGTCGCTCCGCAAATCTATCTGCTGACGGGCCTCGGCTCACGCGGGCTCGTGACGGCGCCGTTATGCGCGGCGATGATCGTCGCCGAAATGACCGGCGCGCCCTCGCCGATCGGTCATGACGTCGCCGAGGCGCTCCATCCGGCGCGGTTCTTCATTCGCGACCTCAAACGCGCGGTCCGGCGGCGGCGGAAATGACGCGCTTGCCTTGCCGCTAAGCGGCGGGTCGGCTTTAAGGGCCTCGACGACGCCCCGGAGAAACCCATGCAGGAAACGCCGTTCGGCCCGGTCTACGAGAATGTCCTCGAGGGCATCGGCAGGACGCCGATGGTGAAGATTTCAAAGATCGACACCGGCCCCTGCGAGTTGTTCCTGAAGCTTGAGGCGAACAATCCGGGCGGCTCAATCAAGGACCGTATCGGCCTTGCGATGATCGAGGCGGCCGAGCGCGAAGGAAAGCTGAAGCCCGGCGGCGCGATCGTTGAAGCGACCGCCGGCAATACGGGCCTCGCGCTCGCGCTTGTCGCCGCTCAAAAAGGCTATCGCCTCACCATCGTCGTCCCCGACAAAATGGCGCAGGAGAAGATTTTTCACCTGAAAGCGCTCGGGGCCGATGTGCGCCTTACGCGCTCCGATGTCGGCAAAGGGCACCCCGATTATTATCAGGACGTCGCGCAGCGCATCGCGGATGAGACCGGCGCCTTTTATGTCAACCAGTTCGGCAACAAAGCGAACCCTGACGCGCATGAACGCATAACCGGCCCCGAAATCTGGGGGCAGATGGGACAAAAAATGGACGCTCTTGTCGCCGGCGTCGGCTCGGGCGGCACGATCACCGGCCTTACGCGCTTTTTCGAGAAGGCCGCTCCGCATGTCGAGATGATCCTCGCCGATCCGAAGGGCTCGATCCTGACGGAGTACGTCAACACCGGGGTGAAGCCGAATGAGGTCGGCTCGTGGCTCGTCGAAGGGATCGGCGAGGATTTCATTCCCGATATCTGCGACCTGTCGCGCGTGAAGAAAGCCTACGGCATTTCCGACAAGGAAAGCTTTGAGGCGGCGCGCGATTTGCTGAAAAAGGAAGGCATTCTCGGCGGATCGTCGTCGGGCACGTTGCTCGCCGCGGCGCTGAAATATTGCCGCGAGCAGAAGACGAAGAAGCGCGTCGTCGCCTTCGTCTGCGACCGCGGCGATAAATACCTTTCGAAAATGTACAATGACTACTGGATGTACGATCAGGGCTTCCTGAAGCGCCCGCCGAAGGGGGATCTGACCGACCTCATCACGCGCAAGCATTCCGAGCGCGCGACGGTGACAGTCAAGCCCGACGACACGCTGATGATCGCCTATGGCCGCATGAAGCTTTACGACATCTCGCAGCTTCCCGTGCTGAACGAGGATGGATCGCTGGCGGGCCTCATCGACGAAGAAGACATCCTGTTCGCCGTCGTCCGCAATCGCGACAAGTTCAAGGACCCGGTGAAATCCGCGATGACCTATCGCGTCGAAACGCTCGACGCGAGCGAGAAGATGGAAGAGCTGCTCCCCGTCTTCGCGCGTGGCCACGTCGCCGTGGTGACGAAGGGCGGCAAGTTCGAAGGGCTGATTACACGGACGGATTTGCTGAATTATCTGCGGTTGCAGGTGGCATAACCATATTGGTGCGGGTCATGTGGTATCGATATTCTTTTTTGCTGATCGTTTTCATTCTTATCGGCGGCTGCGCGACACAGTCCTCCGAAACAGTAGTTCAGGGGGCGCCAGGATTTCTCTATGGGATGCTACATGGCTTCCTGATTTTATTTTCGTTCGTTGGAAGTTTTTTCACCGATTACGCCGTCTACGCGACGCCAAATGACGGATGGCCTTACAATCTGGGATTTTTGATTGGCGCATCGCTATTTTTCGGCGGAGGTGCGCGGTCCACGATGTAGCGACTCACGTATGGATGTTTACGGCCTCAAAAACTGCGACACCTGCAAGCGCGCGCGGAAAGAGCTCGACGCCGCGAATGTTCCGTACACGTTTCATGATGTGCGCGAGGACGCCGTGACGACGGCGCAAGTCGCCAAATGGGCGAAGGCGGCGGGGTGGGAGACGATGCTGAACAAGGCTTCGACCACTTGGCGCCAACTGCCCGAAGCGGACAAGGCGGGCCTTACCGAGAGCAAGGCCGTCGCGCTGATGACAGATCATCCGGCGCTCATCAAACGCCCGTTGATCGTTCGGGGCGACACCGAGGTTCATGTAGGCTGGACCGCCGCCGTCAGAGAGAAACTGCTCTGACGGCGGCGGCGCTCACGCCCGATTGTCAGGCTGCGCCCTGACGGACAGGCGCCCGTCATAGGTGATGCGATAGGGCGCGCCGCCGCTGCTGGCGACGAGGCCGCGCTTCCTGAGCCGCTGGAAGACGGCGAGCGTGCAGTCCTCCAGCGTCCAGCCTTCACGCGTCACGCAGTTGACGGCGACGATCTTGCCGCGCGCGTCCTTTTCAACGAGCACGGCGCCGCCGCGCGCGAGCGCATGGAGCGTTCTTTGCTCCGCTTTCGAGATGTTCATTGGGAAGTCCGGGTCTGAACGGAAAGAGCCCCGCGCCCTGAAGGCGCAAGGCGGCGACATCGTTCAGAAGGTCACAATCCCGGACATGGTTTCCTCGCCAGACGCAGCGTTCCTAGCCGCGATGCGCATTCCTGTCAAAGGAGACGCCGCAGCGCGGCGGCGCGCGCGCTGTCTTTCTCGCGGCCCATCGCTTCGAGGATCGCGACCTGTTCGGCGACGGAGGGCGTGAAGACGCCTCCGCGCGCTTCGCGAGTCAGCGGCGTGACAGCGCGCCAATGCCCGCGAATCTTCATTTCAAAGCCCCCGAAGGCGTCGATGGCCAGGGGCGTGTCTTCAAATCGCGCAAAGACGTTGGACCGGAACTGGGGATCGGGCGCGGCGCTGCGGCTCGGCGCACCCTTCCACAAATCGAGAAGGCGGCGCGCATCGTCTTCGCTCATCATCAAGTCGACATCGCGCACCACCGCCACATCGGCGCCCGACAGCGCCGCCGCGGCGCTGCCGATGATCCACCAGTCGTCGGCGAAAGCGGCGGAGACCTCAGCGATGCGGGCGAGCGTTTCGGCAAGGCGCGGGCGCCAGCGCGCCGCGCTCATCGCGGGCCCTCTTCGATGAGGAGCGCAGCCCGCGCAGCCGCCTGCCGCGCAAAGCGCAGCGTGATCGCTTTCCGGCGCGCCGCCGCCAGCGTCCGCGCCCGCGAAGCGCGCACGACAGCGCCGCCGAAGCCGTCTGCGATGATCAACCCTTCCGTTTCGGGAAGCAGCGTACGCGGAAAATCGCCGCTGACGGCGAAAAAGAATTCATCGCAGAAAGGAAGATAGTCGGCCCACTTCGCATCGCCGGTGAAGTCGGCCTCGCAGGACTTGATCTCGGCGATGACGAGCCGGCCCTTTGGGCAAAGCCCCGCAATGTCGGCGCGCCGCCCATTGGGCAGACGAAACTCCGGCATGGCGCTGAGCCCCAGATCGCGAAAGAGCCGCATGACGCCGCGCGTCAGCGTCGCCGTGACGTCTGGCCGGGCGTGAGACAGCGGCGTTGCGAGCGTGAGGATGTTCCCCATTCGTTCAGGGAAGCGCGGATGCGCCGAAACGTCAAGCGCGAAAGCTCAACCCTGAAACTCCGGCAACCGCACCACGAGGCCGTCGAGTTCGGCGCGTACGGTGATCTGGCAGGAAAGCCTCGAATTTTCCTTGGGCTGATAGGCGAAGTCGAGCATCGATTCTTCCATCGGCTCGGCCTTGCCGGTTCTTTCAAGCCACGCGGCGTCGACATAGACGTGACAGGTCGCACAGGCGCAAGCGCCGCCGCAATCGGCGTCAATGCCCGGCACCATGTTCTTGACCGCCGCCTCCATCACGGAAACGCCTGACTGCGCTTCCACGACGTGTTCGGTTCCGTTGTGCTCGATATAGGTGATCTTTGGCATGCGGCTCTCGGCAGGGCTTCAGGAAGCGAGGGATTTAAGGTCTGTCGCCGGATCGGCAAGCGATTTCGCATCAACCGGCGTTTTCGCCGCAATGATCTTCTTGGCGGCGAGGAAGGCCGCCGGGTCGTTCACCGCATCGACCGCAAGAACCCGGCCGGCCTTAAGGCTCCAGAGCGAAAATCGCCCCGCCCCCGGGTCGCCGCGGACGACGCCCGCATCCGCGCCCTCGGCGACGCCCGCCGTTTGCAGTTTCACGTCGTATTGGTCCGACCAGAACCACGGCACGACGTCATAGACCGCCGACCCGCCCGCCATATTGGCCCCCGCAACCTTCGCCTGCTCAATGGCGTTCGGCACGGATTCAAGCCGCATTCGCCGCCCATAGAGGCGCGAGGGATGGCTGGCGCAATCGCCGGCCGCGAAGATCACAGGGTCGGAGGTGCAGGCGTGCTCATCCGTCGCGACGCCATTGTCGATCACAAGACCGGCTTCGGCGGCCAGCTCCACCGCCGGCGCCGCCCCGACGCCGATGAGCACAGCCTCGCAATCGATGCGCTCGCCGGAGGCGAGCACGGCGCGCTCAATCCGGCCCCGCCCTTCGAAGCCAGCGAGCATCGCACCGAGGCGAAGATCGACGCCGTGCGCGCGGTGAAGCGCATCGAAGAACGCCGAAATCTCCGGACCGGCCACCCGCTGCAAGACGCGGTCCTGCGCCTCAAGCACGGCGACCTCGCGCCCCGCCTTGCGCGCGGACGCGGCGACTTCAAGCCCGATATAGCCGGCGCCGACGATGACGATGCGGCGCGCATCGCGCAACGGCGTCTTCAGTCCTTCGCAGTCGGCGATGGTGCGCAGATAATGGACGCCTGAAAGATCCGTACCCGGACAGGTGAGCCTGCGCGGCGGGGCGCCCGTGGCGATCAGCAGTCGATCATAGGCGAAGCTCTCGCCGCCGTCGGTCTCGACGCGAGCGGCGCGCCGGTCGATCCTTAAGGCGCGCACGCCGGGCATCAGCGCAATGTCGTTCTGCGCGTAAAAGGCGTCTGGCTTCAATGCGAGCCGGTCGACGTCCAGCGCGCCCTGGAGATAGGCCTTTGACAAGGGGGGACGCTGATAGGGCGCGGCCGGTTCCTCGCCGATCAGAGACACAAATCCCTTGTATCCCGCCTGCCTAAGGCTCTGCGCGGCTTGCGCGCCCGCCTGGCCGGCGCCGATGATGATTGCTCGTTCGTTCATGACGCGAGGGCTCGTCGCACGGCCTTCGGTGGGCGGTCAATTCGGCCATAGAAGAGC
>CAZOEB010000032.1:0-26693 GCA_964578685.1 uncultured Caulobacterales bacterium
GCCGAGGGCTGTGGTCGATGATCGACACGACGCCCTTCGCGCATGGACGGCCCTATCTGAAACGCCAGCTTGAACGGCTCTTGCAACAGTCGATGCTCCGGCCGCTCGCGTGGTCGTCGGCGCTTTATTTCCCCCCGATCGGGGCGCGCTTCCTCTTGCGCGCCGCGCGCGCATGGGAACGGGCGGGCGCCAGGATGTGGTCTGGCCTCGGCGGCGTCATTCTCGTTGAAGCGGCTAAAGACATGGCGCAGCCTGTCGCGGTCGGCGCCGCGCGGCGAGTGCGCGCCGGCGCGCCGGTCGCGGCGAGGCCCGCGATCCTCGGCGCGCGGACGGCGGAACGGAAAGAGAGAGACAAGTGACAGTGACATTCGACCGCGCCGCAATCATCGGCGTCGGCCTCATCGGCGCTTCGCTCGCCCGGGCGATGCGCGCGCGCGGCCTTGCAGGCACGATCGCCGGTTTCGATCTCGAGCCGGACGTTCGCGCCCGCGCCGTCAAATGCGGCGCCGTCGATGAAGCCCCCGATACGCTCGATGCGGCGCTGAAGGGCGCGAGCCTCGTCATCGTTTCAACGCCGGTCGGCGCGATGCCGGCGGTTCTGGGCGCGGTTTCGGCCAAGGCCGAAGACGGCGCGCTCGTCATCGATGTCGGCTCGGTCAAAGGCGCCGTCGTCGAGGCGGCGGCGGCGCTTTCCCCGCGTGTTTCTATCGTGCCCTGCCATCCCGTCGCCGGGACGGAGCAGTCAGGCCCGGAAGCGGGCTTTGCAACGCTCTTTGAAAAGCGCTGGGCGATCATCACGCCGCTTGCACGCGCGGATGCGCCCTACAAGGCAGCGGTCGAGAAAGCCGCGGCGCTGTGGCGCGCGGTCGGCTCGCAGGTCGAGATGATGGATCACCAGCATCATGACCTTGCGCTCGCCATCACCTCGCATCTGCCGCACCTCATCGCCTTCACGCTTGTCGGCGCGGCGGACGATCTTGAAAGCGTCGCGGAGGCGGAGATCGTCAAATATTCCGCCGGCGGCTTTCGCGATTTCACCCGCATCGCCGCCTCCGATCCTGTGATGTGGCGCGACGTCTTCCTCAACAACAAGGCGGCGGTGCTCGAAGTATTGGGGCGCTTTTCGGAAGAGCTCGCGCTCCTCCAGCGCGCGATCCGCTGGGGCGACGCAGAGACGCTGGAACGCGTCTTCGCACGCGGCCGGGCGCTACGCCGCGCGATCGTCGCCGCGGGGCAGGAGAAAGACGTGCCGAATTTCGGAAGGGACTAGAGAATAGCTTGCCGCCGCCTAGAAAGTCCACGCGAAGACGGAAATTCGAGCGAAGCTGGCGTGAATTACTGCTAAAGGCTAGACTATTCGAATTCAGAAGGGTATTTTTACTTCCTAGAGAAGTACACGCAGCAGCTGCGAGGGCGCTTGGCTATGGAGTTTCTCAAGGAGATATTTCGGTCTGCTGCTTATCCTCATGTTGTATCGAACAATCTATTTAGGAAGGGTCTCACACCCGACGACCTTCGAGCATTTGGGAAGGTCGATTTCATGATGTTGTGCAAAAGTTTGAAGGCAAGCCGCTATTCTGAAGATGCTGCGTCGGATCTCATTTTCAGGATGTTCCGCGGAGACAAGTCGGCATTCGATGAGATGTATGAGAATTCGACGGCGGCGGGCATGGTCGCATTGCAGAACGCGCGGCGCTTCTTTCAAAGCTAATAAGGCTAGCGTCTCGGGCGCCGCTGAATTTGGCCTTATCCTCGCGCCGGCTTCTCGTCGAGCTTCGCTTTGTGCCTCCACAGGCGTTGGACATGCCGCTGCACCTCATCACGCGGTTTGCGGACGAGCGTGCCGCCCGCAAGCGCGCCCTGGCGCAGCGTGATTGTGCGCTCACGTTTGGATCAGGCGCCGCCTACCACAATGTCGGCACGCCGTAATCGCCGAAAACCGCATCGAGCGTGACGACAGTCGCGCGTTCGCTCAGCGCTTGCGCCATGATGATGCGGTCCCACGGATCGCGATGCGGCTCCGGCAGCCGCCCCGCCTCAAGGGCATGCGCGACCGTAACCGGCAAGACGGTGAGGCGTGCAGCCCTCAGCATCGCCGCGAACTCTTCAACGATAGTCGTGTCAAGACGGCCGCGGCGCGCCTTCAAGGCGATCTCATAGGCGCTTGCCGCCGAAACCAGCGCGCCGTTGTCAGGGTCGGCGATCGCTTTTCGTGCGCGTGCAGACAGTCGCTCGTGCCCGGTAAGAAACCAGTAGACCGCGTGGGTGTCCAGCAGCAGTTTCATGGAGTGCAGCGGACTAGCGCCGCCGCTTTCGCGGCGCACGCGACTTTGCCCGCGCCGTCAGGCCGAAGTCGTCCGTGTACGCGCCCTCCGCAGATTTCAAGTCTTCTTCGTCCATGGCGGCGAGCAGCGCCTCGTCGGGTATCCCGGGCCAATGCCGCGCGACGCCGAACGGGCGCGGCGACTTCTCTCTGAGCGGCGCAAGGCGCGCGATCGGCTTGCCGGAACGGGTGACGACGATCTCCTCGCCCGCGGCGGCGCGGTCGAGAAGCTCAGAGAGCTTTGCTTTCGTCTCGGCGACGCTGGCGGTGTTTCCGGATCGGCGGGCGGCGGTCATGCGCCGTTCATAGGCTATTTTTATGGTTTGGTCAAATAATATGACCAAAATGGCTCAGGCCGGCTCCTCGTCGAGCTTGACCTTGTGGCCCCACAGGCGGTGGACATGCCACAGCACCTCATCCCGCGTCTTCACGTCGAGCGTGCGGCCCGCATGCGTGCCGTGGCGGAGCGTGATCATGCGGTCGCCTTCGAGGTCCGCGGCGACGACCTGGATGTTCGGCTCATGCATGCCGAGATCGTACTGGCGGGCGAGCGTCTCGCGCACGCGGCGGTAGCCGTAATCGTCGTGGATCGCCTCGATCTCGATATGGCTTTCGCTCGCGTCATCGGCGAGCGCGAAGAGGCGGAAATCGCGGATGACCTTCGGCGACAGATATTGAAGGATGAAGCTCTCGTCGCGGTAATTCGCCCAGGCGTCTTTCAGCACGTCGCGCCACTTCCCGGATCCGGCGATCGCGGGAAACCATTCGCGATCCTCCGCGGTCGGATGTTCGCAAATGCGCCTGATGTCCTCCATCATCGCGAAACCGAGCGCGTAAGGGTTGATCCCTGAATAGCGCGGGTCGTCGAATTCCGGCTGGAAGACGACGGAGGAATGCGAATGCAGGAACTCCATGATCGCGCCCTCATTGATGAGGCCGCGATCATAGAGCGCGTTCATGATGTAGTGATGGACGAAGGTCGCGCAGCCTTCGTTCATCACTTTCGTCTGCTTCTGCGGATAGAAATATTGCGAGATGTTTCGGATGATGCGGACAAGCTCGCGCTGCCAGGGCGTGAGGACGGGCGACGCTTTCTCGATGAAATAGAGGAGGTTTTCCTCGGGCAGCTTGATGTTCCTGACTTCAAGCTGGCGCTCTTCGGCGTCTTCATCGGGCTCCTCGACATTCGGCAGCGTGCGCCAGATGTCGTTGAAGGTTTTCTGCTCATGCTCGGCGCGGAACGCCGCGCGCGCGAGCTTGTCGGCTTCCGAAAGGCGCGGCGGCCTTGCGTAGCGGAAGACGCCCTGATCCATCAGCGCATGCGCGCTGTCGAGAATCTTTTCGACCTCGTCGAGCCCGTATTCGTCTTCGCACTTGGCGATGTATTTCTTCGCGAAGTCGAGATAGGAGAGGATGCCCTCGGCGTCCGTCCACTGACGGAACAGGTAATTGTTCTTGAAGAAGTGGTTGTGCCCGAAGCAGGCGTGCGCCATCACGAGCGCCTGCATCGTCATCGTGTTCTCCTCCATCAGATAAGCGATGCAGGGGTCCGAATTGATGACGATCTCATAGGCGAGGCCCTGCCAGCCCTTCTGATACATCATCTGGTCGCGCGCGAAATGCTTGCCGAACGACCAGTGGCGATACATCAGCGGCATGCCGTGCGAGGAATAGGCGTCGAGCATCTGCTCGGACGAGATGATCTCGATCTGGTTCGGATAGACGTTGAGGCCGAGATCGTTGAGCGCGATGTCCTCAATCGCGTTGTAGGTCGCCTTCAGGCGGTCGAAGGACCATTCCGAGTCTGTGAAGAGGAGAGAGGACATGGTCACGCGACATCCCCTCCCCGCTCATCCCGGCGAAAGCCGGGATCCAGGAATGTCGGTTGTGCGTGCGCTCCTAAATCGATAGCGAATCGCGCGCTGAGCGATGGATCCCGGCCTTCGCCGGGATGAGCAGGTAAAGGGGCAGCGCCGGTTCTCATCACGCCGCCTCCCGCGCGTTCTTAGCGAACAGCTCGCGAAACACCGGAAAAATGTCCGACGGCTTGGCGATGCGCGTCTGCGCGAAGGTTTTCCATTTCGGCGCGAAGGTGCGGTAGGCGCGCCAGAGTTCGGCGCCCGAATCCTTGTCGGAAAAGACTTCAAGCTCGCGCTCGTCGAGGATCTCGATATAGGCGTAGTACTGGCTGATCGGCATCACCTCTTCGTCGAGGATCTCGACGCAGCGCTTGGCGTCGCCCGATTGCGTGTAACCGTCGGAAGCTTGCGCGACATAGATGTTCCACTCGCCCGCCGAATAACGCTCGCGCTGGATTTCGAGCATTTTTTCAAGCGCGGTCGAGACGACCGTGCCGCCCGACTGGCGCGAGTAGAAGAAGGTTTCCTCGTCGACCTCTTCGGCGTGGTGCGTGTGGCGGATGAAGACGACGTCGACGCGCTCGTACCGCCGTTTCAGGAACAGGTAGAGCAGCATGTAAAAGCGCTTGGCGAGGTCCTTCTCGCGCTCGCCCATCGAGCCCGACACGTCCATCAGGCAGAACATGACCGCGGCGGTCGTCGGCACGGGCGTTTGTTCATAGGCGTTGTAGCGCACGTCGAGCGGATCGATGAACGGCGCCCAGCGGCGGCGCGCTTCCATCGCCTGGAGTTTTTCGAGGAGCGCCTTTTTTTCGGCGATCTCGGTCTCGCTCGGCTCGGCGATGCGCTCAAGCTCAAAGAGGCGTTCCTTGAGTTCGTTCATTTCGCGCGTCGAAGGGCGCTTCAGCGCCAGGCGCCGGCCATGCGCGTTACGCATGGTGCGCAGGAGATTGATGTTCGTCGGCGAGCCCGCCACCGTGATGCCGGCGCGCCGCCAGGCGGTCGATTTCATTTCCTTCAGCGAGCGCTTGACGAGGTTCGGCAGCTCAAGATCCTCGAAGAAAATGTCGAGGAATTCGTCCTGCGTCAGCGTGAACTGGAAGGCGTCCTCAGCGTCGCCGCTGTCGCTTGCGTCCTTGCCCTGTCCCTTGCCGCCCTGTTTCGGCGGCTTTTTGATCTTGTCGCCCGCGCCGAATTCCTTGTTGCCGGGCGCAACCCATTCGCGTTGCCCGGCGTCGGGCGACAGACGGAAGCGCGGCTCCGCCGTCGATTTCGACGGGATCGAGATTTTCTCGCCCTTGTCCATGTCGGAGAGCGAGCGGTCCCGCAGCGATTTGTTCACCGCTTCCTTGATCTGCACCTTCGCGCGCCGCAGGAAACGCTGGCGGTTGCCGAGCGATTTGCCCTTCGGGTTCTTGCGGCGGTCGATGAAGTGGAAGTGGTTCATGGCACAGCGGTGAATGGTGAATGGTGAATGGTGAACGGGCGCAGCGCGCCGATCCATTCCTATTCACTATTCACTAGTCACCATTCACTCCCTATCCCGCCTTGTTGACCCGCATGTACCACTCGACGAGGCGGCGCACCTGTCTCGGCGTATAGCCGCGCTCGACCATGCGATCGACGAAGTTTTCGTGCTTCTTCTCGGTCTCGGTGTCCTTCTTCGAGTCGAAGGAGATGACCGGGAGAAGGTCCTCGACCTGAGAGAACATCCGCTTTTCGATGACGTTGCGGAGCTTCTCGTAAGACGTCCACGCCGGGTTCTTGCCGGCGTTCGCCGCGCGCGCGCGCAGCGTGAACTTCACGACCTCGTTGCGGAAGTCCTTGGGGTTGGCGATGCCGGCGGGCTTTTCGATCTTGGAAAGCTCGGCGTCGAGCGTCTGGCGGTCGAGCAATTGGCCGGTGTCCGGGTCCTTGAAGTCCTGGTCCTCGATCCACGCGTCGGCGTAGGCGATGTAGCGGTCGAAGAGGTTCTGTCCGTATTCGGAATAGCTCTCGAGATAGGCCTTCTGGATCTCCTTGCCGATGAAGTCGGCGTAGCGCTTCGAGAGATCCTCCTTGATGAATTCGAGATATTTCTTCTCGACCTCGTCGGGGTGCTGTTCGCGCTTGATGGCGTTTTCGAGAACGTACATCAGGTGCACGGGATCGGCCGCGACCTCGTCGGTGTCGAAGTTGAAGGTCTCCGACAGGACCTTATAGGCGAAGCGCGTCGAAACCCCGTCCATCCCTTCGTCGATGCCGGCGGCGTCGCGATATTCCTGCAGCGTCTTCGCCTTCGGGTCGCTGTCTTTCAGCTTCTCGCCGTCATAGACGCGCAGCTTCGAATAGAGGTTCGAATTCTCGTGCTCTTTCAGGCGCGTCAGCACCGAGAAGCGCGCGAGGAGGTCCAGCGTCTCGGGCGCGCAAGGAGCGTTGGCGAGCTCCGAATTGTTGAGCAGCTTGGCGTAGATCTGCCGCTCCTCCGTCACGCGCAGGCAATAGGGCACCTTGATGACGCTGATGCGGTCGAGGAACGCCTCGTTGTTCTTGTTGTTGCGGAACTGAATCCACTCGCTCTCGTTCGAGTGCGCGAGGATGACGCCGTTGAAGGGGATCGGCCCGAGGCTCTCGGTGCCGACATAATTGCCTTCCTGCGTCGCGGTGAGGAGCGGGTGAAGGACCTTGATCGGGGCCTTGAACATCTCGACGAATTCAAGAAGCCCCTGGTTCGCGCGGCAGAGGCCCCCGGAATAGGAATAGGCGTCTGAGTCCGATTGCGAAAAATGTTCGAGCTTGCGGATGTCGACCTTGCCGGTCAGCGCGGAGATGTCCTGGTTGTTCTCATCGCCCGGTTCGGTCTTGGCGATGCCGATCTGGCGGAGCTTCGAGGGGAAGAGCCGCACCACTTCGAACTTCGAAATGTCGCCGCCGAATTCGTCGAGGCGCTTGACCGCCCACGGGCTCATCACGCTGCCGAGGCGGCGCTTCTCGATGCCGTATTTGTCGGCGAGGAGGGAGCGCAATTCTTCCGACTGGAATAGGCCGAGCGGGCTTTCAAAGACCGGGGAGATTTCCTTGCCCGCCTTCAAAACGTAGATGGGGTTGACCTCCATCAGCTCTTTCAGGCGCTCGGCGAGCGAAGATTTGCCGCCGCCGACGGGGCCGAGGAGGTAGATGATCTGGCGTTTTTCCTCCAAGCCCTGCGCGGCGTGGCGGAAATAGGAAACGATCCGCTCGATCGTGTCCTCCATGCCGTAAAAGCCTTCGAACGCCTTGTAGCGGCGGATCGTGCGGTTGAAGAAAATGCGGCTGAGGCGCGGGTCTTTCGACGTGTCGATGAGCTCCGGCTCGCCGATCGCTTTCACCATCCGCTCGGCTGGCGAGGCGTAGAGCATCGCGTCGTCGCGCGCGGCGAGAAGGTAATCCCTGAGGCTCATCGCCTCCTGCTTCACCCGCGTGTAGCTCTCCGAGAAGAGGTCGAAAACGTCGAACTTGTCCGTCATGGTGGTCTCACTCGCTCTGTTACGCGCGCCCGCTCACGCGCGCTTTCCCGCCGCCGAAGAACCGGCCGCTGGCGAGCAGCGCCCGGAAATAAAAAAGGCGCGGATCGTCCTGATCCCCGCCCCAAACCGTCCCTCTCCCGAGGCCCGCCCGGATGTTTCTCCGGGTCGGCGTCTTCATGGTCACGTCGCGCGCTGTCGCGGGGTCGCCAAGCGCCCATCCTTCGATGTGGGCGCCGGCGGCGTTTTCGCAAGCATCGCCCCCTTCAGGGCTTCCTTGCGTCTGGCGAGACTTCCCGGCCATGTCTTACCCGCGGCTACTCGTACTTCAGCTTTGAAAGGCTTGCGCTTTTCGCTCCGTGACTTCGCCGGAAGGCGCCCCATCAACCCCGAAGGCCGAGCGTCCGGCCGCTCTGGCCCCGGATATAGTTAACGCGCCGGCCCTTAATTTTGTTTTGAAGTTCGCCCCTCTCCGGCGAATTTCCGGGCCGCACCGCTCGATTCATATAATGTAACGTGATTGCGGCGCGCGCGCGATAAAGTTTGTCGGCATTGCGACGCTTTTTCACGCTTGCGCTATTTGCGCCGCAGCGCGGGTGTCGCCCCTGGCGCGCGCCTTGCGACGGCGCCGGACGTGACTAAAATGTGATGCTTGGAAGCAGAGGCTGATCGTGGCGCCTGACTGGATCGCTGTTCTTGTCGTCGCCGTCCTGTCGTTCGGCTTCGCCGGCGCGGTCGCGTTCGGGCGCCGGCGCCAACCCTGCGCGGTCAAACCCCGCATCAAGGAATAGAAAGTCAGATCTCGCGCTCGCGGCCCCTCGCGATCTCGAAGACCTTGTCCTGCGGCGCCGGCAGGTGCGGCGTGCGCGAGGGTTTGAGGCCGAGGAGATAGGCGCGGAGAATCCGTCCCGAGGCGCCGTGCCCGGTGATGACGGCCGGGCGGTCGAGGCTTGTGAGGAAGTCGCGCACGCGCCGCGCCGCTTCGGCGTAGCTTTCCCCGCCCGGCGTGCGGAACGCCCGTTTTTCCTTCTCCCGCCGCTCATGCACGCCGGGGTCTTCTGATGCGACCTCCTCATAGGTCTTGCCGTTCCAGTCGCCGAGATCGATTTCGATAAGGCGGTCGTCGAGGGCGTAGCGCTTCCTCGGCAGGCCCATCGCCTCGCGCACGATCTCCAGCGTCTCGGTCGCGCGGATAAGCGGACTTGAAATGAAGACGGCGCGCGCGGAGGCGACGTCTTTCAGCGCCGCGCCGTTGCGCGCGGCCTGCGCGCGCCCCGTGTCGTTGAGCGGAATGTCGCCGTGGCCCTGATAACGCCGCTCGGCGTTCCAGTCGGTCTGCCCGTGCCTGATGAACCAGACCGCATGCCTCAGCCGCACGCGCCCGCCGGGAAGGCCGGATTCGAAGACGCCCCTCATGATGGGGAGAGTAGAGGGGCAGGGGATTGGGGACTAGGGATTAGGGAATGAGGAATGGGGAGTGGAGCAAAGGATGTTTATTCTCTATTCCCCATTCGCCATTCGCGCCTCGTTCAGGGAGAACGCCAATGCCGACTACTCTCACCATATGGACCTACGACTGGGTCCCCAAGGGCCCGCGCGGCTATGTGCGTGATTTGCGTCTTCGCTGGGCGTGCGAGGAGGCGGGGCTTGCCTATGCCGTCGACGCCGTACCGTTTAACGCGCGCGGCGCCGAACACCTTGCGCGACAGCCCTTCGCGCAGGTTCCCTTCCTCGACGACGGCGACATTCGCATCTTTGAAAGCGGCGCCTGCCTTTTTCGCATTGCGGAGAAGAGCGACGCGCTGATGCCGCAGGGTCCGCAAGAGAAGGCCGACACACAGCAATGGCTGATCGCGGCGCTCAACTCGATAGAGATGGTGACAGTCCCGTGGTGGTTCATCAGCCTCGCAAAGCCGCCCGAAAATCCGCTCGCCGGCTGGATGACGCAGCGCTTCGAAAGGCTCGAAGCGGTGCTGGCGGCGCGCGACTGGCTCGCCGCCGGGCGCTTCACCGTCGCCGATCTCCTAATGGCCGACGTGCTGCGCGTTCCTGGCGAACTTGGCGAACTTGAGAAGTTCAGCGCGCTGAAGTCTTACGTCGCGCGCGTTCTCGCGCGCCCGGCGTTTGAGAAAGCCCGCCAGGATCAGATTGCGTTCTTCGAAGCGGCGGACGCGGAGAGGACGTAGATATTCGGAAACGGGGTTGCAAAAAAACGAAAGGGCCGGCGTCGCCGCCGGCCCTATCCCTAATCCCTAATCCCTACCGCTGCAGGACGCGCACGTCGATGCGGCGGTTCTGGGCGCGCCCCTCTTCGGTGTCGTTGGTCGCGACCGGGAATTGCGGCCCGTAGCCTTCGGCGTCCATGCGCGCGGGGTCAGAGCCGAGCGCGGCGACCGCGGCGACGACGGCTTCGGCGCGCGCCTCGCTCAGCGCCATGTTGGTTTCGTCCGAGCCCGTATTATCCGTATACCCGCCGATTTTCAGCTTTACGGTCGGGAACGCCTCAAGAATGCGGTGAATGTTCTCGATCTGCGCGGCGGACTTTTCCATGTCGATCTCGGCGGAGCCCGATTTGAAGGTCAGCCGGTCGAAGGTGAACCAGCACTGAGGATCGGTGCAAGGTTCCGTGCCCGCCTCGATGAAGCTGACGAGTTTTGACTCGACCCCGTCCGCCGCGCCGCGCAGCTCGACGCCGCCCAAATTGCGGACGAATTCCGCCGGCGCCTCGGCGACAGGGGCCGGCTCGGCCGCTGCGGCCTCCGGCGCGGGTTCGGCGGCCGCTTCGGCGACCGGCTCCGCGGCGGGCGCGGCTGCGGCGCGACGGTCCGCCTGCTGGCTCCACAGCATCTGCAAGCCGACAAGCGACAACAATATGATCGAAGGGAGCGCGATCGCCAGCCACAACAATCCGCCGTCAGAGCGCCAGCGTTGGTCGCGTTTATCATCAGCAGCAGACATAGGCGGTTTCCTCATTCTGGTTTCATCGGCGGCGCGCGCCGCCGGAAGACGCAACTGACGGCGGCGGGAATAGCACGTCTCGCGCCGTCGCGCCTACCCGCGCAGGCTCATTCCCGCGCCGGCGAAGCGGCGGAGCCTGCAAGGATGCCCCCATCGATGTGGATCTCCGAGCCCGTCATATAGGCCGCTTCGTCGGAGGCGAGGAGAACGCAGATCGCCGCGACCTCCTCCGGCGTTCCGAAACGCTTCAAGGGCGCCTCGGCGACGAAATCCTTCATGCGCTGTTCGCGCTCCGGGCCCTCGCCCAGCATCGGCTCCCACATCGGCGTCAGGATCGCGGCGGGGTGGACCGAATTGCAGCGGATATTGAGGCCTTCGCCTGCGCAATAAAGCGCGACGGACTTCGTATGGTTGCGGATCGCCGCCTTCGACGAGGCGTAGGCGCTCGCGCCCGGAACGCCGACAATGCCGGAGCGCGAGGACATGTTGATGATCGACCCCGCGCCCTGCTTGCGCATCGCGCGGATGGCGTGCTTGCAGCCGAGGAAAGTCCCGTCGAGATTGGTCGCATGGACGGCGCGCCAGTCTTCAAGGCTCGCATGTTCGGGATCGTGCGGGCGCATGTCGCCCTCAAAGCCGGTGACGCCGGCGTTATTGACGAGAATGTCGAGCCGGCCCTCGCGCGCAAGGACGCCGTCGATGACGCGGATCCAGTCCCTTTCCTCGCGCACGTCGAGCCGCTCTGCGCGCTGGCCGAGCCGCGCGGCGGCGGCCGCGGCGCCGGCTTCGTCAATATCGGTCAGGATGACGTGCGCGCCCTCGCGCACGAACGCGGCGGCGACCGCTTCGCCGATCCCGCGCGCGGCGCCGGTGACGAGAGCGATCTTGGCAGAAAGTCTCATTGAATGTTCCCCGTTGTCACCGCGGCGGCGGGAAGTCGACGCGCTCGTTGAAGGTCATGCGGTCGAAGGCGAGGTCCTGGAACTCGCCCTCCATATCGACCCAGAACAGAAAAAGATGCGCCGACCAGCGATTGGGATTGGGCTGCATGCGGCCGTGGCGCAAATTGACGCCGCGATAAAAAAGCCCGTCGCCGGGGTCGAGCATCACGGTGCGATAGACGTCCTCGCCGAAGGTCTCTTCTTTCGGACGGTCGGCGAGATCGGCGTAATCATAGCGCTTCTCGCCAAGCTCCAGCGGCCAGACGATGTTGTCGCTGTAGCCGAGCGACAGCGACAGCGCATGTTCGCAGGACGGCCGGTCGGAATGGACGAGCAAGCGGTCGCCCGTCATGTAGACGCGGAAGAAGGAGAACGAGGGAACGAGCGGGCGCCCGGCGATCGCGCTCGCGAGCTTCGTCAGCCCCCAGTGAAACGCCATCACGGAGGGAAGGCGGGCCCCATAAAATTCATAGCCGACCTTCTCATTGACGCGCGGCTCCGTCAGTTCGAATTTCTTCAACCCCTTCGGATCACGGATCATGCTGCCGTGAATGACGGAGAGAAGATTCTTCGCCATCGCCGGCGGCGCGATCGCGCGCGCCACGGCGTAGCCGTCTGACTGATAGGATTTCGCCATCGCTTCGGTCATGGGGCGAGTATTGGGGCGCAGCGGCCGGTGTCAATGAGCGCCTATGCCCGCGCCAGCGTCACCTTGCCGCCGGGCCTGCGGCCGAGTTCGCCGGAAATCCGCCGGCTGATATCGACCAGCGCATCGAGGTCTGCGCCCGTATCGAGCCCCGACCGGTGCAGCGAATAGACGACGTCTTCCGTCGCGACATTGCCGGAGGCGCCCTTGGCGTAGGGGCAGCCGCCGAGCCCAGAAACCGAGGCGTCAAAAACGGTGACGCCCTCCTCGATCGACGCCCAGATGTTTGAAAGCGCCTGTCCGTAGGTGTCGTGATAGTGGCCGGCGAGCGCCGTCACCGGAACTTCGCCGGCGACGGCGCGGATCATCGCGCGCGTTTGCCGCGGCGCGCCGACGCCGATCGTGTCGCCGAGCGAAATCTCGTAACAGCCCATATCGAAGAGCGCGCGCGCGACGCGCACGACGTTTTTCAGCGGCACGTCGCCCTCATAGGGGCAGCCGAGGACGCAGGAGACATAACCGCGGACACGAACGCCGTCCGCCGTCGCCGCGTCGATCACCGGGCGGAAGCGGTCGAGGCTCTCCGCAATCGAACAATTGATGTTCTCTTTCGAAAAACTCTCCGACGCCGCGCCGAACACCGCGACCGTATCGGCCTTCGCGGCGCGCGCGCCCTCATAGCCCTTCATGTTCGGCGTCAGCACAGGGTAGGAAACGCCCGCACGGCGTTTGATCTTCGCCATAACTTCGTCGGTCGCCGCCATTTGCGGGACCCATTTGGGGCTGACGAAAGCGCCGGCCTCGACGGTTCTGAGACCCGCCGCGGCGAGACGCTCGATCAGCAAGATTTTCGTCTCTGTGCTGACGATCGCCTTCTCGTTCTGCAACCCGTCGCGGGGCCCGACTTCGACGATGGTGATTGCGGCGGTCATGGAGGGATTGTCGTCCCTCGCGAGGGCCGGCGTCAACAGAGTCCGAACCCAAACGCGTAATGCCCACCCCGCTCATCCCGGCGAAAGCCGGGATCCAGCGCGCCGACAGGCGCGCAACAATGGGCGCCTGTGCTCGCAAGGAGAGGTGGATCCCGGCTATCGCCGGGATGAGCGGTTCAGGGGATGCGCTCCAATTTGCGGGCGACTCTCTTTATCCGCCGTTTAAACCGTGGAGCCTCCCCATGATCGACGACGCGACGCTGCGCGCCTTTGAGTTTCTCAGCTATCTCGTGACAGTGCTCGGCCTGCCGCTCGCGGGCTTCGCGCTCTGGCGCGAAATGCGCGCCGAGCGGGCGAATGAGGAAAAGGAGATCGAACAGCGCGAGGATGAAATCTACGTCGCGCTGTCGCAGCAATATTCGGCGCTTCTGGAATCGGCGCTCGCCCATCCCGAGCTTGACGTGACGGAGGCGGGATCGGGCGAAAGGCTCAGCCCCGAACAGCGCCGGCGCCAGGCGATTTACTTCGAAATGCTGATGGCGCTCTTCGAGCGCGCGTTCATCCTCCTCTATGAAGACGCGCCGTCAGGGCAGGGCGGCCGTCGCTGGGGCTCGTGGGCGGACTTCTTCGCCTACTGGCTGAAACGCCCCGACTTCGCGCGCTATGTGGAGGCGAACTTGCAGGGCGAGGACCCGGCGTTTGTCGCCTTTGTGCGCGAGGAGTTGGAGAAGCGGGCGTAGGGCGGACCTTACTCTGTGTACGACGGATTCCAGAGTTGGCCATCCGCCGTCACATTGCAGTGGTAACAACCGCTCGTGAGATTATCAATATTATACCACTCATGGTGACCATTCCGCGTCGTGCAATCGACGCCCTTCGACATCCAGCCAAGATCGATCAGGAACCAAGGAGACGCCCCTCGAACGATCGAACGAAGTCGATACGGCTGAAATAGGGTCGCAATGGTGAGCGGCCGCATAGGATTATCTCAAGCGCTCTCCTCAAACTCCACCAATAACGCCCCGTCCTTCACCTGATCGCCGGCTTTCGCGCGGAAGGCTTTGACGACGCCGTCATGGGGGGCCCTGATGGCGTGCTCCATTTTCATGGCTTCCATGATCATCAACACGTCGCCCGCCGCGACGCGCTCGCCGGGCTTGGCTTTGATGAGGGTCACGACGCCCGGCATCGGCGCGTTGAGGGAGCCTTCCGCCGAATGGCCGCCCATCGCGCCGGAGAGAACATCCGGGTGCTGAATATCGGCGTGCTCGGCGCCGATGAAGACGCGTTTGCCGCTCCCGTGCGGGACGACGGCGGCGAGGAAGGTTTCGTCGTTCATGGTGAGGCGGATGTCGGCGCCGACGCGCGCGGCGGCGAAGCGGAACCGCCGCGCCCCCTCAGTCGCCTTCGGCGACAGCTCCCCCGCAGGCGGGGGAGCGGGGCCATCCGCCCGCTTCCTTCTTCCCGCCGCCGTCGCCTGCGCGTCGATCTCGACCTCGTAACCGGCATTCGTCGCGAACACCCGCGCGATCGCCGCCTCGCCGGCGACGGTGACCCAGAACACCCATTTCGCGGGTTTGTTGAGGCGGAAGCCCTGGAGCGCGGCCCACGGGTCGGCGGACGCGGGCGCCGCCAGAACGAAATCGGCGAGCGCCGCCGCAATCACGCGGGTTTCGTCGGCGCGCTTCGCAAACAGCGTTTCCTCATGCTCGGCGATGTAGCGCGTCGAGACGTCGCCGGCGATGAAATCGCGGTCGCCGGCGAGGCGGTGGAGGAAGCGCGCATTGGTCTCAAGCCCCGCAACGCGAACCTCCGTGAGCGCCGCGCGCAGGCGGGCGAGCGCTTCCTCGCGCGTATTTCCGTGACGGATGATCTTGGCGATCATCGGGTCGTAGAAGGGCGTGATCTCCTGCCCTTCCTCGACGCCGGAATCGGTGCGCGGCTCGAAGGGTAAGCGTAAAGTCGTCAGCGTACCAATCGACGGCGCGAAATTATTGTCGGGGTTCTCGGCATAAAGCCGTGCCTCAAACGCATGGCCCCGCTCGAGGATATCTTTCTGGTCGAGCGCAAGGCCATCGCCCGCCGCGACGCGCAGTTGCAGCTCCACGAGATCGACGCCGGTGATTTCCTCCGTCACCGGGTGTTCGACCTGAAGCCGCGTGTTCATCTCCATGAAATAGACGCCGTCATGGCCATCATAGAGGCACTCGACCGTGCCGGCGCCGCGATAGTCGACCGCTTTTCCCGCCTCGACGCCGATGGCGTGGAGGCGCCGGCGCGCGTTTTCCGGAAGGCGCGGCGCGGGCGCCTCCTCGATGATCTTCTGGTGGCGGCGCTGCACGGAGCAGTCGCGCTCGAAGAAGTGGAGGACCTTTCCCTTGCCGTCGCCGACGATCTGCACCTCAAGGTGCCGCGCGCGCGGAATGTATTTTTCAACGAGCACGCGATCGTCGCCGAAGGAACTTTTCCCCTCGCGCTGCGCGCTCGCAAGCTGCTCGGCGAGATTGGCTTCGCGCTCCACGATCTTCATGCCCTTGCCGCCGCCGCCCGCGGTCGCCTTCAAGAGCACCGGATATCCTATCGCCGCGCATTCGCGCCGGAACGTCTCCAGCGATTGATCCGCCCCCTGATAACCGGGCGTCGTCGGCACGCCCGCCTTTTCCATCAGGTCCTTGGCGGCGGATTTCGACCCCATCGCGCGGATCGTCTTCGCCGTCGGGCCGATGAAGATGAGGCCCGCTTCTTCAAGCGCATCGGCGAAGCGCTCATTCTCCGAAAGAAAGCCGTAGCCGGGGTGCACGGCCTCCGCCCCGGTGCGCTTCATCGCGTCGATGATGCGCTCGATCTTCAAATAGCTGTCGGCGGGCGGCGCCGTGCCGATGCGCACGGCCTCGTCGCAGGCGCGCACATGCGGGGCCTTGGCGTCGGCGTCGGAATAGACCGCGACGGTGGCGATCCCGAGCCGCCGCGCGGTCCTCGCGACGCGCACGGCGATTTCCCCGCGATTGGCGATGAGGATTTTCTTGAACATGTCAGTGCAGCTCCAAACCGCCGTCATTCCGGGGCGCGGCGAAGCCGCGAACCCGGAATCCATCTCCTGTCATTCGATGCTGTGCGCGTCCGTTGTCCGAGAGATGGACCCCGGGTTCCGCGCTTCGCGCGGCCCCGGGGTGACGGAACAAATGGAGCGCCGACATCACCCCTTCACCCAATCCGGTTTGCGCTTCTCCAGGAACGACGCGACGCCCTCTTTCCCTTCATCGCTCGCGCGCACGCGGGCGATGAGGGCGGCTGTATCCTCCATCACCGCCTCATCGATCGGGCGGTGCGAGACGAGGCGGATGAGAGCCTTGGCTTCCTTCTGCGCGTTCGGCCCGCAAGCGAGGAGGTTGTCGACGACGCCGGCGAGCGTCGCTTCAAGCTGCGCCCTCATTGAGACCATGTTCACAAGGCCGATCGCCTTCGCCGTCATCGCATCGAAGCGCTCGCCGGTGAGGAAATAGCGCCGCGCCTGCCGGACGCCGATCGCGCGCACCACGAAAGGCGAGATGACGGCGGGCACGAGACCGAGCCTCACTTCCGAAAGCGCGAACAGCGCGTCTTCCGCGGCGATGACGATATCGGCGGCGGAGGCGAGCCCGACGCCGCCGCCCATGCAATGGCCATTGACGAGGGCGATCACCGGCTTCTCGCAGGAATAGATGGCGTTCAGCATATGCGCGAGCCGGCGCGCATCCTGCTTGTTCTCCGCGGCGGAATAGCCGGCCGCGCGCTTCATCATGGAAAGGTCGGCGCCCGCGCAAAACGCATCGCCGGCCCCGGTCATCACGACGACGCGCACGGACTTCTCGGCGGAAAGGCGCCCGATCGTATCGGCGATTTCGCCGATGAGGTCCTCGTTGAAGGCGTTCTTCACCTCCGGCCGGTTGAGGGTGAGGCGCGCAAGTCCACGAGAGTCGATGGTGAGGGTGAGGTGTTTGGGGGTCATGGAAAAACGTGAATGGTGAATGGTGAATGGTGAATGGCCACCAGCCGCGCCAATTGCCATGCTGCGCCTGAATCAATCACTCGCATTGAATTCCTTCCTCCCATTCACGATTGACCATTCACTATTCACGCCCTTCTTACATCCTAAACAATCCAAACTTCGTCTCTTCGACCAGCGCATTAAGACTCGCGGAAATACAGAGGCCCAGCACGTCGCGCGTCTCCGCCGGGTCGATGATGCCGTCATCCCAGAGCCGCGCGCTTGAATAATAGGGCGAGCCCTGCGCGTCGTAATCGGCGCGGATTTTCGCCTTGAAGGCTTCCTCGTCCGCCGCGCTCCATTCCTCGCCTTTGCGCAAACCTTCCCGCTTCACGGTCGCCAGAACGCTCGCCGCCTGTTCTCCGCCCATCACGGAAATGCGGGCGTTCGGCCACATGAACAGGAAGCGGGGGGAGTAGGCGCGCCCGCACATGCCGTAATTGCCGGCGCCGTAGGACCCGCCGACGACGATCGTGAATTTCGGCACGCGCGCGGTCGCGACCGCGGTGACGAGCTTCGCGCCGTCCTTGGCGATGCCGCCTGCTTCCGCCGATTTTCCAACCATGAAGCCGGTGATGTTCTGGAGAAAAACGAGCGGAATTTTCCGCTGGCAGCAGAGCTCGATGAAATGCGCGCCCTTCAGCGCGCTCTCCGAGAACAGGATGCCGTTATTGGCGAGGATGCCGACGGGAAAACCGTGAATATGCGCAAAGCCCGTCACGAGGGTCGAGCCGTAAAGCGGCTTGAACTCGTCGAAGACGGAGGCGTCGACGATGCGCGCGATCAGCTCGCGCGCGTCATAGGGCTTCCTGATATCGCGTTCGACGACGCCGTAGATCTCCTCGATGGGGTAGGCGGGTGGGCGCGGCTCGGCTGAGACGAGCGATCCCTGCTTCACCCAGTTGAGGCGTGACACGATCTGGCGCGCAAGGCCGAGCGCGTGGTCGTCATCCTCGGCGAGGTAATCGGCGACGCCGCTCTCGCGCGTGTGGACGTCGCCGCCGCCAAGCTCTTCCGCCGTCACGATCTCGCCGGTCGCGGCTTTGACAAGCGGCGGGCCGCCGAGAAAGATCGTCCCCTGCCGGCGCACGATGATGGCTTCGTCCGACATCGCCGGGACGTAGGCGCCGCCGGCGGTGCAGGACCCGTGCACGACGGCGATCTGCGGAATGCCCGCCGCCGACATGTTGGCCTGATTGAAAAAGATGCGGCCGAAATCGTCCTTGTCCGGAAAGACCTCGTCCTGCATGGGCAGGAACGCGCCGCCCGATTCGACGAGATAGACGCAAGGGAGACGATTTTCCGCCGCGATCTCCTGCGCGCGCAGGTGCTTCTTCACCGTCATCGGGTGATAGGTGCCCCCCTTTACGGTCGGATCGTTGGCGACAATCATGCAGGTTGTTCCCGCGATCGCTCCGAGCCCCGCGACGACGCCCGCCGCATGAAGGTCGCCGCCATACATCTCCCACGCGGCGAAGGCGCCGATCTCAAGGAAGGGCGCGCCCGGATCGACAAGGCGCTCGATGCGCTCGCGCGCGAGCAGCTTGCCGCGCTCCTTGTGGCGCAGCGCGTAACGCGTCCCCCCGCCTTCGGCGACCTTCGCCGTATTGGCCTTCAGCGTCTCGACAAGGGCGCGCATGGCGCTCGCATTCGCCGCGAAGCTTTCGGAGCGAACGTCGATCTTTGATTCGATGACGGGCATGGCCCTCCCGGGGAAATGCTTTGTTTTGAGGGGGCTTAGCAGAGGCTTGCGGGCGATGGAACTAAGGCTGAAAGTGACCTAGGCTTTCCAGACGCGAGCAGGGGGATTGGTCGTGCAGCTCATGCGGCTTTCGATTTCGGGGCTGTGCGGCGCCGCACTCGCAGCCGCCGCCACGGCGCCCGCCATCGCCGGCCCTGCGGAAGAATATCGCGCTGAAATCGGCGAGGCGCAGCGGCTTGGACTGCTCTTGTTCGAGCAGGATCGCGCCATGTCGGTGGCGATGGAAGCGCTGCCTCGATCCTTCAAGCCGAAAGTGAACCGGCCTTTGGAGGCGCATGACGTATTGGCGGAGCGGATCGGAGAAGACGTCTATTCCGTGCTTTTCTACCGCAAGGACGGCGAGCGCTACACCCCGCTCTACGTAGCCACCGTAAAGGAAGGAGGCACGGATTGGGATTGGCTTCAATTCGCAGACGGCGATTTGATCGGCGAGGGGCAATTGAAGTTGATCCGCGCGCGCGAACGCGCCCTAAAAGAACCGCGCTCCGGCTGCTCAAGCGTTTACAGGCCCCTCATCATTCCGGACGAAACGATCGGCTATCTCGTCTATATGATGGCTGCTTCATACAATGCCCGCGACGTCGTTATCGGCGGCCATTTTCGACATGATGTCGACCCGACAGGTGAGAATATCGTGGGGTTCAAGAAATTCACTAATTCCTGCCTTACGATCTCTCCGCCTGACGTTCCTGATGGCGCGCAAGTTGTCGGCCTCGCTGTTTCGCAAGTCCTGACCGGACATCCGACAGAGATTCACGTAATGGCGTCGCTGAAGCATTCGATCAATCTCTATGTCATCACCGGGCGCGATAAGATCTGGAAAGTGATACAGGGAAACATCGTTTTTTCGGAGGAATAACCGTAAATGCGCGGCCGAGTATAATGGCGTTGCAAGTCGATCCGTCCGGCGAGGCCTGCGGCGCCGCTGTCGCCGGCGTCGATCTTTCGGCGCCCTTGAGCGAGGCCGTCATCGCCGACATCCGCGCGGCGTGGCTCGAACACCTCGTCCTCGCCTTTCCGGACCAGCGGATGAGCGACGATGATCTCGAACGCTTCACGCTTTACTTCGGGCCCTTCGGAGAAGACCCGTTCATCGCGCCCATTCCGGGGCGAAAGCACATCATCGCAGTCGCGCGCGCGGCGGCGGAAACGGGGCCGATATTCGCGGAGGCCTGGCACACCGACTGGAGCTTTCAGGCGACGCCGCCCGCCGGCACCTGCCTTTACGGCATCACGATCCCGCCCGTCGGCGGCGATACGCTGTTCGCGAACCAGTATCGCGCGCTCGAAGAAATGCCGGACGACCTGCGCGCCCGCATCGAGGGGCGTCGCGCCATCCACTCCGCGCGCGCCGGCTACGCACGCGCGGGCGCCTATGGCGAGCATGACAAAGGCCGCGCGATGGACATCCGCCCGTCAGATGAGGCGCTGGCGACGCAAAACCACCCGTTCATCCGCATACATCCTGAAACGGGCCGCGCGGCCCTCTTCGGCTGCGCGGGCTATATCATCGGCGTCGAAGACATGGACCCCGTGGAAGGCATGACTCTTCTCGGCGATCTTTATCGCTGGCAGACGCAACATGCTTTTCAATACCGGCACAAATGGCGCGCAGGAACGCTGCTGATGTGGGACAACCGCGCGCTGCTTCACATGGCGACGGGCGGTTATTCCGGACACGAACGATTGCTGCACCGAACGACGATCGGCGCGCGCGGATAAAGGAGCGACATGATGAAAGCAGTTCTCGCCTTGATGGTCTTCGCCGTGGCCGCCTGCGCGCACGCGGCGCCGGAAGCGCCGGCGCCGGACGGTCTCATCGCGATCGACAGCGCGCATTCCTTCGCCGACACCGTCACGCGGCTTGAGGCGGCGCTCGCCGCGCGGCAGTTGAAGTCGGTCAAGATCGACCATGCGGCGAACGCCGCCGGCGCCGGCCTCACTTTACGCCCGACCGCGCTTTACATTTTCGGCAATCCGAAAGGCGGCACGCCGCTGATGGAGATCGCGCCGACGGCGGGGATCGACCTGCCGCTTAAAATGCTGGTTCTCGAAGAGAGCGGGCGAACGCGCGTTCTCTATAACGACATCGACTACGTCGCGCGCCGCCACGCAATTCCCGCGGACGCCGCCCCGCTCGCCAACATCCGCAAACTTCTCGCCGACATCGCGGCGGAGACGGCGGGGGAATAGGAAGCTTCCGTCACCCAACATAATTGCGTCACCCCGGGGCCGCGCGCAAGCGCGGAACCCGGGGGCCATCCTTGTCGCGTGGGGAGAGGTGGACCCCGAGTTCTCGCCTTCGGCGAGCCCCGGGGTGACGGATGTAAATAAGCTTAAAACCTGATGCAGACTTCACCCCGCCGCGCGGCAGCGCACGCCCTTGAGCGGGAACGTCTCGCCGGTGTCGCGGCGGACGGCGGCGCAGGCGCCGTCGTCGATTTCAAGGTCGAAGAGGATCGGCTGCGCGAGGCTGCGCCCTTCGCGCGGGCTCAGCGGCGGCGGCAAGACGGGGATCGCCGTCGCGGTTTCAAGATCGGCGGCGCCAAGTTCGACGCGCGCGCGGCCGAGCGCCTCGCCCAGCGCGGCCGTCAGGGTACGGATGTTATCCTCCCGCGTGTCGGCGAGCCGCGCCGGCGCGGCGCTCGCCCCTGTCGCGCAGGCGGCGGCGAGCAGCGCGCATGCAAGGCTGAATCTCATGGCAGCGTCATGTCGCGGTTCGTGGCGAAGACGTCGCCGCCGGGCGCGGTGTCGGAGAGGGCGAGGCCCGCCTCTGCTCCTTTCTCCGCCGCCGCCGCCGTTTTCGCCGCGGACGGCGCCGGGCACGTCCCGTCCGCGCGGAATTGCAACGCAGCGGCGAGGAGGCCTTCGCTCTCATCGCCGAGCGGACGGGTGAGATCGTCAGCGACCGCGCAGCCGGGCGCCTTCACCGCGAAGGGGTTCGAAGAATTCGCCGCCGCGAAGCCGTCCGCATAATCGCCGAAGCCGAGATCGTTGACGCCTTGGAACTGCGTCGTGAAATAGGTGACGCCGCAATTGTCCTGCGGGAAAAATCCGAACGGCTTGCCGCAGGTCCGCCCGCCGATGAGGACGACCTCGACGCCGATCCCGCGCAAGGAATTGATGACCGACTCGCTGGCGCTGCAGGTGTCTTCGGTCGTCAGCACAAAGACGCGGCCGAGATTGAGGTTCGGCAGGGCCGTGCCTTGCGTCACCGAAAAGCCGAGGCCCGTCGAGTAAAACGGCGTCGGCGTGTTGGGCTGGCCGGTGACCGGATCGTTGCCGGTGAAGCCGTTGTTGAAGCGCAGCCGCTCGAACGCGCGCCCGCTGGTGCGCGCGGGCCCGGCGACCATGAACGAAAGCTGCGACGCGATCGCGAGAAGGCCGCCGCCGTTGTAGCGGAGGTCAAGGACGACATCGACCGCGCCGCCGGCGCGCACGGCGTTGACCGCATTGACGATCGCGTCCTCGGTCGCGAAGGGGCTGAACGTGTTGAGAAGAATGTAGCCGACGGGCCCTGTCGGCGTCGGGATCGTGCGGGTGAGGCGCACCGGCGCCGTCGACAGGTTCGCCGCGACGAGCGACACCATGCGCGTGACGCCGCCCGCCTCGATGACGAAGCTGTGCGCCTCGCCCGCGCGCGCCGGGAAGAGGCCTGCGTTCAGAATGTCGATCTCGGACTGCGTGTTCGCATTGACGAGATCGACATTGTCGACGCTGAGGATGCGCGCCCCGCGCGGCAGGTTTTCAAGGCCGCCGACGGTCTGCGCGGCCGGAGAGCCCGCTTCGTTATAGGCGATGCGGAAATCGCGCGGCGGCGTCGTGCGCAAAGCGATGTAGCGCGCGCCATAGGTCGCAGTCGGCGCCGAATTGCGTTCGGCGAGGAATTCCGCGGTGTCCTGCGTGAAATGGAATTCGTCCTTTTCGCGGCCCGACGGCGTCGTCGCGAAGGTCTTCAGCACGTTGAAATAGGCGATGCGGTCGGAGAAGTCCGCCGGGTTGCGGTCGACGACTTCGTCGCGAAAGAGATAGGTCTCGTGGGTCCACGAGCGCAGCCAGAAGTTTTCAAGAAGGGTCGAACCCTGCACGTCGGGAAAGCGGTTGCCTTCGATGTCGACGCCGCTGCGCGGCGACTGGCAGCGGTTGATGAAATTGCGCGCCGGTTCGAACACGCCGGCCTGGAAGGTCGGGCCGGAAGATGTCGGCGGCGGCGGCGCCGGCGGGGCGGGCGAGGGCGAAGACCCGCCGCTGCAGCCTGCAAGCACGGCGCAAGAAAAGATCGCAATTGTAAGGAAACGGATGGCCGCCGGCATCAAGGAAACCCGACACGCTACTGTCAGGGTGGGCCCCTGACGATGATGGACACGACAATAAAACCGGTCAGCCGTCAAGAAGCGGCGCCGCCGCATCACCGGCGCAGAAAGACCGCAGCGATCAGCATCCAGACGAAAAGCGGATAATCGGCGAGGCGCTGCTGCAAACCGGCCGCACCGCCTTCAAGGTTCGACGCCATCGCAATGAAGGAAAGGCCGGACAGCGCGGCGACGGCGAGGGTGAGGGCGCCGAAGGCGGCGCGGCCCTTGCCGATCAGGTGCGCGCCGATCAGCGCAAGCGCCGGCGGCGTCAGGAAATAGCCGAGCGCGCCGGAAAGATTGTGCATCGCCTGGTCGAACGACCCCGCGCCGGGGCAGCCCGCGTCGCACGGGAAAAGACCGGCGCCGGCGTAGGAGACCGCATTGGCGAGAAGAAGGATCGACCCGGCGGCGCCCATGGCGCCCGGCGGCAGCGCGCGCCAGAGCAGCATCGCGGCGATCGCCCACAGAACCCCGACGGGTACGAAGACGCCATAGCTCATCAATGCGGCGTAGGGCGCGCCCGGCGCCCCAAGCTCGCTGATGAAATCCGCGCGCGGATCATAACCGGGCGTCAGCGCGCCGATGATCTCCGGCGCCGCAATCCCGAAGAAAACGAGCAATACGCCCGTCAGCCGATGAATGGTTCGCATAAGGCCCTCCCGAGAATTACGTCACGGCGCGGCGTCACACGGCGATGCGTTCCAGCACCCGCCGAAAAGCCTCAGGAAGCGGGACCGGCCGCCTTGTCGCGCGGTCGACATAGACATGAACGAAGTGTCCCTCGGCCGCCGGCTTTTCCTCGCCCGCCCTGAAGATCGCCAGTTCATAGCGCACGGAGGAATTGCCGATCTTTGCGACGCGCAAGCCCCCTTCGAGCGCTTCGGGAAATGCAAGCGGCGCGAAATATTTGCATCCCGTCTCGACGACTAGGCCGATGACCGCGCCGCCGTGAATGTCGAGCGCGCCCGCGCGTATCAGATATTCGTTCACGATGGTGTCGAAAAGCCCATAATAGACGACGTTGTTGATATGTCCGTAGACGTCATTGTCCGCCCAGCGCGTCTGAAGCGGGAGGAGATGTCTGTAGGCGGCGCGGGTCATGGGGACTGGGGATTGGGGATAAGGGATTAGGGGTTTGTGGCGCAGCGCGTCGGACCCTGCAACTCTCCCGGGGCCTTATCCCCGACGTCGCGCAGAACGGCGGTCACGCGGCCGTTGAACCGCGCGGACCGTTCAACTGGAGAAGACGGAAGTTCAGCGCCGCCGCGACGCTCACCCAGGCGAGATAGGGCGTCAGCAACAGCGCCGCCGTCCTGCTGAACGGCGCGAAGGCGGCGATCACGGCGGCGATCATGAACCAAAGGCAGATGACTTCGGCCATCGCCCAGTCGAGACGCTTTTTGCCGAAGAACAGGAATGACCAGGCCGCGTTCGTCAAGAGATGGACGGCGAACAAGGTCAATGCGGGCCATGCCGTGACGCCGGCGGCCTCCCAGACCAGCCAGCCGGAGACGGCGATCGCGCAGAAGAGGACCGACCACACGACCGGAAACGCCCAGTTCGGCGGCGTCCATCGCGGCTTTTTCAGATTCGCATACCACGCGCCCGGACGGAACACGGCGCCGGTGGAGGCGGTGGCGAAGCTCAAGATGAAAAATGCGGCAAGAGCGATTGCCGAGGATGAAGCCAAAATTGCGCCTGCGAGTTACCGGATCCGCACCCTAAGGCGCTGATGCGACAAGGTCGATACAGAGCTTTCTGCGCGGCGCAGGACGGAACGCCCCAAATGCGCGCCGACGGTTCCTACAACACCTCCCCATACATCCGCAGCGCATCTTCATAGGTGACTTCGCGCGGGTTGTTGCGCATCAGCCGCTCGACCTTCATCGCGTCCTCTGCCATGCGCGGCAGGTCGTTGTGCGAGACGCCGAGCGCGGAGAGGCGCCGTTCGACGCCGGTCGCGGCGACGATTCCGGTCAGCTTCGCGATGAAAGCGTCGGCCCGCTCCGCATAGCCGCCGGTCGCGTTCGCGCCGATGACGTCGCCAAGCTCGGCGTAGAGCGGGGCGGCGGCGCTCGCCGAAAAGCGCAACACCGGCTCCAGCATCAGCGCGTTCGAAAGCCCGTGCGGCACATGGAAGAGCGCGCCAAGGGGATAGGCCATGCCATGCACCGCGCCGACTGGCGAGTTGGTGAACGCCTGCCCCGCCAGCATCGAGCCGAGGAGCATCTGCGCGCGCGCCTCTTCGTTCGACGGGTTCTCACACGCCTCGACGATGTTCGCGGCGAGGAGCTTCAGCGCCTCGCGCGCCAGCGCGTCGGAGACGGGGTTCTTGCGGTGACGGTTCGTATACGCCTCAATCGCGTGCACCATGGCGTCGACGCCGGTCGCTGCGGTGACGGGCCGCGGCAGGCCGTAGGTCAGGGCGGGGTCGAGGATCGCGACATCGGCGAACATCGGGTCTCCGAGAACGCCCATTTTCTGGTCGTCGTCCGTCGTCACGACGGCGATGTCGGTGACTTCGCTGCCCGTTCCCGCCGTTGTCGGCACAAGGACGAGGGGCGCGCGCCATCCCTTGATGTTTCCCGTGCCATAAATCTCCTCCAGCGACTGCGAGGAATTCAGCAGGACGGCGATGATCTTCGCCGTGTCCATCGACGAGCCGCCCCCGAACCCGATGACGCCGTCCGCCTTATGCGCGCGCGCCGCCTCGACCGAAGCGCGCACGACCCGCGCGGGCGGGTCAGCCTCGATGCCGTCGAAGAGGTGAAAATCGAGCCCCTCAGCCTTGAGGCTGGCGAGCGCGGCGTTGATGAGGCCGGCGTTGACGACGCCCCTGTCGGTGACGACGACGGGCCGCTTCATCCGTTGGCTGACGATCGCCCCGAGCCGCGCGGCGGCGCCGGTCTCGAAGATGACGTTCGGGACGGTGCGGAAGGTGAAGTTCATGCCTTATCAGCCGTAGAAAAGCTTCCTGTACGTTGCTTTCCGCTGCGCAGGCGCCAAACCCCGAGCACGATGAAGACTATACCGAAAAAGAGGAGGATCGCCACAATCGGCAAAACCACAAGAAATCCGGACGTCAGAAGGGCAGCGACGCAAAATCCGATTCCGACAACTATATGTAGCGCGCCGAACGCCACCAACAAGGTGCCGGCTATCAATCGCAAAATTCTGGCCGTTTGCGGAGTAAACACCGCCCACCTCTTGGTCGATCCGATTACACCGGCGCTCAATTAAACCTCACCAGTCGCCCCGGCCTTGCATCCGTCACCTGGTCGTTGTGCACGACCTCGACGCCGTTGACGAGGGTCGAGCGGAAGCCGTGCGCGTCCTGGAGGAGGCGCTGGCCGCCGGCGGGGAGGTCCTTCACCATGCGCGGCGCTTCGAGGCGCAGGCGCTCATAGG